>JAZNKK010000001.1:0-27788 GCA_045578545.1 Lachnospiraceae bacterium
AGTTAATTTGTCAATAGAATTAGAGTAAAACCGTTCGAAAATATCTGTATTATAGATTTCATCAAACAAATTCTGCAAAACAGATAATATGTTCTTTATCAATCCATTATTTTGTTTTTTATAAGTTAGTCTAAATAATACTCACGTTTAATCTCCATATCCATGCACTCCTTTAGGGAAGATTTTTGCAACCGGTTGCATTTTTCAGTCCTAGAATTACCACATAACATATTTTTATGTACAAACCCTGTTTTCATTGAAATTATTTTGTCGGTACGAAAATCTACTTAGTGCCGGCAAAATAATTATCTTCCTAACCCGCAAATTGTGGCATATCATGACTAAACTCTGCCCGATAATAATTCGACATGATGTTGTTATCCTTTCTTTTTAATATTTAAAACAAAACTCCATCACTTGTGTGTGATGGAGTAAAGTTTTTATAATTTAGTTGGAGAAGGACTCCACAATATCACCTGCAATGCGGCCGTCATGAAATTCATAAGTAAAATCGGACATTTCGAGTTCTGAGGTAGAGCTCACTTCAGGCTGGTCAACCATTACAGTGATTGTAAATAAGTTCTCCAGAATTTCTCCACCAGCATAGTTCATAAATGGAATTGCTTTCCAAATACAGTATCCAAATTCATCTAATTCATCTGCATCTACTACATAACCCCATGAATCATTAGGTGCATCACCATCATGACAAGCACATGCCACTAAGAGATAGCAATCATCATTACCATCATAATCTGAATCTGCTGACCAGAGCCAATGGGCCTGACGACCAACAATTAGCCAATATGAATCACCGTTGATTGTGAAACTACCACGGAAGGCGTCGTTTATATTTAGGTATGTTTCAGGAGCTTCACTCAAGAAGTGTGCTTCAAGATACTGGGGTGCACTTTCACGGATGTATCTTTCATTTGCAAGAAGTACACTATCATCTGCACCGCCGTCAAGGTATACTGTCACAGCAGGGTTTTCATCATACGCAAATTCAATATGGTTTGTTCCATCGCCTGATACAAGTGTCAATCCTTCAGGCACTGTTCCTTCAAATGCTACTGCAGAACCGTCTTCGGACATAAGAGTAAAGGTCACTTCGACAGGTACAACTTCTTCTGTTGTGGTCTCTTCAGTTGTTGTTTCATCAAATGTCTCACCGGCAGGAGCTCCGCCGTCCATTGATGTGTCCATAAATCCTTCTTCCGTTGTTTCAGAATCCGCTTCATCTTCAACTTCTTCATTTTCAACTTCTTCATCTTCAACTACTTCGTTTTCAACTTCTTCATTTTCTTGTGTTGAATCAGAAATGGTATCACTGTCTTTTCCGCAACCCACTAAAGTTACCAATAACAAAGCGGTAACCAAAACTGATAATACTTTTTTCTTCATAATTTTTCTCCTTTTCTGTCAAATATGCCTATACATAATACCACTCTATATCGATATATGTCAATCTCTATAGGAATAATAATATTTACAAAAAGATGATAGATTATCGATATGGAGGTAATTCTGATGGATATAGGTAATCGAATAAAACACTTTCGCGAGCAAAAGAACTATACAATAAACAAGCTCGCTAATAAAGCAGGCGTTTCGCAAAGCTATTTACGCGATGTTGAACTTGAAAATAAAAACCCAACTTTATCATTTCTTTCTCTTATATGTGATGCGTTGGATATTTCTTTAAAAGATTTTTTCAGTGATGAAGCGGAAACAAGCATTCAATCTGACCCGGTTGTGCAAGCGGTGTATAAACTTTCACCGCAACAAAAAGCTACCTTACTGGAATTTTTAAATACAATAAAAAGCGAATAATTACTCTCGACAATAAAACAAGTGCCTACTGAGAATCACGCTCAATAGGCACTTAATTATTTAGCTTATCTCTTAATTTTTAAAAAATTTGGTCGTAAGTTGGTCGTAATTTTTTCATCTACAGACCTGAACCCATTGATTTTACTAGCTTTATTTGTCTAATGACTTCATCGTAGGGAACAACAACACATCCCTTATCGCCGGGGAATCGGTAAGAAGCATTACCAGTCGGTCGATACCGTAGCCGATACCGCCGGTAGGGGGCATACCGATTTCCAATGCATTCAGGAAATCTTCGTCTGTTGTGTTGGCTTCTTCGTCGCCCTGGGCAAGCTGCTCTTCCTGGGCTTTGAAACGTTCTCTCTGGTCGATGGGGTCATTCAGCTCGGAGTATGCATTACACATTTCCCAGCCGTTCATAAAGAGCTCGAAACGTTCTACCTTGCCGGGATCCGAAGGTTTCTTCTTGGTCAGCGGTGAAATCTCAATGGGGTGATCCATAACGAAGGTCGGCTGAAGCAAATGCTCCTCTACGAACTCTTCAAAGAAGAGATTCAAGATGTCGCCCTTCTTATGTCTTTCCTCAAATTCCACATGCTTTTCTTTGGCAATGGCACGAGCCTCTTCCAACGTTTCGATTGCGTCGAAATCCACACCGGCATACTGTTTTACAGCCTCGGTCATGGTGATTCTTGCAAACGGTTTTCCAAGGTCCATTTCAATGCCGTTGTAAGTAATGGTGGTAGTGCCAAGCACTTCCTGCGCCACATAGCGGAACATATTCTCGGTAAGGTCCATCATTCCGTTGTAATCGGTATATGCCTGATAAAGCTCCATCAGCGTAAATTCCGGATTGTGTCTTGTATCCAATCCTTCGTTACGGAATACTCTTCCGATTTCATATACACGTTCCAAACCGCCTACAATGAGTCTCTTAAGGTATAACTCAAGGGAAATACGAAGCTTGAAATCCTCATTCAACGCATTGAAATGAGTTTCAAAGGGTCTTGCTGCAGCACCGCCCGCATTGGATACCAACATCGGTGTCTCTACTTCCAGGAAGTTCTCTCCTGCAAGATACTTTCTGATTGCCGCAATGATTTTGGAACGGTAAATGAAGGTCTTCTTGCTTTCCTCATTCATGATAAGGTCTACATATCTCTGACGATAACGGGTATCCGTATCGGTCAGTCCGTGGAATTTCTCCGGAAGAATCTGCAAACTCTTGGAAAGAAGAATCATTTCCTCTGCGTGAATGGAAATTTCGCCGGTCTTGGTCCGGAAGATATAACCTTTAATACCGTAAATATCGCCGATATCGGACTTTTTAAATTCCCCATAGGCTTCCTCGCCGATGGCATCTCTTGCCACATACACCTGAATCTTTCCGGCAATATCCTGTAGGTTGCAGAACGATGCCTTCCCCATAACACGTTTAAACATCATACGGCCTGCGATGGATACGCGAATCGGGTCCGCATCCATGATGCTTCTTCTGTCATTGTAATCCTGATTCAAAACTTCCTTGGCCTCTTCCTCTGACAAGCCTTCCGTAGAAGGAGCCACTCGGCCTGCAAGAAGTTTTGCTTCATGAACTTCATACAAATCTCTCACTTCGTCGGTGTGATGTGTCTGATCATATTTTGTAATAACAAACGGGTCTTTTCCGTTTTCCTGTAAATTTGCCAACTTCTCACGACGCACTTTTAAAAGCTGTCCCAAATCCTGTTCCTGCGCCTGATTCTTTGCCTGATTCTGATTTTCTCCCACGATGGTCTCTCCAATCTAACTAAATCTCTCCAAAACTCTATTCGTGCCATAACATCTCGTATATCATGGCATTTCTGCGGATATAATCTCCAACCATTTCCAGTCTTTATCGATACATCCTGCATACCGATACTTCTTAGTCCATCCAGATATCAACTACTTTATATTTAATTACTCCAACAGGAGCTTCTACTTCTACGGTTTCCCCTTTTTTTGCACCAAGCAAGGCTTTTCCGAGAGGAGATTCATTAGAAATGCTACCGCTCAAGCTGTCTGCTTCGCTGGCACCTTTAATGGTCAACACCATCTCTTCTTTTAATTCTTTATCTAATACTTTAACGCTACATCCAAATGCCACTTCGGTAACTGCACCAACAACCTGCTCAACATCAACGACTTCAACATTTTTTAAGAGTTTCTCTAACTCTTCGATACGAGCTTCTACATCTCTCTGCTCATCTTTTGCTGCATCGTATTCTGCATTTTCGGATAAGTCCCCCTGCTCTCTCGCTTCCTTAATCTTCTGAGAAATCTCTTTACGTCTTACAAGTTTTAATTCTTGAAGCTCATCTTCATACTTCTTTAAGCCTTCTCTTGTTAACAGATTCTTTTTTTCAGCCATTGTTGTAACACCTTCCTCTTTTTATTTGCAATATGCATTTTATTTCCAAAACAATCAATAAATTATACCCTATTAGTGTTTATACTGTCAAGAAAACCCCTACAGGTTTGCTTATTTTTGGAATATTATCACTCCGAAACACATCCTATCTCGAAAAGAAATCACAGACCAAGTTCTCCAATTCCTCAAACGATTCCATCTCACACACACGCTTGCGCATCCCGGCGGCTCCGGGATATCCGGAAATATACCACGCCACATGCTTTCGCATCTCACGGATACCGGTGTAATCTCCTTTGCATTCCCGCATCAGTGCCGCGTGCTGCAAAATTACCCGCCGTATTTCCTCCGGCGCCGGCGACTCTTCCAAAACCCCGGTCTCCAAATACTTCTTTATCTGTGAAAAAATCCAAGGATTTCCCTGGGCTGCCCGCCCAATCATAATTCCGTCACAACCGGTTTCCTTCATCATTCGCTCCGCCGCCAAGGGGCCGGTTATATCACCATTTCCGATAACCGGAATCGTCACCGCTTCCTTTACCCTGGCAATAATCTCCCAGTCCGCACATCCGGCGTAATATTGCTCTCTGGTACGCCCATGCACCGCGATTGCCGCAGCGCCGGCCTCCTCTAAGTACTTGGCCATCTCCACTGCATTCACATGGTTATCGTCAAATCCTTTGCGGATTTTTGCCGTTACCGGTTTCTTTATCGCCTTTGCGGTCTTAGAAACAATCTCTGCTGCAAGCCTCGGATTTTTCATAAGGGCACTTCCCTCCCCGTTGTTAACTACCTTTGGCACGGGACATCCCATGTTAATGTCCAAAAGGGCAAAGGGTCTCTCTTCAATCCGCTTTGCCTGCTCTGCGATAATATCCGGTTCGGAACCAAACAATTGCAGCGATACCGGCAATTCCCGCTCATCAATCGCCATCAATGCATCCGTATTTTTATTGTTATACATAATTGCCTTGGCACTCACCATTTCCATGCAAAGCAGACCCGCTCCCTGTTCTTTGCAAAGCAAACGAAAGGGCAAATCCGTTACTCCTGCCATGAGTGCCAAAATCATATTGTTTTCCAGCGTCACATCGCCGATTACTAATTTCTTCACTGACGAATCTCTGTTTGCGTTTCGTTTTTCCAAACGCAACCTACTTTCTTATATTTCGTTGATAAATGAAGCGAAGTCCTTCCAGCGTCAAATCCCGGTCGTAGATATTGATGCCGGGACATTCCTCTGACATCAGTCTTCCAAGGCCTCCGGTGGCAACCACTTTCAGGTCATCAAATCCGCTCTCTTTTTTCACCTGACTGATGATATATTCCGTCTGACCGATTTGACCATACACAAGACCTGCCTGCATACTGGTCACGGTATTTTGTGCAAGAATCGATACCGGCTTTTCAATTTCGATTTCCGGAAGTTTGGCCGTTCCTTCCCAAAGCGCAGCCGCACTGATACGGATACCGGGCGCCGTAATTCCTGCCATAAACTCCCCTTTTTCATTAACCAGATCATAGGTAGTGGCCGTTCCGTAGTCCAACACCAATACCGGCCCGCCATACTTTTCATAAGCACCTACCGCATCCACGATACGGTCCGAACCGATTTGCTTTGGATTTTCCGTAACAATTTTGATTCCGGTTTTTAAGCCGGGGCCCACAATCATCGGTGTTTTGCCAAGATAACGTTCCACACCACCCACCAGGGAATGCATGATGTTCGGCACAACAGAAGTGATAATCACACCCTCCGTCTCCTTCGGCTCCATGCCGTGGTGACGAAGCATATCCAATATCAAAATACCATATTCATCGGAAGTTCTAGGTTGCTTGGTCATCATCCGAAAAGTGCATTCCAGTTTCTCTCCCCGGAAACTTCCGAAGGTAATATTGGTATTTCCTACGTCGATTGCAAGTAACATTACTTTCTTTCCTCCAAATCCCCTATATTTTCGTGCAAAAAGAATACACGATAATACAAACTAAGCGCCTCTAAAAGTTCCTGTCTTTTCGCTCTGATTTGATTTACCAAAAGACCGCTGGATATCTCATCATAATAAAAATCGTCCTCTGCCGCCTGAGTTTCCAAAGAAACACTACCGTCCGGTTCCATCACGATGGTAAAAATACCACCCACTTCCTCCGTAAAAAGTACGCACATGATGTGTAGCTCCTCTTTTATGGACTCCGGTAAATTGGCAAATTCTTTTTCGTTATAATAATATTTTTGCTCATAAGCATTCGCGCCACAAAGCACTTTTCTTTCTTCACTCATTTTTTGCTCCCTGACAACATAATTGATAAGTTTTCCGAAAACAATTCTTTCTTCTACACACTCATAGCGGTTAAATTCTTTTCTGAATCCGTTTCTTAATCTACATATCCGTATATGCCTCGAACCGACACTTCTCCGGAGGATACTCTGGTAAACTTACCGTCTTCCTTTTGTACAATCAACTCTCCGTAATCATTAATTCCCAGTGCCGTACCGGTATATTCTCCCTTAGGATCAAGCACCTTAACTTTTTCATTTCGATTAATTAAATAACCGTCATACAAACCTACGATATTGGATAAGTCCCCGCTTTCCGAAAAAACACCATAGTAATATTCAAAGTAATCCATAATGGCTACGATAATGTCTGCCCTGCCGTAGCGTTGTCCCTTTTCCATCAAAAGTGAGGTGGCTATCGGCGCAATTTCCTCCGGAAGTTCATTTTGATTCACATTGATGCCGACCCCTACCACAACCTGATAGTCCGACCCTTCCTTTATGTTCATCTCCGTTAAAATTCCGCAGACTTTTTTCTTGTTAATTAAAATATCGTTGGGCCATTTTATCTTAATGTCCACTTCCGTAAGTTTTTGCAAAACATCCGCCACGCTGAGTGCCATAAGAAGGGTAATCATAGAAGCTTTCTTGGCTTCCACTTCCGGCTTTAAAAGAAGGCTCATTGCAATACTGGTCCCTGCGGGAGAATCCCAGCTTCGTCCTCTGCGCCCTTTCCCTCCGGTCTGATGTTGCGCAACCACCAAAGAGCCATGCTCCATTCCTTCTTCTGCCAATTCCAATGCATCCAGATTGGTCGATAGGGTCTCTTTTCGATAATACACTTTGCGTCCCGCCCAGCTTGTCTGCATCCGACTCATAAGCTCCGCTGCTGTAATAACCTCCGGATAGCTGTTTAAGTGATATACTCCATTTTCATCTTTCTCGATATCATAGCCTTCTGCCAGCAATTGTTTTAATACCATAGAAATGGCGCCGGTGGATACACCGAATTTTTTTTCAATTTTTTTAGGGACAATTCCGTCTTTTTCTTCCCTAAGCATCCTTAAAATATCAGCCTTCATTGTCTCCTCCGTCCCGGCTTATTTCTTTTGTTATGCCCCCAAAGTAGCCGCCATAACTGCTTTAATGGTGTGCATACGGTTTTCCGCCTCCTGGAATACCTTGGACTGAGGACTTTCAAATACCTCATTGGTTACTTCCATCTCATTTAATCCGTAACGTTCTTTGATATCACGGCCAATCTTTGTCTTAAGATCATGGAACGCAGGAAGGCAATGCAAGAAAATTGCCGTATCCTTTGCTGCTCCCATCAATTCTTTTGTCACACGGTAAGGAGTTAAATCTTTAATTCTTTCTTCCCATACTCTGTCCGGCTCACCCATGGATACCCAAACATCGGTATAAATTACGTCTGCATCCTTGGCTGCTTCCATGGGATCTTCCGTAAGAAGAATGGAACCGCCGGAAGCTTTTGCATATTCTTCACACTGTGCTACCAAAGCCTCCTCCGGGAAGTAACGTTTCGGCGCACCTGCCGCAAAATGCATTCCCATCTTGGTACATGCAATCATAAGAGAGTTTCCCATGTTATATCTGGCATCTCCCATGTATGCTAATTTCTTTCCTTTTAATTCTCCGAAAATTTCCTGAATGGTAAGAAAATCCGCAAGCATCTGTGTCGGATGATATTCATTGGTAAGACCGTTCCATACGGGAACACCTGCATACTTTGCCAGTTCCTCTACGATGGACTGCTCAAAACCGCGGTATTCAATACCTTCATACATACTTCCCAATACCCTTGCGGTATCGGCAATGCTTTCCTTCTTTCCAATCTGGGAACTTGCCGGTTCTAAGTATGTCGTTCCCATCCCCAAATCATGAGCCGCTACCTCAAAAGAGCATCTGGTTCTGGTGCTGGTTTTTTCAAAAATCAGGGCAACATTTTTTCCCTTTAACGTATCCACCGGAATTCCTTCTTTTTTCTTACGTTTGTACTCTGCTGCCAAATCAATTAAATACTGGATTTCTTCCGGTGTAAAATCCTTTAATGTCAAAAAATGCCGTCCTTTTAAATTCATCTTAACCCTCTTTCCGCTACACTGTAGCTATGTATTCATATTTGCTGTCCCTTAGAAAAGGAAAAACAGAGCCACACGAAAAGTGTGGCTCCGATTCTGTATTTCTTTGCCTAAAAAAAACTTATTTGCTTACTACTTCTTTAAATGTAGTTGCAAGACCTGCGATTCCCTGCAAATCGGAAGGAATAATAATCTTGGTTGACTGACCGTCAGCAACCTTAGCAAGTGCTTCCAAACTCTTAAGCTGAAGTACGGCATCATCTGCACCGGCTTCTTTAATCATACGAATACCGTCTGCAGTAGCCTGCTGCACTTTCATGATAGCTTCTGCCTGACCTTCTGCTTCTCTGATCATCTTTTCTTTCTGCGCTTCTGCACGAAGGATTGCGGACTGCTTTTCTGCCTCTGCTTCCAAAATTGCAGATGCTTTCTGACCTTCTGCTACAAGGATGGAAGATTTCTTTTCACCTTCTGCTCTGGTTACTGCTTCTCGTCTTTCACGTTCTGCCTTCATCTGTTTTTCCATCGCATCCTGAATTGCTGCAGGAGGAATAATATTCTTAAGCTCAACACGGTTTACTTTGATACCCCAAGGATCGGTTGCCACGTCAAGAGATGCTCTCATCTTGGTGTTAATTACTTCACGGGAAGTAAGTGTCTGGTCAAGTTCCATTTCACCGATTACGTTACGAAGGGTTGTTGCTGTAAGGTTTTCAATCGCCATAATGGGATTTTCTACACCATAGCAGAACAACTTAGGATCGGTAATCTGATAGAACACAACTGTGTCAATTCTCATGGTAACGTTATCTTTTGTGATAACCGGCTGAGGAGCAAAGTCTACAACCTGTTCTTTTAAAAGAACTCTTTTGGCTACTTTATCAACAATAGGAAGTTTGAAATGGATACCAACTCCCCAAGTTGCCTGATAACCGCCCAAACGCTCTACAACGTATGCATGCGCCTGAGGCACAATCTTGATACATGAAATTAAAATAGCAATTACTACAATCAATAAAAATAAAATTACTTCGGGCATTTTTCTTTTCCTTTCTTATCTTTGTATTATTATTGGTTTACAACTACGGTCACTAATATTATATCATCGACAACACGAATCATTCTATGTTTTCTTATCAGCACCGCTTATTCGCTCTCCGGTATTACGATGAGCTTAACGCCTTCGATTTTCTGGATAATCACCTTTTTTCCTACAGGAATCACCATTTCATCGGAAACCGTTTTCGCGGACCATTCCAGTCCGTTTACTTTTACCACACCCTGACCTTTGATATTGTCAATCTCTTCTGACACGATTGCAATTTTTCCTACCAGACTGTCGGCATTTGTCTTTGTTCTTCCGTTGTTAAAATACTTCAGCGCAATCGGCCTTGTAAAGAAAATCAAAACAAGGGAAACAACAAAAAACAATGTGATTTGCAGCCAAAGCGGAGTTCCGCAAATTGCAAAAATCAAAGCTATCAAGGCGCCACCGGCAAACCAGATGGTTGCCAATCCCATCGTAGCAAGCTCAATAATAATCGATACGATAAAAATCACTAACCATATCAGCGCTTGTGTCACTTTGCATTCCACCTTTCCACTTTTTGCACTTCATTGTGCTTTTTTGTACTACGCCCTAATCATACTATATTTTCATTTTTCACGCAACATGAATCCTTTCGATTTTAAGAGCTTCTAACGTTGCTTTTTTCCTATGATTCTCAATATCGTTCCTTCTGATTTTTAACTGCTAATCCACAATCTGTACCTTTCCCTTCGCTTCTTAATCGTATCAAAAAACCGGAAGTAAAGTTCCCTTCACTTCCGGTCTGTTTTATCTTACCAAAATACATGCGCTCCGATTACGATACCTTCCCGATATCCTGCTCTTCTGAAATGCAAAGCATTTCCCACGTTAGAATAACCGTTAATGGCTTCCTGCGCCGCCTGAATACAAAGAGGATTTACCCCGTTTGCCAATCGACGGTCTACTGCACCGCTACCGGCAGGCGTAAACTGACCGGAAGCATAAATCACTCCATAAATCGTATCCGGATACGCACCGCTTCTTACTCGGTTCATTACTACCGCACCGACTGCCACCATACCTTCGTACGGCTGATTTCCGGCTTCACACTGAATCAATGCACCCAAAAGCTCCACATCGGAGGCCTGCGCTGCATATACACCATAGTACTGATGACGTGCCGCTTCTCTTTCCGCTGCTGCTTCTGCAGCTTCACGTTCTTCAATTTCCTCTACGGTCTCTCCGTGGTCAATGTGATACTCTGTGGTGGCGTACTCACTACTGATATAACCGTCGCCACCTTCATAATTTATCACAATCCAGTCTCCCCGGACTTCCACAACTTCAAACTCGTCGCCTTCTTCCACCATGCCCATAACTCCGGCATCCGTGGAGGCTTCTTCTCTAACCCGCAGAGAATCCGCTGTAATGGTAGCTCGTTCACCGCCTACTTCATCTGCCAGTGCCTGTGCTTCGTTTCCAAAAATCAAATACTCATTATACACCCAACCAACTACATTTCCAGATTGTAATTTGGTCCATTCTTCTGTGTATTCAATGATATATCCGCCACAGTCTTTATATAATTTTCCAACTCTTTCCGATTCCTCATCCGGTTCTAAACGTACATTCACAGAATCATTCACATCTGCCATTACCAGCGTTCCCGGTGCTTTCCACCAGTTTGCTGCCCGGATTTCTTCTATTTCTTCTTCCGTCGGTTCTACATCTTCCAGTACCTCTGCCGCACCGGCGCAAGCTTGCCCCAGAATATCCTCACTACTTACGGACTCTTCAGCATATCCCCTAATTGTCATCCCCAGCATAGTTTCTGTACAAGCAAGTGCTGCTAAAATTACCACACAAAGTACTGCAGCCTGCTTTATAGACTTTGCTTTCATAACACCCTCCTGTTTATTTTTTTGCACTCCTGATTACATAATTATTTACTTTATGTTAACAGATATTACAAAAATATTACATTCTTTAGGTGCTATCATATTAGCAAAGAGAAACTCTTTTGTCAAATTTTTATCGAAAAACCAACCTTTTTTCCGGTTTTTTATAATTTTCCGGATTTTTCCGCAGCCGCAATTACCGCATCCATAACAGCTCCCCGGAAATTCTTCTCTTCCAAAACCTTCACTGCTTCAATGGTGGTTCCGGCCGGGGAACATACCATATCTTTTAACTCGCCGGGATGCTTTCCGGTCTCTAACATCAGCTTCGCGCTGCCAAGAACTGCCTGACCGGCAAATTCATACGCCTGATTTCTCGGCATCCCCATAGCCACGGCCGCATCAGCCATAGCTTCCAAAAACATAAATACATACGCCGGTGCACTTCCGCTAACCCCTACTACCGCATCCATAAGGTGTTCCGGCACCACGCTGGCTTTTCCAAAACTTTCCAAAACACGAAGCGCCGTATCCGTCTCTTCCTTACTTACCGTATCTGCCGGTGTCACGGCAGTCATCGCTTCCGATACCAGTGCTGCGGTATTGGGCATGCAACGTACCACCTTTACTTTCTTTCCGAACTGTTCTTCGTACCATGCCAATGTTTTTCCCGCAACAATGGAAATGAACAGTTTCTCATCTGCATCTTCTTTTATCCCCGCGATTACATCCCCTGCAAACTGCGGTTTCACTGCCAGCACAACGATATCTACGCTTTTTACCAAGGCATTGTTGTCTGCAAGAATCGTTATTCCAAACTCTTCCTTCCGCTTTGCCGCCATCGCTGCATTAACATCTGCGCCGCAGATGTCAGCCGCTGCAAATTCACCTTTCTTAATCAGTCCGCCGATAATGGCGCCTGCCATATTTCCCAAGCCGATAAATCCAATTTTCATACCATTCCTCCGTTTTTTTATTCGTTTTTCTATCCGTTCTTTCTCTATTTTTTATACGGTTTCTTATTTTTATTTCTTATTTTTACTTCTTGTTTTTGCTTCTTATTTTTGTTTCTTATTTTTGTCTTTTATTTTTATCTCTTATCTGTTTTTTCGTTTCTTTGTTGTTATTTGCCGCTTTGTTTACCTCTCCGTTGCCGCGATGCTTCATACATTAGAACCGCCGCGCTGATAGATGCATTTAACGACTCCACCTGACCTGCCATGGGAATCAACACCGTTTTTGTTACTTTTGTCAGTGTCTCATCCTTTAATCCGTTTCCTTCATTTCCGATTAAGATTGCGGATTTTCCGGCATAAGATACTTCCGTATATTCCGTATTGTCTCCAAGGGCCGCGCCGTAAACAGAAAATCCCTGTTTCTTCATATCTTCCAGCGTATCTCCCAAATCCTCCGCCACATAAAACGGCATCCGATAAACGGAACCCATGGTGGAACGGATGACTTTCGGATTATAAATATCCACGCAGCCTTTGCTCATAACGATACCGGTCACGCCGGCTCCTTCCGCCGTCCGAAGCATCGTACCCAGGTTCCCGGGATCTTGAATATCCTCCAACGCCAGCACCAGCGGATTCTCCCCGCCCAGCACCTCCCGGAGGGTATAATGAAAGCAGGAGACCACGCAAAACACGCCCTGGGGAGTCATGGTGTCCGACATCTTGGCAAAGACCTCCTCAGACACCACCTCGTAGCGAAGCTGTTTCAACTTTTCCTCCTGCTTATACTTCTTTAGAAATGACTCGGTCACATAAACTTCTTTCACCTTCTCCACCGGAATTTCCTGAAACATACGGATTCCTTCCACAACAAAAACATCCGCCTCTCTGCGGGCTCTGCTTCGGTTCCTCAGTTGAATCAACTGCTTTACTTTCGGATTGGTAAGAGAAGTAATCATGCCCTCATCCTCTCGTATTTATTTTTCATTTTTTATTTGTTTTTCTGAAGATTGCAATATGTCAATTACAGAATCTTGCTCACCTCATACTCGTATTCCGGAATTGCTTTTTCCATTGCCAATGCTTCGTCAATGTCATAGTCCACAAAAGCACCGTTTTTGTATGCTACCACGCGATTGGTCTTGCCTTCCTTTAAAAGGTCCGCTGCCATAGCGCCCATGATGGAGGCATAGTAACGGTCTTTACAAGAAGGAGAACCGCCCCTTTGCATGTATCCCAAAATCGTAGCTCTGGTTTCCATACCGGTTGCCGCCTCAATTCGTCTTGCCATGGAAGTGGAATGCCCGATTCCTTCCGCATTGATAATGATATGATGCTTTTTGCCGAGCTTACGGTTTTCAATAATATGATTGATGATACTCTGTTCATTGTAATCATATTTTTCCGGAAGCAAAATATCCTCCGCGCCGTTTGCCACGCCGCACCAAAGTGCGATATATCCGGCATTTCTGCCCATAACTTCAATAATACTGCAACGCTCATGGGAGGAAGACGTATCCCTTACCTTATCAATGGCTTCCATCGCCGTATTAATTGCCGTATCAAAACCAATGGTGTACTCTGTGCAGGCAATATCCAAATCGATGGTTCCCGGAAGTCCGATGGTATTGATTCCTTCATGGGACAATTTCTGCGCACCGCGATAAGAGCCATCGCCGCCAATAACAACGATTCCGTCAATGCCATGCTTACGACAAATCTCTGCGCCTTTCTTTACGCCCTCTTCCGTCTTAAATTCCATACAACGAGCCGTACCAAGAATGGTACCTCCTTTTCCGATGGTTTCAGACACAGACTTTCTCTCCATATCGATGATTTCTTCATCCAAAAGGCCCTGATAGCCCTTCTTAATTCCTTTTACTTTCATCCCATTGGCCAATGCCTTACGCACTACCGCACGGATAGCCGCATTCATTCCCGGGGAATCCCCGCCGCTGGTCAATACGCCGATGGTCTTAATTTCTTTATTCGTTTGCGCCATAGGATAACTCCTCCTTCTTGTTAAATCCTCGCAAAAATCACTTTCCTATTTTATAGCATTTCCTTTATTATTTCAATCATTTTATCCCTTAAGATTTTTTACTTAAGAAAGAAAAGCAATTACGTCATTCCTTCTGCTAACCATAGATTTTTAGATTTGTATTTCGTAGTTTCGTTTTAGACAGAGTCTTATTCTTTCAAAAACACTTTTACCAGAATCGTTTCATGTACTCTTCCGCCTCTTCCTCGGTAAGAGAGAACTGTTCCATCAAAGAGCCATATGCATCCGTTTCAGGAACATTCAGTTTTTTTAGCATGCGGATGCTGTTCTCCAGACCTTGCTTCAGACCATCCTCATAGCTATACTTTTTTTCATTATCAATGATTTCCTGCAGTGTCATATAATGCGCTCCTACCTCTTTCCTGTGCTTTACCTTA
This sequence comes from Lachnospiraceae bacterium, assembly GCA_045578545.1. Lineage (GTDB taxonomy): Bacteria > Bacillota > Clostridia > Lachnospirales > Lachnospiraceae > NK4A136. The sequence continues at coordinate 14,929 of JAZNKK010000001.1, forward strand.
CCTACAATGTCCTGCACTTCCCGAAGTTCCTCGTCCACCGCATTCTCCGGCTTGGTCTCCTCCAGATAGTGAAGAAGCTCCTTTAGTTTCGCACTTCCGCCTTCGGTGCCCCGGGTGTACAAAAACAGTTTTTCCACACCATCATTATATACCATCCCCGGATTCTCTACCACCATATTTTTCACAGTATAAATCATCCGGTTCATGCCAAAGGGGTCGTAGGGAAGAATCCATATCATCATTAGTTCCGGCAGTTTTTCGTAGCGGTCTCCCGTGGCTAAGAGCTTGGTATCAATCATGGATTGATAGAACCGGCTTCGCCCGGGAAGTTCTTCCTCCACGTAGTTATTCGGCTCAATGTCATAAATCCGAAGCACAGAATCTCCTTCCGTTTCCTTCGTATAGATGTCCATGCGAATCCCACGGTTGTTACGAAAAATTCCTTTTAGTTCTTTCTGGGTTTCCACCGTCAGATTTTTTACCGGAATTCCGGTTACTCTTTCAATGATGACTTTTGCGATTTTCTTGGCATCTTCGCTGTCCTCCGTAGATGCTTCAAAGAGAAAGGAATCCATGAGGTTTAGCTCTTCCAGCGAGCGGTTATAGGAGTGTTTGTAAGTATAATTACGTGATTGTCGCGTGAAACTTTGATTAGAAATTTGCGGTTTCATCGTTTCCGCTGTTTTTTCGTCAAGATTATCAGATTTGTTCATTAGATTTGTCCTTTCCGCAGAAAGGAATGACGTAGGGTTAGAATAATATACTCCTAATATAATGTCAACTCAATTTGCTTTTCTTTTCGAAACAATTCTCCCGTCTTGTTTGTCCACAGCTAACAGCAACACTCATATTCATCAAAAAACCTTGTACTATTGAGAATCATACTCTCAAATAATACAAGGTTCTTTTCCGATAGGATCTCTTTTCACGGATCTTAACTTTTGTAAAGTCATTCCGGAATAAGATGCATATTGAATTCTTCTTCAGTTCCATCGGTATATGTGAATGTAATCGTTAAATCTTGTTCTTGGGAAGGATCTACTAAAAATGAACACACATAAAAACCTTGTATTAATTCCATTACTTCAATATTAGTAATAACTTCAGAAATTTCTTTAGTAGAATTAATATCAAAAAGTATAAAATCATCTTCCATTATAAATTCATCCCCATTGTATACTATAATGTTTTTTTGACTTTCTTCATTATAATATAATGCAACTAATTCTTCCAACTCTAAAGAATTAACGAAATCTGTAAATTCTGAATAAGTACTATAAAATACTTCCGGTTGTACTCTGTCAGTTTCATTAACTTCTTCAGTTTCGGGGGTTACTACTTCAGGGTCTTCTGTTTCTACTTCCTCAATTTCAGGTTCTTCTACTTCAACCGGGTCTTCCACTTCTTCATATTCAGGTTCTTCTGCATCTTCAGTAACTTCTACAACCTCAGTTGTATCGTTTTCAGAATCAGGTGTGTTTTCTTCTTTATTGCATCCAATCATTACTCCCATAGTTACAACAAGTGTGACCAGCAAAAGTAACATTGTTAACGCCTTGCTCCGATTTGTTTTTTTGTTTTCCATAGTTACTTCCTCCTTATTCCGACTGTCACTCTTACAGCAATACTTATGTTGTTATAATTATCATCATTACAATTACATCCACCTTCTTCCATCCATTTTTAACTATACAGCCTTCACTAAACCTCTTTTTTTATTTAATTTATTATGAGATTCGCACTAAACTCTTCCGTCGTACCATCCGCATATTCTAATTGAATAGAAAAATCCCGTGAACCATTTTCTTCATTGAAAATTATGCCATATATACCCTCGGCATCAGAAATTTCAATCAGACTAACGCCAACGTTACTATAACTCTTTTCTTCTCTAGGCAAATATAATTCTAAAATTTCTCCTTCCTCCACTTCAAAAGATTCTCCATTATAAATTATGGCATTTTCTTCTTCGCTATATAGAATTACAACCGCTTCCTCTAATTCTAGCGAACCAACAAATTCTTCAAATTCCATTATTGTCGCATAATGTACTGCCGGTTGAATTCTTCCGTCTTCTCTTACGATATAGTCCAATGATTCTTCAGGTTCTTCTGTATCCTCAACCTCTGGTTCTACTACTTCAACCGGGTCTTCTGCATCTTCAGATTCTGGTTCTTCTGTATCTTCAGTTACATCTACAATCTCTGTTATGTCGTTTTCGGAATCAGGTGTTTTTACTTCCTTGCCACATCCAACCATCACTCCCATAGTTAAAACAACTGTAATCAACAAAAATGAAATAAGGTTGTTAATTTCTTGTCCGATTTGTTTTTTCATAAGCCTTTCCTTTCTCTTATGGTGTTGTAATAATATAAGTAGGGAAAATCATATCTGCATTTTCTAATACTTCTACTAATTGTAATTCAACAGTGATATTTTGTGCCAAGGTTGAATAATCAATTAAAGAATAGCCGTCTTTATTTTCCAAACCCATAGGTTCATAGTTTATAACTGCAGAACCTATGTAACAACCTTCCGGTAAATATACTGCCATTACATCACCGTCGCTCATTTGATAGCTTTCGCCTTCTTCAACAACAGTTTGTGTCCCAAGTTCATCATTCCAGAAAACCAGTTTAGGTTCTTCGTAGTTCAAGGACATAACCCATTGTTCACCCTCAGATAATTCTGTTTCTGTTATATTGGTAGGTTCTTCTGTTACTTCTATATTATTATCCGCTGCATACTCTTCCGTCATAGCCCTAAAACTAATGCTATAACTCGGATCAGAATCAATAGTTATATTTGCCTCTCTTGATCCTTGCATTTCTTCTGAAAAAACCAAAAGCGCATACTCAGGACAACCACCTGTTGTAGGGAGCAAGAAATCGGTAACTGTAAAAGTATTTGTACCCCTTAAAAGCACAATTAAATCGCCCTCTCTTATTACATAATCTTGCCCTTCTACTAATAAAGTTCCTTCCCTTAAATTTTCATTCCAAATTGAAACTTTATTCTCTTCAGGATCCAATGTAGCCACCCACTCTTCAATATTTTGAGGCGTGTCGCTTCCAGCCGGAGTATCCTGTTCTTCCGTTTCTTCAATCGCCTCACCCGTCTCTGTCGGTTCCAAAGTTTCCGCATTTTCTACTGCTTCGCTTGTATTTTCTTCTTCGACTTCCTCTATAGCCTCAGAGGTCTCAGAGGCTGTATTATCCGATTCAGACTCTTCTCCCTTTCCGCAGCCAACCATCATTCCCATGGTTAAAATCATTACCGCCACGCAAATCAGCCTTGCCATATTCTTACTAAATTTTGCCTCTTTTCTTTTCGCTTCATCCTTCATCCTTATTCTTCTCCCTGCTTCTTTCTTCCCGGAGCAAATTATAATCTTTTTCCTTCTCTACACGAATTGATTTGGTCACGTTCCCCTACCCTTTGTCGGAATTCACTCCTTTTAGTTGCATTTTAGCACTTTCAGTTGTTGTTTGCAACCTATTGTAGCACGCAATAATATAAACTAACCTAGTGAGCAAAATAGTAATGATATAAATGATTGATAGGCAGTAAATGCAAGGAGGGCCGGTATGTTCGCGGATTTGGGAAATAAATTAAAGACTTTGCGTGTCAAAAATCAGTTAAGCCGAAAACAGATTGCAGATTTAATCGGAGTATCGGTTAGCACCATCGGTTTGTACGAAAGCGGCGAACGGCTCCCATCCTTACCAATGATTGTAAAGCTTGCCACCCATTACAAAACCTCCGTGGATTATCTTCTGGGCATTGAAACCACCGGCAAAGACACCTTGCCTTTAGACGGACTTACAGAAAAACAAATTAAATGCTTAAAGCAAACCGCAGACTGTTTTCGCAATAATGATTAAAACAAAAAAGACACCGATTCTTCCGAACCGATGTCTTTTCTCTTTCACTTTTTACACCAATCGTATATTCTCTTCCCCGATAATCTCTTTCAGCGCGGCCAGCAAATTCACATTCGCGTGCACCGTCTGATTGGGCGGTAATGTCCGCACCTGCTTGGTTTCGGTGATATAAATCTTCACGGTATCCTTGCCGTCGGAAGGTGCAAGCACATCCATCACGGCTTTTTCTTTTTCCGCAAAATCCGCCTCCGATGCAAACTGCAGCCACAAAGCCCTCGGAATATCTTCAAACAAAATCACATCTTCGCAGATAAGTTTTCCGTCCTTTTCTTCTTCCACGGTCACCCGGCCCACCAATTTTACTTTGGTATCCGGCACCAGTTTTTTCCCGTGCTGGCGGTAAGTTTTGGGAAATACAATGACCTCCATGGTCCCCACCAAATCTTCCAGCGTCAAAAACGCCATAGCCTCATTCTTTTTGGTAAATTTCTCTTTTTTCTCAGTAATCAAACCACCAATAGATACCTTGGCACCGTCCTTCACCTTAGTCTCCCCGGTCTCCTCATCCATATAAAAATCCGCCGTGGTATTGGTAATCTGCTTATTCCAAAGCGTGGCATAGGCCAAAAGGGGATGTCCGCTGACATAAACCCCCAGCACTTCCTTTTCAAATGCCAGAAGCATTTCCTGGTTGTATTCTCCCATTCCCTTGGGCAAAGCAATTTCCAGACTTTCCTTCTCCGAATCGTCCGCAAAATCAAACAGCGTCATCTGTCCGGCCATGTTGCTTTTCCTGTCACTGTGGGTCGACTCCATCACCTGCACGTAAATACTCATCAGCTGCTTACGGGTACCACCAAGACTGTCAAAGGCTCCTGCCTTAATGAAATTTTCCACCGCACGCTTATTCACATCAAATTCCGCCGTACGCACAATAAAATCTCTGAGATTTTTATAGGGGCCTCTTGCCTCCCGCTCCCGTACAATGGCTTCAATGATATTTCTTCCCACACCTTTAATGGCAGTGAGGGCATAACGAATTCCGTTTTCCGAAACCGCAAATCCTACATCTCCTTCATTGATGTCCGGCGGCAAAATAGCAATGCCCATATTCCGGGTAGATAAAATATATTCCGATACTTTCCCGGGATTGTCCATCACCGAAGTCATAAGAGCCGCCATATATTCTTTGGGATAATAGTATTTCAAAAATGCAGTTTGATAAGATACCACGGCATAGCATGCTGCATGGGATTTATTAAAGGCATATTTCGCAAAATCCATCATGGTATCATAAATGCCGGAAGCCACGTCTGCATCGATACCGTTATTAACACATCCCGGCACCTGCGTCGGCAACTTTTCAAAAGGCACACCTTCTGCCAAGGCAGTTGCCACTTCCTCTTCGTTTCCGTGAATAAAAATTTCTTTTTCCTTTTCCATAACGGAAAGTTTTTTCTTACTCATGGCACGTCTTACATTATCGCTTCGACCCATGGTATAGCCGCCAAGGTCCCGAACGATTTGCATAACCTGTTCCTGATAAACAATACAACCGTAAGTCGGTGCCAAAATCGGCTCCAGCTCTTTGCAGGCATAAGTAATATTCCCTGCATCGTTTTTTCCTGCAATGTATTTGGGGATAAAATCCATGGGGCCCGGTCGATACAAAGAAATGCCGGCAATCACGTCTTCTATGTTCTGTGGTTTCAATTCCTTCATGAAACTCTTCATACCGCCGCTTTCTAACTGGAACACGCCGTCCGTTTTTCCGGTACCAAGGGATGCCAAAACCTTCTCGTCATTGTAATCAATTTTATCCATCTGCAGCATCATTCCATTGGTTTTTTCAATGTTTTTCACCGCATTCTGAATTACCGTCAAGGTACGAAGGCCCAAAAAGTCCATCTTCAAAAGTCCCAAACGTTCCAAGGTTACCATCGTAAACTGCGTGGTAATCGAACCATCGCTTCCGCGGCTTAAAGGCACAAATTCATCTGCTGCCTTCTGACAAATGACGACTCCTGCCGCATGCATGGACGTATGTCTGGGAAGTCCTTCCAAGCGCATACTCATGTCTATGAGAGAATGAACCTCTTCATCGCTTTCATAAAGCACCCGTAGCTCCGGATTCATTTCCAATGCTTTGGTAATGGTAATTCCTAATTCCGCCGGAATCATCTTGGCAATGGAATCCACCTGGGCATAAGGCAAATCCATAACACGTCCCACGTCCCGGATAACACCTTTGGCAAGCATCGTACCAAAGGTAACAATCTGAACCACCTTATCCGCGCCGTATTTACGCCCTACATAATCAATCACTTCCTGTCTTCGTTCAAAACAAAAGTCAATATCGATATCCGGCATGGATACACGTTCCGGATTTAAAAATCGTTCAAACAATAAGTTGTATTTTATCGGGTCAATATCCGTGATTTTCAAAGTATAAGCCACGATACTTCCCGCTGCGCTTCCTCGTCCGGGGCCTACCATAATATCATTCTGCTTTGCATAGTTAATAAAGTCCCACACAATCAGGAAATAATCCACAAACCCCATGGTTTTGATGGTGTCTAATTCATAATACAGTCTCTCTCGCAAAGATTCGTAATTCTCCGGATACCGTTCCTTTAATCCGTCCTCACAAAGTTTGTTTAAATAAGTCCAAGCATCATAGCCTTCCGGTACGTCATACCGGGGAAGTTTGGTCTCACCAAACGTAATGGTTACATTGCATCGCTCCGCAATTTTTGCCGTGTTTTCCAACGCCTGCAGGGCATAGGGAAACAGATTCCGCATTTCCTCTTCGCTTTTGACATAATACTGTCCGCCTTCGTAGCGCATGCGGTCTTCGTCCGCCAGTTTTTTACCGGTCTGCAGACAAAGGAGAACATCATGGGAATCCGCATCTCCGGCATAGGTGTAATGCACGTCATTGGTGGCCACCAGCGGAATATCCAATTCCTTACTCATCTTTAAAAGTTCCATATTCACTGTGGTCTGCATATCAATACCATGGTCTTGAAGTTCCAAAAAGTAATTGCCTTTCCCAAAGCATGCCTGGTATTTTAAAGCACATTCCTTGGCTTCTTCCAACATTCCTTTTTGAATGAATCTCGGTACTTCTCCCGCAAGACAGGCAGAAAGCGCAATAATCCCTTCGTGATACTGCTGCAGTACTTCCATATCCACTCGGGGACGATAGTAATAGCCTTCCGTAAAACCTCTGGAAACAATTTTTACAAGATTGGCATAACCAACATTGTTCTCCGCAAGAAGCACCAGATGGTGATATCTTTCTTCCCCACCGGTTACTTCCTTATCAAATCTGGAGCCCGGTGCCACATAGACTTCACAACCGATAATGGGCTTAATCCCCTGTGCCAGTGCCTCCTCATAAAAATCGATGACACCGTACATAACGCCATGGTCAGTAATCGCAGCCGCCGGCATCCCCAGTTCTTTCACACATTTCACATATTCTTTTATTTTATTGGAACCGTCCAAAAGGCTGTATTCCGTATGAACATGAAGATGTACAAATGACATATCTATTCCCTTCTTTCCTACTTAGGATTTGTCTTCTTTCGAATAAAACCGGTTCGGTTAAGAAAACAAAAATCCCCGTGATAAATCGTTGTCATTCCATTTATCACGGAGATTATTCTCATCCTGTAACTCTGTAAAATGCAAACGTCCTTGCTTCTATTTTACAGATATTTTTTCAATGTTTCAACCTTGTCTGTCTTTTCCCAGGGAAGATTTAAATCATTTCTTCCGAAATGTCCGTAGGCTGCGGTCTGCTTGTAAATGGGACGTCTAAGATCCAGCATTTTAATGATTCCTGCGGGTCTTAAATCAAAGTTCTCACGTACAATTTCCACAAGCTTGGTATTTTCTACCTTACCGGTGCCAAAGGTATCTACCATAACGGAAGTAGGCTGTGCCACACCGATGGCATAGGAAAGCTGAATTTCACACTTGTCTGCAAGACCTGCTGCCACGATATTCTTTGCCACATATCTTGCTGCATAAGCTGCAGAACGGTCCACCTTGGTGCAATCCTTTCCGGAGAATGCTCCGCCGCCGTGTCTTGCGTATCCGCCGTAGGTATCAACGATGATTTTACGGCCGGTAAGACCGGAATCGCCGTTAGGTCCGCCGATAACGAAACGTCCGGTGGGGTTGATAAAGTATTTGGTATTTTCATCCAGCATCTCCTTGGGAAGAATGGGGTCAAATACGTATTTTTTAATATCCTCGTGAATCTGCTCCTGGCTCACTTCTGCGGCATGCTGGGTAGAAAGTACCACTGCCTCCAGACGCTTCGGAACTCCGTTTTCATCATATTCTACGGACACCTGACTCTTACCGTCTGCGCGAAGGTAAGGAAGAGTTCCGTCCTTACGAACCTTGGTCAGCTGTCTTGTCAGCTTGTGAGCCAAGGAAATCGGGTAAGGCATATATTCCTCAGTTTCGTTGGAAGCGTAACCAAACATCATACCCTGGTCCCCTGCACCGATGGCTTCGATTTCCTCATCGGTCATTTTGTTTTCTTTTGCTTCCAATGCTTTATCCACGCCCATGGCAATGTCCGCCGACTGCTTGTCCAGTGCAACGATAACACCGCAGGTGTTGGCATCAAAGCCCTTTGCAGAATCATCATAACCGATTTCCGCAATGGTCTCTCTTACGATTTTCTGAATATCCACCTGTGCTTTGGTGGTAATTTCCCCCATAACCAGGACAAGGCCTGTGGTAATTGCTGTTTCACATGCCACACGGCTCATGGGATCCTGCGCCATCATGGCATCCAACACTGCGTCAGAAATGTTATCGCAGATTTTGTCGGGATGACCTTCGGTTACGGACTCTGAAGTAAATAATAATTTTTCCATCTTACGTTCCTCCTAAATACAATAGATATTTTATTGAAGCTTTCGGAAAAATCCGGAGATTTTTCCAAACAAAAAATCCGCCATTATAAGCGGACCACACAAAATCTCTTATGATCCTCTTATCGTTCGAGATCGTCCACAAAGCCGCTCTCGCTCAGGTAGGCACCTTCCTTTGTAAGGGGTTGCCGTGGTTTCACAGGTCCTATGTACCTCCGCCACTCTGAATAAGAGAAATTTGTATTTTTTTCTAAAGCAACAATACACTATTCCCTATGGTTTGTCAACACTCCTGCAAAAAAAGGTTCTGTAAATATTTGACAAGGTTTTTATGCCTATAATATAATACTTTTAATCTAGAAAAAAAGGTGTCAAACTATGAAACATGTCAGAACGGATATCCTCGTTCCCGGAATGGTGGTGGCCAGAGATTACATCGGCGACAACAACCAGCTGATTGTCCCTAGGGGACTGTCACTAACTGACAAAGCCATCCGGCGACTGGAAATGTACGGTATCAAAACTTTATACATCGAAGACCCTCCCGGAATCGAAGTAGAAGAAGTTCCGGAGGAATTAGAAATAAATGACAATGTGTCTGAGGCAGAGAAAGCGGTTCCGCCTTCGGACAACATTTTAATGGGCAACACGAAGGATGCCCTTCTTTCTGCGTTAGAGGGACTGGATATTTCTATGCTGGAGGATGTTCCTGCCCCCAATCTTACCGTGGAACAGCAGGAGGAGCCTTCCCACTTTGAAAAAGTACAGGCCAGCGAAGAATTCAAAAAATTCAAACAGGATTTTGAGACCAACGTTTCTGATTTAAAGGGAATGGTCAATGAGATTGTAGAAAAAAATTCGCCCATTGACGTAGATAGCATGTTAGAACCCACCATGAAGCTTTTGGGCGGGCACCAAAGCTCCTTTGGCGTTTTTGATATGCTTCATAACATGAGACAGTTTGATGACTTAACCTTTGCCCACAGTATGAACGTAGCCTTGATTTGTAACGTGTTTGCCGAATGGATTGGTTTTTCCGAAGACGAGGTCAAATTAGCCACTGCCTGTGGAATGCTCCACGATATCGGCAAATTAAAAATCGACGATTCCATTATCAAAAAACCGGGACGTCTAACCGATGAAGAATTTCGCAAAATTAAGAATCACCCCATCGAAGGCTACAAAGCACTTCAGCATCAAAACATCAGCGAACACATCAAAAATGCTGCACTGATGCATCATGAAAAGTGTGACGGTTCCGGATATCCCTTCGGATTAAAGACCGAAAAAATCGACAATTATGCCAAAATGGTAGCCATTGCCGATGTCTATGATGCCATGACTTCCGAACGAGTTTACCGCGGTGCTTTATGTCCCTTCACCGTAATCGAGTTGTTCGAAAAAGAAGGCCTGGAAAAGTACGATATTGTTTATATTATGACTTTCCTTGAAAATGTTATCAACACCTATATCGACAACCGGGTTATGCTTTCCAACGGAAAAATCGGTACCATCCGTTGGATTGATAAGCAAAAGCTTTCCCGCCCCATGATCCAATTGGCAGATCAAAGCTTTTTGGAATTATCCAAACACCCGGAACTGCGAATCATTAAGATATTATAGAAACGGATACAAACCTTTCATCCTGTAAATATCGTATTTACAATGGTTCCGGCAGTTTTCATTCAGTGGTTTTGTCCTATAACTTTTAAAAACCAAAAACCCTCAGGTTATTTATCCTGAGGGTTTCTTATGTTTCCATATGAATTCGTTACTGTGCGATTTGAAAACGAAACTTCTTTAATTCCCTGTCAGAAGAAATCTTCTGAATTCTCGCTCCCAAGCCCTGCAACTTCTTGTCAAAATCTTCGTAGCCACGCTCAATGTACTTAATATCTTCAATCACGGTTTCACCTTCTGCAACCATAGCCGCAATCACAAGAGCTGCACCTGCACGAAGGTCCGGCGCTGTAATTCTGGCACCGGTGTATTTTTCCACACCGCTGATAATCGCCGTATTCCCTTCCACCTTGATGGAAGCTCCCATTCGCATCAGCTCATCTACGTATTTGAAACGATTGTCGAAAATTCCTTCCGTTACAATGCTGGTTCCCTGGGCCAACCCCAGAGCCACCGTCATCTGCGGTTGCATATCGGTAGGGAATCCCGGATACGGTAATGTCTTAATCTGGGTACTGCATATGTTTCCATCCGCAATTACACGCACCGCATCATCGTATTCTTCAATCTTGCAACCAATTTCCTGCAGTTTAGCGGTGATACATTCCAGATGCTTGGGAATTACATTTTTTACCAAAATATTTCCCCGACTTGCTGCCGCTGCTACCATAAAGGTTCCTGCTTCTATCTGGTCCGGAATAATAGTATATTCCGTACGATGCAAACGTTCCACACCCTTGATACGGATAACGTCGGTTCCCGCACCTTTGATATTTGCGCCCATACTATTCAAAAAGTTTGCCAAATCAACCACATGGGGCTCTTTTGCTACGTTTTCAATAATTGTTTTTCCGGTTGCCATAGTTGCCGCCATCATAATATTGATGGTAGCGCCAACAGATACCTTATCCATGAAAATATGACTTCCGCGGAGTTCGTTTGCTTCTGCAATAATACTTCCCCGTTCAATTCTGACCTGCGCACCTAATGCTTTAAAGCCTTTAATATGCTGGTCAATAGCACGAATTCCGATATTACATCCGCCGGGAAGAGGTACTTCCGCCTTCTTATACTTACCCAGAAGCGCCCCGATCATGTAGTAAGAAGCACGAATCTTCTTCATATATTCATCATCTATAATACAATCACTGATTTGTGAACTGTTCATTTTTACGGTGTGTCTTTCCGAACGGTCAATAATAACACCAATATTTTCCATTGCTTTCAGCAAAACGTTGGTATCACGTACATCCGGAACATTTTCAATTACCACCGGTTCGTCGGTCATCACAGCTGCTGCTAAAATAGCCAATGCCGCATTTTTTGCGCCACCTATTTCTACTTCACCCTGCAGAGGAGTTCCGCCCATTACTGCGTACTTATCCATAACGCACCTCGTTAACAAATATGGTGAAATCTCATAATTCCACAAAATTACATAGGTATTATAAACCATATAATTAAAAAAGTCAAAAGTTTATGCAAAACACTTCTTTTTAAAACACCCGAAGCAAAGTCCCGGAAAAGAAAATGCGGGGAAAGTCGCAACGCTTCCTTCCCCGTATCCTTGTCCTTGACCTTGTTATTCTTAAGCAGTCTCTGTATCTTCGTTTCCTCTACCCGAGAATCATCAGTTTGTTCCATACACCCTTTCTTCCAGATCATCTTCATCTTCCATAGGAATTTCTGAAGTTTCTGCCTTGTAGTAAGAAAACGAAGAACAGGTATACGTATCTTCCCCATTGGTACAAATACACATTGTTTGATAACCATATACTTTAAACGCATACCCGTTATAGTAATTCACACCATCCAACTCAATGATGAAAAATACTCCATCCTCAACCCGATCCAGCATCTCTGACACATCTTCTTCGTTCAAAAATTCTAAACCTAAATCTACAACATCCTCTTTTTCATATTCTTCCATGGAATACTCTCCCGTATAATGATCCATAAGCGTCTTCGAGAATATATAATAGGTTCCGTCTTCTAAAAAATAGTATTCATAAATAAACGATTCAAAGGACGCACCTTCCAGTTCAAATAACACCACAGTCACATGAATCGTCCGTTCTTTACACCAAGGACCGGAAACAACAATATCCGTCGTACCCTCTTTCAATCCGATTATCGTTGCACTTCCGCGGCTGAATTCTACCTCCGCAATACTATCATCCTCTACGGTCCAAGTCAGTTCCGGCTTACCAATATCCTTGTAGTTCAAAACACTGACGGAATATTCTTCGCCAACCACAACCGTAACGGAGGTATCTTCGACGCGGATTGTTTTCTTTTCAAACAGACCAAGGGCAAATGCAACAATAACCGCAATTGCCGCAACGCCAACCAACACCAACAGCAAGGGCCAAACCTTCTTCTTTGCTTTCTTTTCTTT
>JAZNKK010000002.1:0-2201 GCA_045578545.1 Lachnospiraceae bacterium
TCCACTGTTATCTTAACAACAAGTTTATTGAAGGATTTCAGCTCTTTTCCCTTTTTCACCTGACTGGGCGTGATACCGTGGAATCGGGTAAATGCTTTTGTAAAGCTTTCCGGCGAATCATAGCCGTACTTTAACGCAACGTCAATTACCTTTGTGTCCTGCCTGGTCAATTCTTCCCCGGCCAACGATAACCTTCTTTTCCTGAGATATTCTCCCACCGACATCCCGGTAAAAAGAGTAAAGGTTCTCTGGAAATGGAACACGGATATATGTACATGCCCCGCCACATCCTCGCAATGAATATCTTCCGTCAGATGCGTTTCCATGTAATCTATTGCCTTGTTAATCGATTGTATCCATTCCATAGCTTCATCCTCCTTGGTTGTTATTCTATACGCACAAGAAGGAAAAATCCTGTCTTTTTGTGCGCAAATGAGGGCAGATTTCTTTCAAATTTTCTTTGCGAAACAGCGCTGTTTTGCTTTACAGCTTGGTTATAACATTACAGTTAAGGGGAGAGTCAAGGGAGTACTACAATAGTTTTACCAACTCCTCCGAAATCACCTTTGCATGTTTCTCTACTTCCCTACACATCTGTGTGCGCCAAAAGGCAAATCGCAGCAAGCCCTCTCTGTCCTCGGAATCGGAATTCAAATACTGCGGATAACCATACCTGCTTTGCGCAAGCTGGAACAAATAAACATAAGGCATAGCAATCATGTCATTTTTCGTAAGAGGAGAGAAGCGCATATATTCTCGCACATAATCACAAAGCGCCGCAATATCTATGGCTGCGGTTGTTCTGCAGAGACTCGAAGATTGTACAAAGGACCGCATAATCTCCCATGTAACCGGCAAACAAGAAGCAGCAGAAAAATCAATTACTGCCTTGATTTCATCCCGCTCCCAAATCAACTGACAGCCTTGGAAATCCCCGTGAGTTGCACAGTAGGTAATCCCGTTATAATACTTCTTATATTCTTCACAACGAACCGCTAATTGCTTTTTGTATTGCAAATCGTCCATAATCTGCATTTTATTTTTATTATCCGCTTTGCTTTCCGCGATTTGAATCAACTCATCGTACTTTGCAATTACACTGTCTGCAGAAATCGACGATAGCCATGGTTCAGACATTCCAAAAGGTAGCGAATAGTCTTTCAAAACCTGAAGAAGCTTTCCCAGCATTCTGCCAACTTTCGGAAGCAACTCCGTGGGCAACTCGTTATAGCCGTAGGTTTGTCCTTCAATGTATTCCTCCAGACAAAGGATATGGTTTTGGTACTTTATTACAAACTCGTTGTGATCGGTTTTATAAAAACGTGTTACAGGGAACTCTGCGTTTGAAAGATATTCTAACAGCTTTGCTTCACGGACCACCTCATCTTCCAAAATATCGCTTTGAAATTCTTTCAAGAAATAATATTTGCTGCCGTCATACACCTGAAAACAGTTGGCAGTACCGAGCTTTAGTTTGTTTACGGACAACGGGAAGATGCCGTAATGGGTTAATAATAAATCCGAAAGGATTGATTCGGTTAGAATAGATTTTTCAAGTGACATAGGGACCTCCTTTGTAGGATAAAATAAGTCAAAAAAGTACCCGAAAATACAACATTTTCGGGCACTTGTAAATTATTAGATTTTACTCGAATTCAATAGTCGCTACCGGCTTCTTGGTAACCTCGTATACAACTCTGTTGATACTCGTTACTTCGCTGGTAATTCTGTCCGCAATCTTCTCTAAAAGATCGTAATCTACTCTCTCGATGGTAGCGGTCATAGCGTCGATGGTGTTCACCGCACGGATGACACACATATAACCCATGCTGCGGGCATTGTCACGTACACCCACTGCCTTGAAATCCGGCACTACGGTGAAGTACTGCCATACGGTCTTGTCAAGGCCGGCCTTTGCGAATTCATCGCGAAGGATAGCGTCGGACTCACGAAGTGCTGCAAGACGCTCACGGGTGATAGCACCGAGGCATCTTACGCCGAGACCCGGGCCCGGGAACGGCTGACGGTATACCATCTCAGCCGGAAGGCCAAGCTCGATACCACAGGCACGAACCTCATCCTTGAAGAGCTGTGCTAACGGCTCAACAAGCTCGAACTGTAAATCCTCCGGCAAACCGCCTACGTTGTGGTGGGACTTTACAGCCTTTGCGGTCTTGGTACCGGACTCGATGATGTCCGGG
>JAZNKK010000003.1:0-30565 GCA_045578545.1 Lachnospiraceae bacterium
TAAAAGAGTCAGCTTCCGGACGGATTATAAGTATGCGATTTCCGGGAATTATGTAGTGTTGTATAAAATCGGGGAGGAGTATGTGGAGATTTATCGTGTGGTGAATCGATATCAGGATATTACGAAGATATTCAGCTGAAATATAAGGCTAAAGTATCTTCATTTTCTGCCGACATATAGAGAAAAGCATAGGTGGCGTCTGCCACAGAAGGAGGAGAACGTTGAAGAAAGTATTATCTTGTATTTTATCATTTTTACCGGGAATATTATTGCTCATATCTCTTATCAGTGTGATGTACATTGGGTTGTATATGGAAGGTGAAATCCGGGGAGAAGATATGGCGCTGGCAATTGGTATGATAGTGACGGCGTTTCTTGCGGTCATTGCCTGCTTTGGCGTGATGATTATATATGTGATTAAGGTTTATAAGAATCCGCAGATGTCCTCCGGAACAAAAATAATGTGGTATATTTGCCTATACTTTTTTAATGTGTTGATCTTTCCGGTATTTTGGTTTATATATATCCGAAAAGAGTAAAAATAATAAAAGAAAAACGCCCATCGCTGGGCGTTTTTTTGTTTACATCGGGTGCTTGTTTGCTTTTTTGGCTTTCCGTTTAGCAATCCGGCCAGGGGAACAAAAATACAAGGTAATTCCATAGATTAAGATGCAACCGGCAACGCCGGGGAACAACGAAGTGTCCTTAGCCTCCGGGTTCGTTATGAGGGTGAACACGGTAAAGGTTGCATAAATAAAAGTCAGCTGCAGGGCAAACATATGCTTGCCGAAGGCGTAATAAAATCCCTGTTTCGAGGTATCCCGCTTGCAATAAACAAGACATGCAATAAGGATAAATAGCAGCCCAAGGAAGAAGGAGACAATTCCAAACGGCAGTCCTGAATATAAGAAATCTTCCGCCATCCAATAATATTCCCTGGGCAAAAAATCCAGAGGAAGAAGGACAATAAATAAGAGAAATACCACGGTCACAATGCTGTGGATTGCTTTTAGTCCGCCACTTACTACAAATGCATCAATCAGATTGCAGATGCCAATCACGAAAAAGGCAGAATACAGCGTGGGCATAACCGCGGGAATGATATCATCCCAGCGATACAAAAGAGGATTTCCCACAACGTTATTAAAATAAATGCGGAAGCTGAAATTAACGAGCATGTATGCAAAAAGGGCTATCAATACAACCACTAAATCGAGAAGTATCTTGGAAAAATACACCTGCCCTCTGGTGGCGGGAAGCGTTTCTAAGAATTCTCTAGTGGACTTCTTTTGCTCCGTAAGGAATTTGATTCCTTTAAAAATAAAGAGGCCGACCAAAATGATGTTAAAATCCGGATACAGTAAATAAGGTGTTCCTAAAAAGTCCAGAAAATGATTGTCCGAAGCAGTAGAGAAAACATGCCAAACGGAAAAGTAATCCGTCATAATCACATAAGTCAAAGAAGATAGCTTATAGATTACGATTAAGGACAGGATTCCGCCTGCTAACAAATGGGAAGAAAGGCCACTCTTTATCAGGGGCAATTTGCTGCTTGCATGCTTTGTTATCGTAGGCTTCTTCTTTGTGTTTTTTCCCGGGATAAGGAAGAAAATGGCAAGGAGTTCCGCAATTACAACAGTCACAAGACCGATGATAAAATCGAAGCGGTCGGCCAAAAGGATAACGCAGTAAGCACCCGAACCGAGAAGAAAACTGACCTCAAGCGGACGGGAAAACATAAAATATCCTTTGGACAAATCTTTGGTTCGCACCAGTAACAAAAGCGTTCCAATCATGAAAAGGAGCAGCAGTATAAGAAAGGCCGGAGATTCCCCAAAAAGTGTCAGGACGGATTCTTTCATTGCAGTATTTTTTTTCAAAAACAGCTTGCAGAAACTGTCCCAAAAAGAAGGCAGACTGATATAGATAAGGGTTCCCACCAGTATGCCAAAGTAGCGGTTCTTGAAAAGGCAACTGCAAAGATACAGAAGCGTCATTGCCGCAAAAAGAGAAAGAAACGCAAGAAGCAGCTGCGAAAGGAACGCAAGGTTTCCCTGAAGAACCAAATTTTCCGGGATGACCGATTCCAAGAGTTCCGGAAATTCCTTTGCCAGTGAGGCGATGGCATAATTACGCATGGTTAACGTAAGGAGCCCCGTTACGCCGCCAACAAAGAAGTTGAGAATCAAAAGTGCTGTGGCAGCAACATAACCATGCAGTTCCAGCGCAGTCTTTTTTACTGGTAAGCTCTCCAAGAATTCCCGGGTCTGCTTTTGCTGGAAACCGTAAAAAAGCAATATGAGCACGGCAATTACCATAAGGAAGGCCGTGTTATGGCAAAGCACCGAGTGGTTTTCCCTAAAGCATTGCAGGAGCTGTCCGCCGGCTATGCCGCGAGTAAAGATTTCCGGCGTCTGTTCCAGCGTTAGAAGAATCTGCTGCTCTGTCGGCGTCTGCTTCAGCAGCGCATGATTTCCGTAGGTAGATAGAATGTGAAACGTCCCGCACAGGGTAATGGTAACCGTAGTAAAAAGAAAGACGAGTAAGTAATCTTTTCGCTCTTTTAAAAGTAGTAATAGATCTTTCATAGGCACCTCCTATTCACTTCGATTTTCTTCCAAGGTAATAAACAGTTCTTCCAAACTAAGGCTTACGGGTTCTATAAAGGAAGCACCCAAATCCTTTAATTCCTTTGCGGTATCTTCGTTGTAATCGCGAAGGATCAGAGTGTAAATGCTTCCGATATTGCTAAGATGCAGGATGTCTTTTCGTTGGTGAAGTGCCGGATTTGCCCCGCCTTCGAAGACAACGTTTACTTTTGTCAGGATGTTTTTCAGATTATCCAGGCTCATCTGCCGCTCCACATGTCCTGCATGAATCATGGTGACGGAGTCACACAGTTTTTCCAGACCGGAAAGGTTGTGGGAACTAATCAGTACGCCCATATTGTTTTCTTCCGTTTCCTGAATCAGGATTTTGTAAAAGGCTTCCTTGGCAACCGGGTCCAGACCGGAAGTCGGCTCATCAAGAATGAGATATTTGGGCCGTTTGGAAATTTCCAGCATAATGGCAAGTCTGGTTTTTTGACCCTTGGATAAAGAAGAAATGGGCTTATCCAGGGGGAGTTCAAAAACGGTATTTAGGGAATTAAATTTTTCCGTATCAAAGGTAGGATAAAAGCACTGATACATGGAAGCCATGCGCCTTGGGCTGTAAAAGCTGATGTATTCGTTGTAGTCTGCTACGTAGCCCAGAATTTTTTTGGCTTCCGGATTGTTATAGACCGGTGCCCCATCTAACTGTACGCTGCCTGCTTCGGCGCGGTATATGCCGGTAATGCATTTGATTAAGGTGGTTTTTCCGGCACTGTTTTCCCCAATGAGTCCGTGGATTTCCCCCGGATTTATGGTGAGGGAAATGCTGTGCAGCACCGTGGTCTTATCATAACTTTTTACGATATCTCTGATTTCTAACATACGCTCATCTCCTTATAAATTTTTTTGACAAGAGAAAGAATTTCCTCTTCGGATTGTCCCATAACGGTCAAATCCAGAACGACGGAGCGAAGGAGTTTTACATTTTCTGCAAGTCGCCCTTCGTCGGTTTTGCTCTCCAAGGCGGAAGCAATAAAGGTTCCCTTTCCCCGGATTGTTTCAATGATTCCCTGACGTTCCAATTCCTGATAGGCTCTTGCCACGGTGCCGGGGGTAATCGACATATCCAGCGCCAGCTTCCGCACGGAAGGAATGGAATCTCCGGGATTTAAATGTCCCTTTAAAATGTGAAATTTAATCTGCTCAATAATCTGTTCATAAATTGGTTTGTTGCTTTTTAAATCAATTGAAATCATGACAACCTCCTTTCGCCAACTGTTTTGATGCTGTACTAATCGAATTGATACAGTTATAACACTTGTGAAAGCAGGTGTCAATACAAAAATGAAAATTTCTGTATTCCGGCGGAAGAGAAAGAATCGATGGCAGGTGTTTGTGTATGTAGAAAACAAAGAAATTAAAAAAATATAAAAACTGCTTGCATTTGATTGTAAGTTGTTATATACTTAGCTTCACAACAAAATATGAGGTCAAGAGGACATGTGTTTGAGATTGCCGGCGCTACCGGTATGCCCAAATGCAGGTCCTTTTTTGTGCGCCAAAAGGGTGTATGAAGCCCCCTTTTAGGCCGAAGTGCAGAAACTCTTGCTGCATCGGACAAAAAAGGAATTGCAAAAAAGGCGTGCCGGATGCCGGTAAAAAATAAAAAAGGGAGGTACAGCATATGTACAAATTTACAGAAAAAGTGAATAACGTTCAGAAACAAACCGCCTATGTTCTCTACATGATCCTCGGCAGTTATTTCCACCGAAGCGTCTGCGGAAACGAGGCGCTGGAAACAACCCTGTTTCTTCATTACCGGGATATGCCGGTAAAACGACAGGAACAGCTGGAAGAAAGAGTAATCCGCGATGCGGATAAAGCGCTGGAAAACGTCAGAGACGTCCTGTGCGAAATGAACTGCGAAGCGGTGCTGGTTCCTCAAAAAGAAGAATTCGCCCTCCGGTTCGAGACCGGATTTGAAACCGTGCAGGCGGTAGTGGACCGAAAAGGCTGCTACCGGATACAGGTCCGGTAAATCAGGGGCTTGCCTCGAAACAAGCCCCGGGAACAATAAAAGGTAGAAAAATGAAAAACGGAAAGAGAGGAATTGCATTATGAATAAAAACGGATATGGAGAAAGAACATTTGCAACAGAGGTTAAGGTATCCAATGATACCAGGAAGACCGGACTGAATAATAATGACCTCATCATCGGAGGAAGCGGTTCCGGCAAAACAGGAGGGTACATTTACAACCTTCTCTTAAATCCCCACGGTAGCATGATTGTATCCGATACCAAGGGATTGCTTCACCGGACTTTTTCGGATTATCTAAAGGAAAAAGGGTACAAAGTTTATGTGCTGGATTTTGTGAATCCGGAAAACAGCATCGCCTATAACCCGCTCCGGTACATTCGGAGGAATCGCTTCGGGGAGCCTAACGAAGCAGATATCGTAAAACTTTCCAACATCATTATGCCGAAACTGGACGCCGATGATCCGTTCTGGGAGATGGCGGCGGCCCGTTACATCGGCATTTTAATCGGCTATATTCTGGAGGTGGCGCCGAAAGACGAACAGACGATGAAAAATGTTTGTTTTGTACACCAAAAAATCCGTACGGAAAGCGGACGGGAAATTTTTGAAGAGTGGGCAGAGGAAAATCCGGAAAGCTTTGCGGCACGGAAATATTACCAGATGCGCTATTCCAGGGGAGCAGAAAAAATGTGGAGTTCTATCATGGAATTTGTAAATCAAGGTCTGGACCATTTCGATTTCAAGGAATTCGATGCTATTTGGGACAATGCGGATTCGCTGGACATCGGAAGGCTGGGACGGGAAAAATCAGTGTTATTCATTAACAGCTCTGACAATGATACGTCCATGCATGTGTACAGCGTTTTGTTCCATACCCAGGCGATGCAAGTGCTGATTGGGGAAGCGGACAAAACCGAGAACGGACGACTTCCGGTACCCTGTCGTTTGATTTTGGATGATTTTGCGGCGGCAGCCAAAATCGACCATTTTGAGAATTTGATTTCCATTATCCGCTCCAGGGAAATCAGTGTCAGCATCATCCTTCAAAGCTTATCCCAGCTAAATCATATGTACACGAAGGACTGCGCAAATACGATTTTAAATAATTGCGCCCATGTGCTCTATTTGTCCGGCAAGGACAAGGAAACCATGGAATACGTGGCGGATTATTTGAATCAAACGGTGCACTCGGTTTTAAAGCTTCCCAGAGACAAGGCGGTGTTTATTGAAGAAGGTG
Organism: Lachnospiraceae bacterium; assembly: GCA_045578545.1. Classification (GTDB taxonomy): domain Bacteria; phylum Bacillota; class Clostridia; order Lachnospirales; family Lachnospiraceae; genus NK4A136. The sequence continues at coordinate 5,871 of JAZNKK010000003.1, forward strand.
CCCAGGCAAGGATTGTGAATAAACTAATTCCTTATAAAGAGCAACCTGTATGTCAGGGAGTATCCATCGCGGGCTGACAAAAGGAGCGCAAACCCGCATATAAGTCCGGAGAAAAGAACGAAAAATCATGCCGGCAAAAGCAAAAAAAGAAAATCATAATAGGAAAATCAAAATAGTCAAACAAAAAGGAGAAACAATATGCCGAATTTAATTAAAGAAAGTGTCAGAGGTCTGGAGTCCTTAACTCCGGAGGATTTACTTTTTACAAACCGGGAAATCTTCCTCACAACGGGAATCGACAGCAGTACATCCAATGAACTCATCAAGCAATTGATGATACTGGAAAAAATAAATCCCCAAGAAGAAATCACCATTTACATTAATAGCCCCGGCGGTGAAGTGGTCAGCGGTCTGGCGGTGTATGACTACATAGAACTTATGAAGGCCCCGGTGCGAACGGTGTGCATCGGAACTGCGGCCAGCATGGGAGCCATTTTGTTTTTGGCAGGAGACAAGCGGGAGATGCTCCCCCACACAAGACTGATGATTCATGACCCCGCATACAGCGGCGGTGACATGGCAGGAAAGAAGCCCCATGAACTTCAACAGTACGTGGACAAACTAAAGCAAAGCCAGAAAATCATTGCTGAAATTATCGCCCATAAGACCGGAAAATCTTTGGAGGAAGTTTATGAAAAAACCAAGGAAGACAGCTATTTTAACGCCGAAGAAGCGATGGAATACGGGCTAGCCACCGGTGTGGTGAACTCGTTAAATTCAAACCGGGAATTTTTGCTATAAACGAAAAATGGAGCGCGACGAAAGAATCCATTTTGGGTGAATATTTGCATAATAAAAAAAGAAATGCAGAAAATAGGGATAGAAGAAAAACGGATAAGAAATTATCCGTTTTTTGTATGGGAAATAAAATGGAAAGGGAGAAAACAAAATGAAATATGTGTGTGATGTGTGCGGATGGATTTACGATGAAAGTGCCGGTGCGCCGGAACTGGGCATTGCTCCCGGAACAAAATTTGAAGATTTGCCGGAGGACTTTTTGTGTCCGCTTTGTTCTGTAGGAAAAGATTTTTTCAGTAAAGAACAGTAATGTGAGGGAGGAAGCATGGAGAAGGTAAAACATTTGCTTGCGAATAGGGATTATTATGAAATCCGTCTGGAAAGTATCGGTGGGCTGGGAGCCAACCTATGCGGAAAAATGTTGGGAGAGTTGGGGATAAAATATCTTGATTTAAACAGCAGCAGTTTTTCCAGCTATGGCTCCGAAAAAACAGGAACGCCGGTGAAAGGCTTTATAAGGTATTGTGAAAAAGAAAAAGAGATTCGTCTGCATTCGTCGGTAGTTGCCCCGGATTTGCTGGTGGTATTTCATCAGGCGTTGTTATCGAATCCGGAAACGTTACATGGGTGCAGTGAAAAAACAAAGGTCATTCTGGCGGTGGAATCGGCGAAGAAACAAAGCGATTGGGACGGAAAGGAAGAGACCCAAAAAGAAAAATCGGGAATCTGCTTTGACGGTCTTTTTTCTGCGCACGAAGTTTATGGCATTGAGGCGCAGAAAATTGCAATGGAAACCCATTCGCGAATCAATATAGTGATGTTGGGAGCGATGTTGAAGGTACTGGGGCTAACGGATATTTCAGCCGGAGAGAGGATTTGCGAAGATACGCTGGGGAAAAAATACCCGGAGGCGTTAAAAGGAAATTTGGAAGGGTTAAAGCGGGGATTCGAGGAAATATACAAAATCCGGACGGAGGGTGAGAGTGCGGACAATTTAACAAATCTTCCGGCGGCAGCAGCTTCCCCTATGGAGATGGAAAGCGTGACAGAAGCTGCCACCGCCACGGCAGAAAGCATGGCAGAGGCTGACCCGACAGTGAAAGAAAACTTTACGGGCACCACTCGGCCGGAATGGGGATACGATAATGCACCTCTTGGCGGTGTAAATCCGATGGCCGGCTCTACGGTGGTGGCGGATTTGTCCCCCTCCAGACAAGGGTTTATCCCGATTTTTATAAAGGAGAAGTGCATCAACTGCGGGCTTTGTTTTTCCACCTGTCCGGATATGGTTTTCCAATTTGAAAAGGGAGAATTTAACGGCAAGGAAATGATGATAAATCAGGGGCTCGACTATTATCATTGCAAAGGCTGCCTTCGCTGCGTGGATGTCTGCCCGGTGGAGGCTTTGGTAAGAGGGGTGGAAAGCGAGCATCAAAAAAAGGAATTTTTCCTGCCGAACAAGGAACTGTTAAGGGCACCAAAGGATTATGAAAAAACCGGCCCGGACGGATACGTTACGTCCGAGTCCTATCTTACGGAGCAGAGAATGGAAGGGGGAGAGGTATGATGAAAAAACAAGTTATGGAATTTGCATCCGGTAATGAAATGGCGTCCATCGCCATTAAACAAATCGGGTATGATTTAATGGGGTATTATCCGATTACTCCTTCCACCCAGATTGCGGAAAATCTGGATTTGATGCGGGCAGGCGGCGAGACGGATTTAATCATGGTAGCGGCGGAAGGTGAACACAGCGCAGCCGGAATTTGTTATGGAGCATCCGTGGCCGGGGGACGGGCGGTGAATGCCACCAGCGCCAACGGACTTTTGTACGCCTTAGAGCAGTTTCCGGTGCAATCCGGCACCCGTTATCCCATGGTGATGAACGTGGCCTGCCGGACGGTTTCCGGGCCGCTCTCCATCAAGGGAGACCACAGCGATATCATGTATATGCTGAATACGGGCTGGCCGATTTTGTTTGCGGCTACGGCGCAGCAAGTCTATGACTTTAATATAATTGCGCTGAAACTGGCAGAGGCCGTGCGGCTTCCGGTGGTGGTGGCCTACGACGGATTTTTCACCAGTCATCAAAAGGGACGGTGTTATCGCTTTGCAAAGGAGGAAGAGGTAAAGGAATTTGTGGGCAAAAAAAAGGAACCCTATCCTTTTTTGGATTTGGAGCATCCGGTTACGGTAGGCTCCTATATGAACGAAGCAGACCTGATTAACAACCGGTACCAGCTGCACCTTGCCATGGAAGAAGCAAGAAACCTTCTGCCTTCGTTATTTGCATCTTACGCGGAAATTTCCGGGAGAGCCTACGGCATGGCAAAAGGCTGTTACTGCGAAGATGCGGAAGAGATTTTGGTGGTGCTTGGTTCTTCCTTTGATACGGCGTCGGAAGCGGTGGAAGAGATGCGCGGGGCCGGGAAAAAGGTGGGCATTGCAACCGTGCATTCGCTGCGTCCCTTTCCCGGAGAGGAGTTGTTTTCCGTAATCGGACATGCCAAAAACATTCTGGTAGCAGACCGGCAGGACAGCTACGGCGGATGCGGCGGAAATTTATCCTTAGAGGTAAGGGCAATGCTGCAACGTTTTGGCAGCAGAGCAAAGGTACGAAGCTTGGTATACGGCCTTGGGGGGAAAGAGTTTTTTAAGGAAGATGCCAAAGAAATGCTGCGGCTGGCAAAGGAGTCCGGGGAGGATTTTGCGTACTACGGCGTGACGGCCGGGGAAACGAAAAAAGAGGAAGGCCCGCTGTTTCCTCCCATTACAAGGGAAAGCACCCACATCGGGGCAAGGCAAAACCTGAATGCAGTGACTGCCATGCCGGGGCGGATTGCGCCGGGACATGGTGCCTGCCCGGGCTGCGGCATTCCGGTCAATTTAAACCTTTTGCTCCGGGGAATCGAGGACCCGGTGGTGCTTTTGTTTCAGACCGGCTGCGCCATGATTGTCACAACGGCTTACCCCAGAACAGCGTTTCGCGTACCCTACCTTCACAATCTTTTTCAAAACGGAGCGGCGACGCTGAGCGGAATTGCGGAGATTTGCTACCGAAAACAGGAGAAGGGAGAAATCCCGAAAGGAGATATTATTTTTATCATGGTCAGCGGGGACGGCGGAATGGATATCGGTATGGGCTCGGCGCTGGGTACGGCGCTTCGGGGCCATCGTCTTCTTATCTTTGAATACGACAACGGCGGGTATATGAATACCGGCTATCAGCTGTCCTATTCCACGCCGCTGGGGGCGAAAAGTTCCACCTCCCACGTGGGGAAAAACCAGTACGGAAAAACCTTTTTTCACAAGGATATGGTGAAAATTATGGCGGCTACAGGCATTCCTTATGCGGCCACCGTGGCGGAGTCTCATCCGGTGGATTTTATGAAAAAGGCAGCAAAGGCAGCGCATTATGCCAAAACGACCGGAACGGCCTATGTAAAAGCCATTTCCGCCTGCCCGCTAAATTGGAATGACAAGCCGATGACGGAGCGGCGAGTCATTGAAGCTGCGGTAAATTCCTGCTATTTTCCTTTGTATGAAATAGAAAACGGCATTACCAGACTTTCCTATGACCCGGAGAAGGCGGGCAAAAAGATTCCGGTGGAGGAGTGGCTATCCATGATGGGAAGAACCAAGCATTTACTGAAGGAGGAATACCGGGAGGTCAGGGAGGCTTTGCAGCAGGAGACGGACCGGCGGTATCAAGAACTGAAAAAGCAACTTTCCGAAACATTTCCGACACGCTAAAAATCTTTCCCTAAAAGCGGGTTTTATGTTATGATGAAACTAGCAAAAGAGGGAGGGATTTTAATGGAATTATTTACCAGAAGTTTTGTGCATCCGTTTGAGAGAATTGTTCACCTGCATGCGGAAAAATCTGCGGGAATTCCGAAACAGATTAATGACGATGGGTTGTATAAAATTCTGCTTGTTGAGGAAGGCTCGGTTAATTTGAAGACCAGGAAAGGACAGAAACTTCTCACTGCGCCGGCACTGCTTTTGCTTACGGAGGAGAAGGCGGAATTTACGGATGAAAGAGACCTTTTAACTACCACTGTGTATTTTAAACCTACGGAAATTCGTGAGGAATTTACGTTTGAAAGACTTCACAGCGGAGAGTTTGAGCAAAGCAGGGGGAAAACGATTTATCAGGATTATTTGCTGGTGAGTATGTTTGAAAAAACAGAAGACGGGGCATATTTTGCGGCGGCGCTGGACTTGCCTGCCTTTGAAAAAATCAAAAAAATCGCGGGACAGATTACGGAACAACTGAAAAAACAGCCGGACGGATACTGGCCCTGCAGAAGCCGTTCTTTTCTGATGGAACTTCTGTATTTTATCGGCTATATTCCGGTAGATTGTCCCAAGGTGGTTTGCGCTGAAACCACGGAGACAGGCGCAGATTCCGTGGTGGGTGAAATCATAAGATATATGAGTGAGCATATCAGTGAAACTATTACCCAGGAGGATTTGACCAGGAAGTTCTTTGTGAATCGAAACCGGTTAAATGAATTGTTTGTAAAAGAAACCTCCATGACGGCGATGAATTATCTGACCAGGATGCGGATTAATTTGGCGCAAATCATGCTGGCGGATACGGAAATCAGTATTGCTGAAATTTCCCTGCGGGTTGGTTTTGAGGATGCCAATTACTTTGGAAAAGTGTTTAAGAAGCATACCGGGGTTACCCCGACAAAATACAGGGACAGCTTTTATACGTAATTAATTATCTGTGCAAATATTACTGTTATTTGTGCAAATGTTTCTTCTTGTTATTGCCGTCCAAGTGCTATGATGCAGATAGAAAATGAATTTTGAAATTTGATTCAAAGCAGGAGGGACAGGAATGAAAAAGGTAATATTATTGACATTATTGATTTGTATGGCGGGACTTGCGGCTTGCCAAAATACTGCAGGTGAGGTTTCCGGGGAAGAAAGCAATCCGGAAGTAAGCCAGGAAGTAACGCAGGAAACTGAGCAGGAAGATGCGGGTGAGGAAGCAGAAAGTACAAGCGGTCGCGCTCACCGAGGCGGCTCTATGGCAGTAGAGCAGACGCCGGAAACAGAATTAAATTACCAGAGCATTAGTGTTACCAGCGAAAACCTTTTGGATGGCGTGTGGGATATTGCAGTGAAGGAGAGTTCGCCCCAGCTTTCTTGGGAAGCGGTGGAAGGAGCGGAAGGATACGTGGTATATATGCTGGATGTGTCAGCAGGAAGCTGGATGCATATGCGTTATACGACGACCGAAACCTCGTTGGAACCGGGAGAAGACGAAGGCTATGTGGGTCCTTATCCGCCGGCCGGTTCCACGCATGAATATGTGATTTATGTGGTTGCGCTGCAGGATATGGAGTTGGAACTTCCGGGAACCATGGATCAGGGGAATTATCCGGGGATGGCAAATTTCTTGCAAACTCTGAATGTGACGGAGGAGATTCCGGAGGGTAATGTAATCGGCTATGGCGAGTTAAGCGGCATGTATACGCCACAGTAAATTGTAAAAAATAGAACAAGGTAAGCGGCAAATGCAAGGTGGGATAAGTAAATAGTATCCGGTGAGCATTTGCCGTTTTTGTTGGGAGAAAGTTGACAGAATACGGAAAGATACGATATTATGAATGATATAAGATACACTTGGGGAAATCAATGTGTAAAACAAATGAGGGAGGAAAACAATGAAGAAAAAGATTATTCTGGCAGGTTTGCTTTGTTGTATGTGTCTTGGCCTTACCGCTTGCGGTAATCCTTTGAAGCAATTACCCGAAGCACTGGATGAAAACATTTATGACACCGAGGAAGGTACAACCGGAAATGAAGCGGCGGACGAAATCATCGACGTACTTACCGATGAAGATGAAGACGGTATTGATGGCGATGTTACTGCTTTTGCTGTTTACGATCGTGACGATGATGAGGAGGATAAGGATCAGTCTGACTTATCTGTTGAAATCGTGATTGAGACCGATGATTTTGAATACACCGGCTACTATATTGTAACCATGAAATATGACAAGGAAGACGGCTGGGAAGTGGATGAATTCGTAGAAGATGAAGACGAAGATTACATTTGCAAACCCTTGGAAGGGGTTTCCGTAGATGAATTCGAAGATTACATTGGTTATGAAGCAGAAGGTATGACCATGGAGGTGGGAGAACCGTATGAAGAAGACGGTGTCTATTTCTGTGATGCTACTGCAGAATACGAATATTCCGATGAATATTGTACTTATATCACAGCGGCAGAAATCACTTTTGAGTTCTGCTTCAGCAACGGAAGCAAAACTGCATCCTGGGAAGTAGATGACTATGTGGATAACAGCACAGCAATTCCTAACAGCGGTGTATCTGACACTGAATTGTATGATACCATTTACTGGAATTTGGATAGTTTCACTACCAATGACGGAACTTACTTCTATATTGCAAGTTCTTCTTACATGGGTGACATTACACCTCTTACCAACGATTTCTACGAAGAGAATGGTGTTTGGTACAACGAATTAACCGTAGAATTTGATTATATTGACAGTTACGCCTCATATGCTGACAGAAGCGGTACCTATACCGTACAGTATTATATGATGTTCGAATTCACGCCCAGCGGTTATTGGGAACTCATTGACTACACCTTGCCTACCGACTATGTTTTTGAATCTAATATAGAAGGCTATATCGCTGAAGGCGATGATGCACAGGGCGTAGACGAAGATATCCTTTGGGATACCATTTACTGGGATTTGGATAGTTTCACTACCAATGACGGAACCTACTTCTATATTCTCGGCGATAACATGGGTGACATTGTTCCTTTGAGTAACGAAGTATATGAAGAAAACGGCACCAGCTACAATGAATTGACGGTTCAGTTTGATTACATTGATGACGACGGAACATGCGCATACCGCGTAGAATACTATATGTTGTTTGCTTACGGAAGTTCTGGTTGGGAACTCATCGATTACGAATTACCTACCGAGTATGAATTGATTGAGTATTAATTCGTATATTCTTACTGTTGTAGGGAAAATGACTTTGGCAAACAGTGCAAAGAAAGGGCAGAATCAAAGCGGTTCTGCCCTATTTTTTATCTTCGATACTATGATTTATGCGACTTCTTTCTTTGAGGGATAAGAAAGTCGGAACGAGAAATAAAAAATATTGCATTCCCCTATTGACAAACAGGAGGAAAAGGAGTATTCTAAAAACACTTTAACGCTTTAAAGTGTAACGGTTTAAAGCGAAAAAGATAAGGAGGAAAACATTATGGGAAAGAATAATGGTAATTTGATTGCATTCCGCCCGGACATTAAAGTAGTGGATTGCACATTAAGAGATGGAGGACTTGTTAATAATTTTGAATTTTCGGATGAGTTTGTTAAGGACTTATACCGTACCAATATTAAAGCCGGCGTAGATTATATGGAGTTTGGATATAAAGCTTCCAAGGAAATTTTCAAGAAGGAAGATTTCGGAAAGTGGAAATTCTGCGAAGAAGAGGATATCCGTGCCATTGTAGGAACCAATGACTTTGATATGAAAATTGCAGTTATGACAGACGTAGGCAGAACGGATTACAAAAATGATATTTTGAAAAAAGAAGACAGCGTCATCGACATGATCAGAACGGCGACTTACATTCATCAGATTCCGACCGCCATTGAAATGATTCAGGACGCTCATGATAAGGGTTACGAGACCACCGTTAACATCATGGCAATCTCCAAGGTGCGGGAAGAAGATTTGGACAAAGGTCTGGAAATCTTGGCAGAAAGTGATGTAGATATTATTTATCTTGTGGACAGCTTTGGCGCATTTTATCCGGAACAGATCCGCCGTCTTGCCGATAAATACATGAATATCGCAGAGAAGCACAATAAAAAAATCGGTATTCATGCTCATAACAATCAGCAGCTGGCATTTGCCAATACCATTGAAGCTTTGACCAATGGTGCCAGCCTTTTGGATGCAACGGTAAATGGAATGGGAAGAGGTGCAGGAAACTGCTACATGGAATCTTTGTTGGCATTCCTTCGTAATCCCAGATACAATTTGGTACCGGTTATGGATTTTGTGGAGAAGCATATTATTGCAGAGAGAGCGAAAGGACATGTATGGGGATATGATATCCCCTATCTACTAACGGGCGTAATGAACTCCCATCCGTCTTCTGCAATCCGTTTTACAGCAGAGAATCGTAAGGACTACTCCAGATTTTACCAGGAATTATTAGATAATATGGAATAAAAAGAAGATTTATATGGTCAGGCAGATAAGACTTTTGCAGACAAAGTGAAGGAAATGATCCCCAAAGGACTCTTGAGATAAAGTGTCGTTTGGGGATGTTTTTTTGCAACTTACCGGCCAGTCGATGCAACTTACCGCCGGCGCTCTTGCGGGAGAAAAAAATATCCGCTAAGATGCGGTCATAAGGAAAACACATAGGTAAGGAGCGAAACTATGAATGTGATAGAGGTCAAAAATCTGACAAAGCGGTACGGAAATTTTACGGCGGTAGATCATGTGTCCTTTGAAGTGGAAAAAGGCACCATGCTGGGATTTCTGGGAGTCAACGGCGCAGGGAAAACCACGGTAATCAATATGTTATCCACCCTTCTTTCGCCGGAGGAAGGCGAAGCGGTGATCTGCGGTAATACGCTGGGAAAACATAACGAAGAAATCCGTCGCAAGATTGGTATTGTATATCAGCAAAATTGTCTCGATGATATTTTGTCGGTACAGGAAAACTTGATATGCAGAGGAATGTTGCACGGCGCCGGAAAGAAAGAGGCAAAGAAGCAGTGTGGGAGGCTTGCTACAATTTTAAAATTGGAGGATATCTTAACAAAACGTTACGGCGTGTTGTCCGGCGGACAAAAAAGGCGCTGCGAGATTGCAGCGGCGCTGATGCACACCCCGGAGATTTTATTTCTGGATGAGCCCACCACCGGCTTAGATCCGGCCACCCGGGTGGATGTGTGGAATACCATTGAGCAGCTTCGAAAAGAGGAACAGATGACGGTGTTTCTGACGACCCATTACATGGAGGAAGCAGCCGGTGCGGACAAAATCATTATTATGGACCGGGGACAGATCATTACGGAAGGCACGCCTTTTTACTTAAAAGAAAAATTCGCAAAGGATAAATTAAAACTTTACGTTTCGCCGGATAAAATTTCTTTGGTCACAGATTTCGAGGAGAACCTTATTCAAAAAGAGCATAACCTTGTGGAACTGGAAGTATCTTCCACATTAGAAACACTTCCCATCATCCAATCACTTATGGCAGAACCCGGGGTCAAAGAAGCAATCCAAGGATTTGAAGTGATTCAGGGAAACATGGACGATGTATTTTTAAATGCGGTAGGAAAAGAATTAGAATAGGGAGAGGTGTAGAACATGGAACAGTTTATGGCAATTACAGGGAGAAATTTAAAAATCTATTTGAGGGACAAAGGGGCAGTGTTTTTTTCCCTGTTGTCTATGTTGATTGTTATCGTACTCATGGTATTCTTCCTGGGGGATATGAATGTGGAAAATATCACTGATATGCTTTCCGGGATTCCGGGGAGAGATGCGGTGGAAGATAAGGAGAACGCAGAGCGTTTGATTTTAGCCTGGACCTGTGCAGGGATTCTTTCCATTAACGCCGTAACGGTAACCTTGGCTTCTTATTCGGTAATGATAAAGGATAGGGTCAGTGGAAAATTAAATTCCATTTACACGGCACCGGTGAGCAGAGGTGTGATTGCCTTTGGTTACATTGCTTCTGCCTGGATTGCTTCCGTATTTGTTTGCAGTGTTACCCTTGGACTTACGGAAGTGTATTGTGTAATGCAGGGGTTGGAAGCGTTTTCTGCCATGGTTCATTTGAAACTGCTTGGAATGATTATGGTGAATTCCTTTACTTATGCGGCGCTGATGTATTTGATTGCTTTGTTGGCAAAAACGGAGGGAGCCTGGAGCGGAATCGGTACGGTCATCGGAACGCTGGTTGGTTTCCTTGGAGGAATCTATATTCCCATCGGAGCTTTGTCGGAGGGAATCGGCAATCTTATGAAATGCACGCCGGTCATCTACGGGACAGCGATGTTTCGCAAAATTATGACAGAAGATATTTTAGCAAAAACCTTTACGGATATTCCGACAGAGTATATAACAGAATATAAGGATGTGATGGGAATTGAGTTAATGGTGGCGGATAACACCATGACCATTCCTGAGGAAATAGGAATTCTTAGTATGTTCGGAATTGTATTTTTTGTAATCGGAATTTGTGTGTTAAAATACAGTAAAAAGACGGACCGATAATAAATGAATTATAGAAAGTCAAAGGAAGGGGCATAGCCAGTAAAATGAAAATTACCATTGAAACTCCTTTGCCGGGGGCGGAGGACGAAATCATTGTTCGATGCGCCAATATGGACGAAAGGATTTTGAAACTAATATATTCCCTTAAGTCGGAACAGGATAAGCTGACGGCTTACGTGGAGGATAAAATTGTAAAGTTGGACCCGAAGGATATTTACTATTTTGAATCCGTAGATAATAAAGTCTTTGCCTACGGAAATAAGGGAGTCTATGAGGTACAGAAAAAACTCTATGAAATTATGGAAGAATATGCACACACGGATTTTTTGAGAATATCCAAATCCACCATTGTCAATGTGGCAAAGATTGCCTACCTTCGCCCCAGCTTTAACGGAAAATTTGAGGCAAGGCTAAAGAATGACGAAAAGATTATGATTTCCAGACAATATGTGGTGGAACTGAAAAAGAAATTGGGAATATAGGAGGGAACACATGCGACCAATAAAAGAATTGATAAAATGGTTTTTATATATTACCACAGGAATCGTTATTGTATGCGCCATTAACTTTGCTGTTGCGGATGTAGAGGTGATTTCCAAGGATACGTTTTGGCAAATTTTATTGTCTGCGTTTCTTACCGCCTTTCTTACCTGGGTTCTTTGCCCCACGGAGGAAAACCGAAAGTCCGTATTCTGGATTCGTACCTTTTTGCATTATCTGGCACTTTGCGTTGTTATGGTGTTTTTCGGAAATTGGTTTGGCTGGATTTCTTTGTCCGTATCCGGCGTAATTATGATGATGCTGGATGTTGCTTTGGTCTATGTCATTAACTTTGTGGTGTATTACGTTATTGATGCAAAAAATGCAGAAGCCATTAATTTGAAATTAAAGGAAAAATACAGCGACGAAGTCTAAAGAGGGGCTGTTTTGTAACCGTCATTTTCCGTAACGGAGGAATTGGATTTTCGAAAGGAAACAGGACACAAAAAGTTCAGAATTTCACGTACTTGAAGAAGGCCTGTTCGGGGCGTATAATTGGCTTGTTTACGAAAACGAAATTCGTAGCGAAAGAGGAAGAGACGGATGAAGCAACAACCGCAGATTGGATTAGGGAAATTCAGGAAGAATTTCCGGGAATGGAGATTTTAAGTGCGGATTTGTCTCTGGGGATTTGTTGTCACACCGGAGAAGGTGCATTGGGAATCGGATGTTCCTGCAAACCGAAACAATAAAAGCATTCAAAGATAAAAAGTAAAAGAAATATGCATGAAAAGAGTATCCCAAAAGAGAGCAAAGACTTTAAGGGTTCTCTTTTTTTGTTTATTGGCAAGACTTACTTTTAGAATATGAGGACTATAAAGTAATTTGAAAAATGTGAAAAAAATATGAAAAAATTGTGAAAACGATGTGTCAAGGTTGATTAAAAGATTGCAAGTAGTTATAATAACTATGTCAAATGGTAAGGGATATCGTTGAAAGGAGATGGCTCATACTATGCACCGTGACTTGTTTTGAGAAAAAGAGGATAGGGTCGTATGGTGCTTTGGGCAGACAAATGGAAGAGAAGGTTATTTATTATAAAGATGAATTGAATGATGAATTTTCCACAGCGGTAATTGAAGCAAAGAAGATTGACGGTAATTATACCTATGTGTATTCGGGCAACTGGAAGAAATTTACGCACTTTTTCTGGTATCGGGTGATTGCGACACCGTTGGCTTTTTTGTATATGAAGCTCTATTTCGGACATAAAATTGTAAATAAAAAGGTATTGAAAGAAGCCAAAAATACCGGCTGGTTTCTTTTTGGAAACCATACCCATTTTATGGCAGATGCACTGATTCCGACCATGATTAGCACACCTACGGATATGTATGTCATCGTGCATCCCGACAATGTATCCATGCCCTATCTTGGACGAATAACCCCGAGCCTTGGCGCGCTTCCTTTGCCGGATGACGGAGCCGCAGCCAGAAAATTTTTAAAAGCAATCGAGACACGGATTCAGGAAAAGCACGGAGTGACCATTTATCCGGAGGCGCATATTTGGCCGTATTACACGAAGATTCGCCCATTTAAGGATACCTCTTTTCGCTATCCGATTAAGTGTAAGGTTCCGACCTTTTGCTTTACCAACACCTATCAGAAAAGACGGTTTCGAAAAACGCCCCGAATCGTTACTTACGTAGATGGTCCGTTTTATCCGGAGGAAAAACTCAGTGGGCAGGAGCAAAGAGCGGAGCTTCGCGACCGCGTTTATCAGACGATGACAGAGCGTTCCCAAAATAGCAATGTGGAACGGATTAAGTATATGAAAGCTTCTGAAAGATTAGAAAATGACGGGAGCGAAACGGCAGGAGTATAATGCAGGAATTTTGGGCAGGGGAAACGGTGTTTTGAACGGCAGGGGAAAAGACAAGAGACGGAGAGAGATATGATTAATGTACTGTTTTCGGGAAACGGAAAGGTGCTTGACGGGATAATTACCTGCATGCTTTCGATTTTGAAACGAACCGAGACCAAGGAACCTTTTTGTTTTTATATTTATACCATGGAGATTACCAGAATAAAACCGGAATACACGGCCATCAGCGAAAAGGAAGTGGAATATCTGGAAGAAATTGCCGGGGCCTATCATCCGGAAAACAAAGTCATACGGGTGGATGTAACGGAACTTTACGAGAAAGAATTTGCCTATTGTCCTAATGAAATGGCCTATTGTTCGCCCTATACGTTACTTCGTTTGTTTGCGGATTTAATACCGGGCATGCCGGAAAAACTCTTGTATTTGGATGTAGATCTTTTGTTTCATCGGGACATTACACTCCTATACGATATCGATGTGACCGGTTATGAATATGCGGCGGCCAGGGATCATTACGGAAAGTATCTTGTTCATCCCAATTATATTAACGCCGGTGTGCTTTTGCTTAATTTGAAAGAGATTAAGGAGACCGGACTATTAAAAAAAGCCCGGGAACTGATTAAAACAAAAAAGCTGATGTTTGCAGACCAAAGTGCCATCATTCGTTCTACCACCAAAAAGAAAATGTTGCCGCAACGTTTTAATGACCAGAAATTTTTGCATAAGCATACGGTGGTAAGACATTTTTCCAAACGACTGTTTTACTTACCCTATCCCCATACGGATAACATTAAGCAGTGGATGGTAAGTAAAGTTCATAAGGTGTTTCGGTACTACGTGTTTGATGATATTTTGTACGAATATATTTATCTTAAGGAGAAATTTGAAAGGGAAAGAAAGGGAGAGTAGCCATGAACGGGAATCAGATTATTCCGATTTTTTATGCCTGTGACAATCATTTTGTAAAATATACTGTGGTTTCTTTGCAATCCATGATGAGCAATGCTTCTAAGGACCGGCAGTACAGGGTACACATTTTGCATGTGGATATTGAAAAAGAGTTGCAAGAGAAAGTGAAGGCGATGGCAGAGGAAAATTTTGAAATCTGCTTTGTCAATGTTATGGAACATTTGGACCGAATCAGTGAAATGCTGCCCATTCGTGATTACTACTCAAAGACAACCTATTATCGGATGTTTATTGCAGAGATGTTTCCGGAGTATGAGAAGGCAATTTACATAGACAGCGATACGGTGGTGTTAGGAGATGTGGCTGAGCTTTACGATTATTCTTTAGGAGAGAATTATGTGGGTGCGGCCCACGAACAGGCTATGGTACAGGTAGATGTCTATGGACAGTATGTGGAAAAGGCTCTCGGGATTGACCGGAATCAGTATTTCAATGCAGGCATGTTGCTTATCAACTGCAAGGAATTTCGGGAAAATAAGATTTTGGAAAAATTCATTGAGCTTCTCGGAGTATATACCTTTGTGGTAACTCAGGACGAGGATTATTTAAATGTGCTTTGCCGGAACAAGGTGTTGTGGCTCCCGCAACAGTGGAATATGGAAGTGTTCGGGGAAATTCCCTATGAGGAAAGCACGTTTCGGGTACTTCATTACATCATGGTATCCAAGCCCTGGCACTACGAAGATTGTCGCTACGGTGAGTACTTTTGGAAGTATGCGAAGGAAACTTTTGTGCATGATGAAATCAAGGCGATTCAGCAAAGTTATACCGAAGAGGAAAAAGAGCGGGATCGGATTTCTTGCGAGCGACTGATGCAGACGGCGATTTATGAGACAGGGAAAGAAGATAATTATTTAAGTATTGTAAAAAACGGTACAACAAAATCCAAGGAACGACTTTTGATTGTGGATAAAATTGCAAAGTTTGAACGGGAAGGACGATTTGATGAGGATGTGGAAGAAGACCCGCCGACTAAGGAGCTCTTGCCGGAAGATGTGGATTATCTCAGAAAATCCTTAAAAAGTAAAATCAAATCCAAGTTTGCCTATTCCATTGCAAGAAAATTCATGAACGATATGATAGACAAAAAGCAGCTCATCATAAAAGAAATCAAGGGCATTGAGAATTACGCAAATTTAAACAGCGGAGCCGTGATTACCTGTAATCATTTTAATGCCATGGACAGCTTTGCCATGCAGATTGCCTACGAAGCTTCCGGACAAAAGAACAGAACCTTTTTTCGAGTGATTCGGGAGGGGAATTACACTAATTTCCCCGGATTTTACGGAATCCTGATGCGAAATTGCAATACTTTTCCGCTGAGCTCCAATAAGCAAACGATGCGTAAATTTATGAAGTCTGTGGATATTGTGTTGCAGGAAGGCCACTTTATGCTGATTTATCCGGAGCAGAGCATGTGGTGGAATTATCGTAAGCCCAAGCCTTTAAAGAAGGGCGGATACATATTAGCGGCAAAAAACAATGTGCCGGTGCTGCCTTGCTTTATTACCATGGAGGACAGTGACGTGTTGGACGGAGACGGATTTTTTGTGCAGGCCTATACCATTCATGTAGGCGAGCCGATTTATCCGGACCCGAAGAAGACGCGTAGCGAAAATGTGATGAACATGATGGAGAAAAACTTTGAAGTGTGGAAAAACATTTATGAGGAAACCTACGGCATCCCATTGCAGTATGCGGAAGATGTTTACACGGGATAAAACAACAGGCAAAACAGGTATAAGAGAAAAAGATAAATGAAATTCCAGAGTGTGAAGGTGGCAAAGTATTTGCCGCCTTTGCTGTTTTCTCCCGCCATATAAAGCTTAAAGGAAATCAGACTGGCCAAAGAGGCAATAAGGGTACCGAGTCCGCCCACGTTGACAGCCAGTAAAAGGGCGGGATAGTCGGTGGTAAAGCCTGCCAGTAAAAGGGCGGCGGGAACATTGCTGATGATCTGGCTGCAAAGTACACCCACCATAAATTCATTTCCGGAAAGGATGCGGGACAACCAGTCACTGATTTCCGGAATCAGTTTTATGTTGTAGACAAACAGAAAGAAGCAAACAAAGGTAATCAGCAGGAAGTAATCGATTTGGGAAAACAAACTGCGGTCTGTAAAAAACAGGGTAAGCAAAGTGATGAAAAATAAAATCTGGTAGGGCAGTACATCCAGGACGCAAAGAAGGCACAGGAGAAACAGAAAAACAAAAACCAGCTCTTTTCGAGGTTTTCTTTCGGGAAGCTCCTTTTCTTCCTGCATTTCAATGGGTTCGTTTTTTAAGAATAAAAGGGGCAGGGTGATGATGACAAAAGAAAAAAGCCACAAAGGAAGCATGAAACGCAGGAAATCAAAAAGATTCATGCCGGAGGTGGCATAGAGATATAAATTTTGCGGATTGCCAAGGGGAGTCAGCATACTTCCCAAATTGGCCGCAATGGTTTGCATTACCACAAGGAAAATCAATTTGTCTTTTTTCCCGATCATGGGAAGCAACAGGATGGCGAAGGGCACAAAAGTAATTAGTGCCACATCGTTTGTCAAAATCATGGAAGTAAAAAAACAAAAATACACAAGGAGCAGATAAACGGCTCTTGTGTTTTTTAATTTATTTAAAAGAAAGTTGCCGCAGCGGCGAAATACTAGGAGCTTTTGCCAGCCTGCCACCACGCTCATTAAGCAAAAAAGCAGCCCAAGGACATGGAAATCAATCCCCTGAATACAATTTCGAAATGCGCTGTTTCCGCTAAGGGATACTGCAGGAACAAAAGAAATGACGGCAAGCAAAAAAGAAATACAGAATACGGTTTCTTTTTTAAATAGTGCCCATAGGGTTTGAAAAACTGCTTTCATAGAAAATCCTCTCCTAAATCCGATTTAACAAAGGGATTGTATCACAGATTGCGAAAGGATTGAAGAAAAAAATGACATTGCACTACAAGAAAAACAAGGCTATAATAAGGGCGATGTCATTTGGTTAAGAAGCAGGTTTTTGAAATGTCATCAGGAGCAACAAGGAATCGGAAAGGATGGATAAACTTATGAAAAAGAAAATTTACATAGATGGAAGCGAAGGTACCACGGGACTTCGTATCAATGAGAGATTTCAGGGGAGAGAAGATATTGAGATTTTGACTATTCCTTCAGAACTTCGTAAAGACCCTGAGGAGAGAAAAAAATTTATCAATGCATCGGATATTACCTTCCTTTGCCTTCCGGATGCGGCGGCGAGAGAAGCGGTTAGCTTGGTAGAAAATCCGGATGTGATTATCATTGATTCTTCCACGGCGCACAGAACGGAAGAGGGCTGGGCATACGGCTTCCCGGAGCTTAGCGCATTGCATCGGGAAAACATCCAAAAAGGAAAGAGAATTGCGGTGCCCGGATGCCATGCCACCGGTTTTATTTCACTGGTGTATCCTTTGATTGCGGAGGGGATTTTGCCGGCCGACTATCCGGTCAGCAGTTTTTCTCTTACCGGATACAGCGGCGGCGGTAAGAAGATGATTGCCCAGTATCAGGAAGAGGGAAGAGCAGAAGAATATGATGCACCCAGAGAGTATGCGCTTTCTCAGCAACACAAGCATTTAAAGGAGATGAAAAAAATCACGGGACTTTCCAAAGAACCGTTGTTTACGCCGATTGTAGCGGATTATTACAACGGAATGTTAGTGAACCTTCCCCTGTATGCGGATTGCTTAAAGGGAAAAAACACACCGGAGAAACTGCAGGAATTCTTTGCCGATTATTACAAGGGTCAAAAGATGATTCGGGTGATGCCACTAGGAAAAGAAGCGGAAACCGCAGGTTTCCTTGCAGGGAATGCCTGCGCAGGCTGGGATGGTTTGGAAATATTTGTGAGCGGAAATGACGAAAGAATTCTTCTGATGTCAAGGTTTGATAATCTGGGAAAAGGTGCTTCCGGAGCAGCTATCCAGTGTATGAACCTAGTGATGGGGCTTGCGGATGAAACCGGATTGAATGTGTAATTGGATTTTGGAAGAACTTTGATTTCGTATTCCATTATAAAAACAAGGAATGGTGTGAATAGAGTCCCCGGATGCTTTCAGGCATTTGGGGACTATTTTAAAAAAATAAAATTTTTTCCATAAAATTTGTTTTCCTCATTCGTATCTGTATTGAAACAAAAAAGTTGCAGTGAAAGTAACGAAGAAAACGAAAAAGGATAGGGCAAGGAGAAGAGGATGAAAAGAAGAATTGTAAAATGTTTGCTTATGTGTAGTGTGTTAGGAATGTTTGGACTTACCGCCTGCGGAAGTTTGGTGGAGGATTCGTTAGAGGAGTCACGCATGGAGGAAGAGGAAAACCAAGAAGAGGAAGTGCTGCAACCGGTGCGGGATGCCTCTGCGGAGCCGGCACCGATAGAGGCCATTGAAGCAGTGGAGATGAGTGAACTGTCACCGGAAAGTATAGTGGCCTATGAGGATTACGCGATAGAACTATGGAAGCGTTCTGCGGCGGAGGAAGAAAATTTTATGGTTTCTCCGGCGTCGGTGATGTTTGCTATGGATATGGTTGCGCTCGGGGCAAAGGGAGAGACGCTTTCGGAAATCACCGAGGTGTTTTCGCCCGGACAGACCATAGAAGAATCCCTTACCTTCGCCCATAGCTGGATGGAAGATATCAATGGCAGTGAAGGAGTGGACTTTAATGTTGCCAACTCCGTTTGGATAGAAGAGGAGCTTCTGGGAGACGAAGTGAAGGACGATTACCTTGCAAATGCAGAAGAGTTTTTTGATGCCACCGCCACGGTGCTTCCGTTTGACTTGGATGCCATTGGGCAAATCAATGCTTGGGTGGATGAAAATACGAATGGTATGATTCCGGAAATTATGCGGGATTTTCCTTCTGAAGATACGGTGATGGTGCTGATTAATGCGATTGCTTTTGAAGGGGAATGGGCAGAGCAGTACGAAGAACATCAGATTGATGAGGGAGAATTCCAAAACGCGGATGGAAGCGAAAGTACGGTAGAAATGCTTTCCAGCACGGAAAGTACGTATTTTGAGACAGAGGATGCGGTCGGCGTTATGAAATATTATGAAGGCTACGAGTACGCTTTCCTTGCGATTCTTCCGGAAGAGGGAATGTCCGCCGACGAATATGTGGAACAGATGACCGGGGAAAGTTATCGAGAGTTTTGGGAGTCTCGCACGACGGAGTATGATGTGCAGACGCAAATTCCTTGCTTCTCTTATGAGTATGGAGTGGATATGACAGGGATTTTGCAGGACATGGGTGTGGAAACTGCCTTTGATTCTCTGACCGCAGACCTGACCGGCATTGCCGAAGGTCCGGAAATCCAGTTATACCTTAGCCAGGTATTGCATAAAACATTTATTGAGCTGGATGAAAACGGAACCAGAGCGGCAGCAGTTACCGTAATTACGGTAGATAATCGTGCGGCAGTTATGCCTGTGGAAAGGAAAGAAGTAATTTTAGACCGTCCTTTTGTTTATGCCATCGTGGATGCAGAAAACGGACTTCCCGTGTTTATCGGAACGGTGAATGTTTTATAGTAAGAGAATCCGGAAAAGAAAATAAAAAAGCATTTGAAATAACGCCGGTTTGTGATAAGATAGGAGTAGTGATTTTTGAAGTATGCAGAAAGGACTTTCCGAAAAGGAAACGGCGGTATGGATATGACAACAAAGAAAATGAGAAAATATAGTATTCCTTGCCTTTTGTTAATGCTTGCAATGATGTTTGGCGTATTTGCGACCAATGTATTGCCCGTAAGTGCAGCGGAAGATACAGAAGCAGTAGAGACGGTAGATGGTGAGGAGACAGACGGTACCGAAGCGGAAGGCGCGACAGAGCTTAGTGAAGAAGAAAACGGAATGCTGTTTGTGGTTTTAGGCGGCGGATTGATTATTATTATCGCTGTGGTGGTTACTGTAGTATCCAGCGTGGTAAGTTCTGTTGCAGCAGCAGAGGATGACGACACTAAGTTATAAAAAAGAAACAGAAGAATAGATGAGGGGATGGACTGCAGTATTGTGGTCCATTTCTGCTTTTTTGGAGCGGAAAAAGTTGGCAATCGCTTGGTTTTGAAAGAAGGAGAAAAAAGGGAAACATAGATGAACAAAAGTATGAGAAAGACAACCCTACGTGAAATTACCCGTAGCCTCGGAAGGTATATTGCTTTGGTGGCAATTACTGCTTTGGGGGTTGGTTTTTTTGCGGGGCTAAAAGCTTGTACTACGGCTATGGTAAATGCAGCAGATAAATATCTGGAAGAAAATGCCCTGTTTGATTTTCGTATCCTGTCTTCCTACGGACTGGAGCAGGAGGATATTGAAGAGCTTGCAAAGCTGCCGGAAGTGGAGGTGGCGGAAGGCGCCTATTCCATGGATGTTATTTATGAGTATGAGGGCGTTGCCGGTGTTTTAAAAGTACACTCCATAGGAACCGAAATCAATCAAATTGAATTGGTGGCAGGGCGTATGCCTGAGGCACCCAATGAATGTGTGCTGGACAGCGGTGCGTTCCCGGAGAGTGTTATTGGCACGGAAATCGTGCTTTCCTCTTTGAATGAAGAGGACACGCTGGACCAATTTGCTTACAAGCAATACCGGGTGGTGGGGATTGCCCAGTCGCCACTTTATTTAAATTTTGAGAGAGGCACCACTTCTCTTTCTAACGGTGTGGTCACCGGATTTATGTATTTGCCGGAAGACGGTTTTGACATGTCTGTTTATACGGAAGTGTTTCTCCGTTTGGAGGATCGTTATTATTTGTATTCCGAAGAATACGATGCTTATATTGATGATGTGACCGAGGTGGTAGAAGCAAAGGCAGAAGAAGCTTCTCTTCGTCGTTATGAAGCGGTGTTGGCAGAGGTTTTGGAGGAACTTAACGACGCGGAAACAGAATTGGCAGACGCTATGGAAGAAGGCGAGACGGAGCTCTTTGACGCATACAGTGATTTGCAGGAGGCTTCGTTGGATTTGGCGGAAGGCTATGAGGAACTGATGGATGGTATTACGGAAATCAGGGATGGTGAGGAAGAGATTGCAGAGGCCAGAGAAGAACTTTTGGACGCGGAAGTAGAAGTGGCGGAGGGAGAACAGGAGCTTTTGGATGCAGAAGAGGAATTGGCGGAAGGCGAACAGGAACTTTTGGATGCAGAAGCGGAATTGGCAGATGCTCTTGTTCAGATAGAAGATGCGGAAGCAGAGCTGGCGGATGCCCGATATGATATTGCCAACGGCTTTGCAGTTTTGGAAGAGAAGTTTCGAGAATTGGATGAGGCCAGAGAGGAACTGGACGAGCAGGGAAGCCTTATCAGCAGCGGTTTGGGACAGGTGGAAGACGGAATTGCTCAGATAGAATCGGCGCTGGAAAGCAGAACAATGCTGGAGATGCAAATTGCTGCCTTAGATCCGGCAGACCCGGCTTATCAGCCGACACTGGGATATTTACAGGGATTGCTGGCACAGATTCCCCCTGCAACAGAATTAAATTCGACCTTGGCGGAGCTTAGAAATACGTACAACTATTTATATGAAAATTATTTGGTTTGTCTGCAGGCGGCCAAAGATATTGCCTATGCCGACAGCCAGCTGTGTCTTGCCAGAGGAGAATTGTTGGAAGGACAGGAAGCGGCGGATGAAGGAGAGAGGGAGCTTTGGGAGGCCAGAGCGGAGTATGAAGACGGATTGGCGCAGTATCGGGAAGGCCTTCAGGAGCTGGAAGAGGCCAGAGTGGAGATTGCTGACGGCTGGCAGGAAATTGCAGATGCAAAAGTAGAGATTGCCGATGGTTGGGAAGAATTGGAAAATGCCATGGAAGATATAGAGGAAGGCCGGAACGAATTGTGGGATGGCTTATCCGAAATGTCCGAAGGTCGATACGAGCTGGAAAAAGGGTATCTGGAATATTACCGTGCAAGAGCTTATTTTGAACAGGAAATCGCAGATGCCAAGGAAGAGCTGGAAGACGGCTGGGAAGAGTATTATGACCTGACGGAGCCGGATACTTTTGTGCTAAACCGTGATGCCAATGTTGGCGTTGCCTGCTTTGAAAATGATTCCAGCATTGTGGAAAGTGTAGCAATTGTATTCCCGGTATTTTTCTTCCTTGTGGTGGCGCTGGTATGTATCACTACCATGAACCGAATGATTGAAGAACAAAGAACCCAGATTGGCGTATTAAAGGCAATGGGATATTCTTCCGGTCAAATTATGGCAAAATATATGTTTTATTCCGGAAGTGCGGCGATGCTTGGAAGTGTAGGCGGATTCCTGTTCGGAAGCTATTTGTTCCCGGAGGTTATATGGACAACCTACGGAATGATGTATGATTTTGCGGATATTGAATATACGTTTTTGCCGGGATTATTTGTGCTTTCTATCCTGATTGCGTTGCTTTGTACCATGGGGGCAACGTGGGCATCCTGCTATAAGGAACTGCAGAGTGTGCCGGCAGAATTGATTCGTCCCAGAGCTCCTAAGGCGGGAAAACGAATTTTGTTGGAACGTATCACCTTTTTGTGGAAGAGACTTCCTTTCCTTCACAAGGTGTCTTTGCGAAATATTTTCCGTTATAAGAAACGTTTCTTTATGATGATTGTGGGAATCAGCGGATGCACCGCCCTTTTGGTAGCAGGCTTTGGTTTGCAGGATTCTGTGGCGGGAATCGTAACACAGCAATACGAAAACATTGACGTGTATGATATGAGTGTGACTCTGGACCATCCGTTTACGGCAGAGGAAAAGGCAGAATTTGACGCAGAAACCCAGGGGGTGATTGCGAGCTATACGGCTCTGTATGAAACTTCAATGGACGTAGTCGGTGAGGAAGGGATAAAAAGCCTTTACATGATTGCGCCGGAGGATGCGCAGGCCTTTGGAGATTTTGTGCATTTGACGGCAGAGGACGGAACGGCATTGGAATATCCCGATGTCGGTGAAGTGATTTTGTCGGATAAGGTTGCAGAAAAAATCGGTGCTGAAGTAGGAAGTGAAGTGATACTGCGGGACAGCGATATGAACGAAATCCCCGTGACAGTTACCGCAATTTATAATAATTATGTCAATAGCTATGCCTATATTAATAGTGAGACCTATGAGCGGTTTATGGGGGAAATGCCGGAATATACAACCCTGTTTGTCTATGGCGCTGAGAATGTAGAGATTCACGAATGCGGAGCGACGATTATGGAACAGGAACAGGTGCTTTCCGTTAACATCAATCAGGATATGGAAGACAGAATGGGAAGTACCATGGAAAGTCTGGACTACGTTATTATTCTGGTCATTGGTTGCGCGGGGCTTTTGGCATTTATCGTTCTTTACAATCTTACCAATATCAACATTACGGAGCGTGTAAGAGAAATTGCCACGATTAAAGTGTTGGGCTTTTATCCGGAAGAAACTGCTTCTTATGTATTCCGTGAAAATGTGTTGCTATCCATGATTGGCGGCGGAGTCGGATTGTTGGTAGGAAAAGTGCTTCATGCATTTGTTATGAGTAAATTGGATGTGGATATGGTGTCTTTCGATGTCATCGTGACTCCACTTAGTTATTGTTACAGCTTTGTATTGACCTTTGTATTTGCTATGGTGGTAAATTGGTTTATGCGGAGCAAATTAAATAAAATCGACATGGCGGAATCGCTAAAGTCGGTGGAATAATAGTGTCGCCCGGCGGCGACGCATTCAGAGAATTTGCGGATGCAAATGCTCTTAGAAGGTCAGAGGAAAAATCTGCGAAAGACGCTTTAAAGGGGCTTTCGCAGATTTTTTTCTGTATAGGTGCATTTTGGGAAAATAGCATGGCGTCAAGTGAGGAATTTTACAAAAACCGACACTCATTTTGCAAAAATCGACAATTGGGTTGCTTTTTGCAAAAAAATAATATAAAAATGGGGTAGGAAAATTGGTTTTTAATGAGGAAAATCTGGAAAATAATCCACAAAATTCCCTATCCGAAAACGTATCTTATGAAGAAGGGTTTTCGAATGCAGAATCTTCAGAGGAGGAAATATAACTTATCTATTTTATCTGTGAGGGAGGTAACGGATGAAAAAACTTTTTAAAAACAAGAAAATACAGGTGGCCGCGCTGGCGGTCATTTGCGTAATGGTACTCATCCCGATATGGCTTTTTACGGAGACTCATACGAGAAAAGAAGTGACGAATATCGTGCCGGAGGAATTTTTTGTACGGGATGATATTTTGATGATTTATCAGTTGGGAGAGGTGTATCGGATTAACAATG
>JAZNKK010000004.1:0-3565 GCA_045578545.1 Lachnospiraceae bacterium
TGTCCTTGACTCCCGGATAAAGCTCGGCACTGTCTACCATCACCTCATCCGCCTTTTCCTTAAACAAATCAAAGAAACGCTCTGCCCGTTTCTCCTCCATGTTTCCGGTCAATGCTTTGTAGGTTTCGCTTAAGGATAATCCGATGGTTTTCTTGATTTCCTCGCAGCTTCTCTCTTCCTCACCCATTTGCTCCAATGCATACTGTGCACTGCGTACGATTCCGTTTGTGGTATCCCCGAGAGTATAATCAAAATCAAAAATAACCGTATTCCATCCGTTCTGTTTTAACATTCTTCCGTTTTCAAAGCTGTAATACGGGCGTTCTCCGATTACCTCCACCGTGTCATCGTTTACAAACAACGTAACCTCCTCCGGTAAAGCCAACACGCGCCGATGCTTTGAAATACCGAGCAAATATTCCTTACTCCGCTCATCCTCTTCCTTCTCCCGACTGGTAAAATGACAAAGCAAAGAGATGCCGTGCAACACATCCATTCCTGCGGTATCCGTAAGACCCACCTCATTCGGGTCATCCAGGTTACAAGATTCCAAGTCTTCTCCGAAAATAATCGCACCTGCGCTTCCTCCGAAAGCCACGCCGCCCTGCTCTAAATAAGTTCGCAGTTTTTCAAAAGCACCGCAGTCCTTCAAATCCTTCAACAACTTATAGGTATTGCCTCCTCCGATAAAAACAACACTATAATCAGAGAAATTCTTCTTAGCAAGCTCTTCACCACTCCGCACCATCTCAATATACGGAAGCTGTACCTCTGCCAGTTCTCCTGTAATCCATTCATAGCAACTGTCATACATCTCCGCTTCCATTGCCAAAGGAATATATAAGCATGGTTTAGCATGGTCGATTACCTCGTTTAATCTCTTATTTGCCTCTATGGTCTGTTCTCCGGCTCCGCCGCCACACAAAAAAACTTTCATCCTACTTTTCCTCCGTTCTGTAAAAATGCACATTACAAATGTTTCTTCATAAATACATCCGACCGTATAGTCTCCTTATACGGTTCAACTTCTATAAAGCCCAATGCCTTATACAACCGTATTGCCCTCTCGGAGGTAGATATGGTATCCAGATACATGGCCTCGTAACCGAATTTTTTCGCCGCCTCCAGAGCCGTAGACAACAACCGGTAGCCTAACCCTTGTCCGTGATATTTACTGTATAAATAAAGAGCTTTTAGTTCACACTTCTTTACGTCCAATCTTCGTACTCCTACGGTCCCAATGAGGAATTCTCCATCATATAAGCACCACACCTTTTCGAACTGTTCCAAGCTTTGAACGTACTGCCATATTGCGTTTGCATCCAAGTTTCGACCGGATTCCGGAAGAACTGCTTCTAAAAACTGCAACACTTCTTTTTGTTCCTGCTCTGTGTTTGTATATTCCTTGATATCCATCCGTTTACTCCCTTCTTCCAGCCTTCGGTACACTATTTCTCAAATCGCATATATCTGCTGATTTCTTTAAACCCACAGCTTTCCCAAAACCTCATCCCTGCTTCATTCCAAGGTAACACTTCTATATCCAATCGGTCCACACCGAGATAATTCAATAGCAACCGGAACGCTTCTGTTCCATAATGCTTTTGGCGATATTCTCTTGCAATCAAAAACTGGCGCAAATACAATGGTGTGCATGTGTGTTTCACCAATGCGTAGCCTATCACATCTTCTTCATGCATAAAATAGTACGCATCATACTCTGTTTGTAAAAAGCCGGTCATTCTCTCTTCTAATTCTTCTATACTCATAGGATTATTACTTTTTTCATCTTCTATCAGTTGTTTGTTAAGCAATGCCAACTGTGGCAAATCCTCTAACGTACACTTTTTTATTTCCATTCTATCCTCTCCTTCGTTAGACATATATTACCTACCATAATAGCAATCCCTTTCCTCCTTGTCAAACCGTTTTTCTTCCCCTCTAAAAATTTGCATTTTTTCCTTTTTTCCATAAAACCCTTTATTTCCAACGGTTTGCACCGCTTCCCCTCTGATTCTTCCTTGTGCATTTTTCACAAAAAAACGCAAAATCTTTGGGAGGTTTGCCAATCCGATTTTTCTTGTATTTTCAATACCTTACGTAGTATAATAATAGCATAACAGAACGGTGCTTTACGACCTACGCGCACAGTCGATTTCACTGCCCGTCACTGTATCTATCGATGAGTTCTCATCCTTGTTCCGGAACCTTTCTTTAATTATTTATGGGAGGAGTTTATATTTGACACAACAGATTTTTACTAAAAGAACTGAGGAAGAAGTGCTTTTTGATTTAAAGGCATCTCCCTCATTGTTTCATCGGTATCTTTCCTTAGATGAACCGTTCAAACGGAAATTTATGGATTTTTGTACCGGAAAAAGAACCTTGCCGGTTCTTTATGACACCGTATTTAAACGGTTAATGAACCCGGAGCTTCATCCGGAGCGCTTGGAAAGCTTTCTTTCCTGTCTCTTAAAGACACCAGTCAAAATCCATGCCGTATTACCGACGGAGGATGTTCTGATTGACGGTGAAAGTATTCTTTCCATGGATATTTTGGTTCAACTGGACGATGGTTCCTATGTTTTGGTGGAAGTCCAAAAGGTACCTTACTATTTTCCTGCGGAACGGGCATCCTGCTATTCTTCCGACTTACTGCTCCGTCAGTATAGCAGATGCAAACGAGAAATGGGAAAACAGTTTTCTTACAGGAAATTACAAAAGATATATACCATTATTCTTTACGAGAAAAGTACAGAAGCGCTCAAAGCAGATGAAACTACCTTTATTCATCACGCAAAAACCACCTGCGATACCGGTCTGAAGCTTAATTTCTTACAGGAATATTATCTGATAGCACTTGACGTTTTTCAAAAAAGCGAGTATGCTAAACGTAAGAATCCGAAAGACACATTTACAGGATGGCTCTCTTTTTTCTGTACAGAAACTGTCGAAGACGCAGAGGAATTATGTCAATTCTATCCATGGCTTTCGGAGCTCTACGTAGAAATGGCTCAGTTTGGACAAAAACCGGAGGAGTTGATAGGTATGATTTCAGAATGGCTACGGGAATTGGACCGCAATACAGTCCGTTATATGATAGACGATATGACGGAAAAATTAGAGTTACAAAAGCAGATGTTAACCTCACAAGAAGAGCAACTTAGCAAGAATCAAATACTTCTTGCCGAAAACGAAAAAGCAATTGCAGACAGCGAAAAGGCTCTTGCCGAAAATGAAAGAGCTCTTGCTGAAAATGAAAGGGCTCTTGCCGAAAAAGATGCTCTCCTGCAGGAGCAGGCAGCAGAAATTAAACATTTAAAGTCTCTCTTAGCGAATCAGCACTAAGAATAATAAATCTCGCTTGTGCAATCTAGCGGAGCATTTTTTTGTCTTAAAGGAAGCATTTTCCTTTAAGGCAAAGAAGCCGGAGTAAGCGTTCCTTACTCCGGCCTTTCTTTTCTTGTATTATGAAGACTTTATTCTTCTCCGTTTCTTACAGCCTCTTCCATCAGCTTCTGAACCTCTTCATCATAAGAAAGAATCGGTGTTACATTATTTCCTT
>JAZNKK010000005.1:0-2207 GCA_045578545.1 Lachnospiraceae bacterium
AAGAAGTGGCTTGCTGACGGCGCACAGCCGACCGAGACCGTTGCTAAGTTATTAAAGAAGGCCGGTATCGAGAAGTAGGAATAGGATGTGCGGGTACGGCAGTATCCGGAAAGGGCAAGGTGTGTAGTAATGAAAGAGTTAGTAAAGGTTATTGCTATGGCACTTGTAGATCATCCGGAGGCAGTCGAGGTTACCGAGAAGGAAACCGAGAAGTCGATTGTCGTCGAGTTGCGTGTGGCACCGGAAGATATGGGTAAGGTAATCGGCAAGCAAGGCCGTATTGCAAAAGCTATCCGTACTGTGGTAAAGTCCGCAGCTGCCGGAGACGACAAAAAGGTAGTCGTTGAAATACTACAATAATGCCAATACTGAGGGCTGCTTGGTCTTTTTTGACCGGGCAGCCCCTTGGGTTTTATACACGCGGGAGCATCGAAAGTTCTTACGAGAACCCGCTCTCGCTCTTACGAAAATGTAGCGGACACTAAGCTCGATAAAACCTCGCTAAGTGCCGACATTTTCTAAAGGTTCTCTTTAAGAATTTTCGATGTGCCCGCGTAGGTAAGAAAAGAAGGGGCTGCCGATAGGATAAAAGACTGTAGAAGCAGCAAGAAAGTAAAAATAGACGAAAATAAGTTATGAAAAATATTTAATATAATATAGAGAGATAAAAAAGAGACGAATAAAAAGGAGACTATTCTATGGAGAAAGATAGTATGTTGCGCGTTGGTGTTGTTACTACGACCCATGGTGTGCGGGGTGAGGTGAAGGTATTCCCGACCACCGATGATATGAATCGTTTTAAGAAGCTTAAAAAGGCGTATTTGGATTTAGGCAGAGAGTTACTTCCGGTGACGATTGAAGGTGTGAAGTTTTTTAAACAGATGGTGATTGTGAAGTTTAAAGAGATAAATGACATGGATAAGGCGGCGTTATATCGTAACAAGGACATTTTAATCGACCGTGAGGATGCTATGCCGCTTAAGGAGAACGAGTTTTACATTTGTGACCTCATCGGTTTAAAGGTGATTACTGATGAAGGCGAGGAGCTAGGTGTTCTTTCTGAGGTGTTACAGACCGGTGCTAACGATGTGTTTGAGGTGACATTACCGAACAAGGAAACGGTTTTGATTCCGTATATCGAGGATTGTGTGAAGGAGATTTCCTTGGATGAGGGCAAAGTGATTGCGCATATTCTTCCGGGACTGCTTGACTAAAAACATCTGAAAATGCCGAAAAATCAGCATTCGCTGTTTGTGGGGAAGACATTCTCACAAGAAAATGCTATGCTTTTCGTGGAGGTGACAGAAATGGATTTAGTGAAAATCGGAATTTTTTTATCGGAACTACGAAAGGAACATGGTTTTACCCAGGAGCAGCTTGGCGAGAAGCTGGGGGTAACCAACAAAACGGTGTCTCGTTGGGAAACAGGGACCTATTTACCGCCGGCAGATATTTTGATTATGTTAAGTGAGTTGTATTCTCTTACCATTAACGAAATCTTATCCGGACAACGATTAAGTGCGGTTGAGTATCAGGAGGAAGCAGAAAAAAAGCTGGTGGAAGTCCTGAAAAAGAACGAGAACAGTGCCTTTACCTTAAAGGACAGAATTGAGTATTTTACGAAAAAGTGGAAAAAAGAGCATAGGTTTGAAATTGTTCTGGCCTGTATCGTATGTGCGACATGGATTATATTTGGGCTTGTGTTTTCGAATGGTCTGCAGCTTGTCGGTATATTCGGCGGAGCTATCTGGGCGATAATCCTTCGTAACCGCATGATGGCCTACGTGGAAGAGTTTGCATACGATGGAACAGGAACGGAACAGAAAGGTTAAAGAGTATGAAGTTTAGTACGGAACAATTGAAATGGACAAGAGAGCCGGCAAAGTATTGTATTTCAGAGGATAAAATCGAGATTATTACAAAACCGCATACGGACTTGTGGCAAAGAACCTATTATCATTTCAGAAACGATAATGCACCGGTGCTGCAAATGGAAACTAAGGAGAAGTTTTTTTCTTTTGTTGTGAAAACGACCTTTGAAAGCAAGCGGCGGTTTGACCAGTGCGGAGTTGTGATGTACCTTGACAGTGAGAACTGGTTAAAGGGCTCCATTGAATATGAAAACGAGCGTTTTCAGCACTTGGGCAGCGTGGTAACAAACAACGGTTATTCCGACTGGGCAACCACGGAAATAGATGCAAACATCA
>JAZNKK010000006.1:0-27047 GCA_045578545.1 Lachnospiraceae bacterium
GAAAGATTAAAAGAAGGTGTTGATCCTAACGCATTGGTTGTTGAACCTTACGCTAACCCCTTCAGAACTTATGCACTTGTTAACGACTACAAGAAGTTCAAAGACTTAGTAGAGAAGAAGAACGTAGATTGCTACATCATCAACACAGGTGATTTCATGGGCAAGAAGGTTCAGCCTAAGGATACCCTTGGTGTAATCGAAGCTATCGTTGAAGGAAAGGCTAAATTCAAAAAATGGGGTCCTTTCTCCGATATCGAAATCTTCGAGTGGGATGGATTTGTTCCTAACCTTAAGGACAAAGATTACGTAGAACAGTTGAAAGCTCGTATGAACGACAGACTTAACTTCGTTAAGAATCTTGATAAAGCAGAAGAAGGATACAACAAGCTTCCTAAGGATGCTGCTGATGCTCTTAAGAAAGTAGTTGACGAAGCAAACACTTTAAAATAATCTTTTCTTTGATTTAAAGATGAATTAAGAATGCCTTGCAGAATCATTGATTTTGCAAGGCGTTTTTTTGAGATAGAAATTTGGGGAGAATTTTGCAAACTTCTTGTTCCATAAAATGTTGCAAAAGAAGAGAAAACATTTTGCCTGTTTGGTTGTAAAATATTCTCGGATTGGATATAATAATAGTACCCGAAGCGTTTTGCCTTTGTCATTTTGATCCTACATTACTTTAAACGGGATTCCTATATTGTCACTCGGATGTCAGGCCTCATTTTTTCAGTGGAAGGCAGATGTGTTGATTGCGGTTACCCACCTAGCTTAGCTAGGAGTCACAAGACGAAGGCCGTTTCGGGCTTTGTAATAGTTTTTGAAATAGAATAATCATGGATACGAAAGCGAAGCAAAGTTGAGGCTTCGCTTTTCTTTTGTTAAAGGGGGATGTATGTATAAAAAGAAAATATTTGCTTTTATTGTAGTAATGCTTTTGTTATATCAACTTGGATTTTTTGAATTTATGATTGAAAAAATAAAAAAAGACGTGGAATGGCAATGGATAGGAGCAGTAAATGAAGAGAATTTAGAAGAAATTACTGCGTGGAATGATGCTGAAAGGGCAGATGATACATTTACAGAAGGGGAGTTGATTTCTCTATTGTCGGAAAATAAAACATTGGTATCCTTCCCTTCCGAAGCGGAAACAAAAGGAGGAAATCCCGTGGTTCGTGTTTTACTTACCTCTCCGGATGGTGGATATGACTGGAGCAATTTCTGTTTGACTCTTTCAAGCGGGGCTGTAGCGGAGGTTGTGAGAGAAGAAGAAGTCTTTTGGATAGCGGAAAATGAGCCTTTAATTATAAATCCAACTATTTTGGAACAATATGAAGCGGAACATGGATTGGAAGGGGAATATCAAGTATGCCTTGGAAGAAAAGAAGGGGAGACTTGGGATTACGAGACGCAAATACAGTTATCCTATCAGAGCGAAAATCCTTCCGTCACTAAAACTTATGAAGGCATGATGTCAATACAGGTGAACGGCGAAGAAATCTATCTTGTAAATCATATTCCGCTGGAGCAGTATTTGACGTATGTGTTGCCATCCGAAATGCCATCGAATTTTCCGATGGAAGCATTAAAAGCTCAGGCGATTTGTGCCAGAACCTATGCCGTTCGTCATTTAGAAGATGGCTTTTTAGCGCCTTACGGAGCGGATATGGATGATACTTCTGCTTTTCAGGTGTATAATGCCGCCGGAACGACAGAGGAAGCAAGGCTGGCGGTAAATGAGACCCAAGGAAGTATTCTATGTTATGCCGGCGAACCGATTGTAGCATATTATTATTCTTGTTCCTGCGGTCATTCCACTACGGCAGATATTTGGAAAAGTAACGAAGGACAGGTATTTCCCTACTTGGTTTATAAAGATTATGGTGATTTGGAGGAAAGTTCTCCTTGGTTTTCCTGGAAATACATCGCAGATACCATAGAACTGACAACATTACGGGAACGATTGCTTCGACAAAGTAATTTACCGACGGATTATGTGACAGTATATGAGCCGGGGGGAAATACAGTTTTGGATGAAGCGGAAGCGATTATGGAATTGGGAAGAATAACCGATTTTGAGATTGTTCAGCGTGGTACGGGAGATGTGGTACATATTTTGGAGTTATACGGAGAAAATACAGAAGGTACTCAATCGTATTGCTACAGAATCGAAGGCGAATATTCCATTCGATTTATTTTGGGGAATGAAAATTATGAACTTCAAAGAGCGGACGGAGAATTCTCCGTTTGCAATATGGTTCCCAGCGGTTTTTTTGAAGAAGAACTCATTTGGGAAGGCAATGAAGTAGTTGGCTATATTCTTACGGGAGGCGGTTTTGGTCATGGCGTTGGACTGTCCCAGTATGGGGCGAAATTCCTTGCAGAGGATGGTTGGAGTGCAGAAGAGATTTTGACATATTATTATGAAAATGTTACCATAGAAAAGGTTGAAAACGAGAATGAACCAGGATGAATGTGTTGATATTAAAAAAGAGAATTCGCAGGTGGCGAAAAGCAGGGCAGGAAGAATTGGAATACGATTTTTTCGCTATTATATTATCGAGTACAAAAGATATCACATTTCTCTGTATGCTGCTTCAACGGCATTCTTTGCGTTTCTTGCATTGATTCCTTTTTTAGGGTTTCTTAGCAGTATTTTGCCCTATACCGGTATTTCCAAAGAGGAATTGGTTGGATTTATTAAGAAAATCGGTTTGACATCATTAGGACCGTTTTGGGAGAATATTATAGAGGAAATCTATCAAAAATCCAAGTTAGTTTTAGCGTTTTCCGCAGTGTTTGCAGTATGGTCCGGCGGAAGAAGCCTTTATTATGTAGGAAGAGGCCTGAATGAAATATGTGGCACATGGGAGCGCAGAAGCTTTATTTCCGGCAAAATCAAAACTTTGGTGGATACCCTTTCTTTGTTTGGGGTTTTTGTTGCAACTTTGTGGCTTGGCATATTTGGAGAATCCTTATTGGGGAAAACTGCGTTTCTTTACGGATTTTTTCTGTTGGTATTGCTTTTTTCTGTTTTGTATTTTTTTATGCCTGCCAAGAAAATGATATGGAGAAAACAATTGCCTGGTGCTTTCTTTTCCGGAACGGCATGGATAGGATTTTCCTATGGATTATCCTTATATATTGAATGGTTTCATGGTTTTCGAATGTATGGTAGTTTGGCTGCCATTACCATTTTATTGTTTTGGCTTTACTTTTCGATATGGATTTTTTTGAATGGAGCATTGATTAACCATCTTGTAGATGCATTGGTGGAGGTAAAATAAGATAGTGCGTAAAAATAAACGCTTCAAGTCAAGTGCATTAAAACAGAGGTGCAAAGTAGCAGATATAAAGTAGTAGATATAAAGTTTCGGATGCAAATAGCAGATACGAAACGGTAAAGGTAGGAGATACAAATGAATATTTTTCGAAGGATATTTTCGTACAAAATAGACAATCACAATAAAACCGAACCTTTTTTAGAAGAGAAGAAAGAGAACGAAAGAGAAAAAAAGAAACGAAAATGGGTTTTTCCTATCGGGCCTTGGAAAACCATCATAACCCTTTTGAGTATTTGTTTTTTGGCCTTTTCCTTGTCCTATTATTCCGCTTGGTTTTTGGGATATCAGGCCACAGTTTATTTACTATACATCAGTGTGTTTTGGGTTACGATAATGGTATTATTGGATATTTCCTCCTTGCTGTCTTATTTTAAGAATAAAAAAGAGGAGAAAGAGAATCGTTAGAAGAAAAGAAGTATTCGAAGAAAAAAGAGTACTTGGTATAGAAAACAAAGAGAAGGAGTATAAGATGAAAACAAAAAATGTTTGGCTTGATTACAATGAAAAAGAAACCAAGAAAGTCTATAAATATGCTACGGAATACATGGACTTTTTAAATCACGGAAAAACAGAGAGAGAATGTACGGATTACATCATTAATGAGATAGAGGCAAAGGGATACCAGGAATTTTCAGTCTTATTAAAAAAGAAAAAGCAACTCACTACCGGAGAAAAGGTATATTTTTGTAATATGAACAAAGCACTGGTTCTGTTTGAAATCGGAAAAGAGCCTTTAGAGAAGGGTATGAATATTTTAGGTGCCCATATTGATTCCCCAAGATTAGATATTAAACAAAATCCTCTGTACGAAGAGGGCGGCTTTGCTTATCTGGATACACATTATTACGGCGGTATCAAGAAATATCAGTGGGTTACTATTCCTTTGGCACTTCATGGTGTTGTGGTAAAAAAAGACGGGACTACGGTCATTGTAAATATTGGGGAGGAAGAAAACGATCCCGTATTTTTTATTTCGGATTTGTTGATTCATTTGTCTCAGGAACAGATGGAAAAGAAGGCGAATAAAGTTATCGAAGGGGAAGCGTTGGATATTATCATCGGCAATCGTCCTTGGCAGGAAAAAAAGGACGAAGAGAAAGAAATGGTAAAAGCAAATGTCCTTCGTCTGTTAAAAGAATATTACGATATGGAGGAAGAGGATTTCTTAAGCGCTGAGTTAGAAGTGGTGCCTGCCGGGAAAGCAAGATGGGCAGGACTGGATAAAAGTATGATTATGGCGTACGGACACGACGACAGAGTTTGTGCGTATTCTTCCTATAAAGCGATGCTGGAAGTGAAAAATCCTACCAAAACAGCTTGTTGTATTTTGACGGACAAGGAAGAAATCGGCAGCGTCGGTGCAACCGGTATGCAGTCTAAATTTTTTGAGAATTGTGTAGCGAAGATAATGGACGCTATGGGAGAGTTTTCGGAGATGAAGCTTCGAAATGCCTTGGCAGAAAGCTTCATGCTTTCTTCTGATGTGACCAGTGGATTTGATCCCTCCTATGCATCGTCTTTCGATAAGAAAAA
The DNA here is from genome assembly GCA_045578545.1 of Lachnospiraceae bacterium. Taxonomy (GTDB): domain Bacteria; phylum Bacillota; class Clostridia; order Lachnospirales; family Lachnospiraceae; genus NK4A136. Next base: position 4,875 of record JAZNKK010000006.1, read on the forward strand.
TGTTGCCTTTTTAGGCCATGGGTTATCATTTTGTAAGTTTACCGGAGCCAGAGGTAAATCCGGTTCCAATGATGCCAACGCAGAGTTTATTGCCAAAATCCGCAATATTTTAGACAAGGATAATGTAAAATACCAATTTGCAGAACTTGGCAAGGTTGATCTTGGCGGCGGCGGAACCATTGCATATATCATGGCGCTTTATGGAATGAATGTCATTGATTGCGGTGTTCCTGTGCTGAATATGCATGCCCCGAACGAAGTAATCAGCATTGCAGACCTTTACGAAAACAAAAAAGGATATCTTTCTTTTTTGAAAAATGCGTAAATCTTTCTATCAATCGGAAGATGAAATTATACGAAAAAATACATGCAACTATGAATAAAAAACGTGTTCTGTAATTAAAGAAAGCTATTTCATTAGAAAAAAGAAAACCTAACGAATAATAAAAAATAAAACGATATCGCAAAAGAAAGGATATTGCTTTGATGGAACTAAAGAAATCGGATTATTTTTATGATTTGCCGGAAGAACTAATTGCACAGGATCCTTTGCTGGATCGTACGGCCTCTAAATTGCTAAAACTAAATAAGGTGACAGGAGAAATTTCTCATCACCATTTTTATGATATCTGTGATTTTTTAGAACCGGGAGATTGTCTTGTGTTAAACAATACAAAGGTTATTCCGGCAAGACTTTACGGTGTAAAAAAAGAGACCGGTGCAGTGATAGAGGTTCTTTTGTTAAAGCGTCTGGAAGATAAGTGCTATGAAGTACTGGTTAAGCCCGGTAAAAAGGCCAGACCCGGCACAGAGATTGTGTTTGGAGACGGTTTGTTGACTGCGAAAGTGGAAGACATTTTAGAAGAAGGAAATCGTAAGATTCGTTTTTCTTATGATGGAATTTTTGAAGAGATTTTAGATGAACTTGGAGAGATGCCTTTGCCTCCTTACATTCACAATAAATTGGAAGATAAGAATCGTTATCAGACGGTTTATGCAGTGAATCCCGGTTCAGCAGCTGCACCTACCGCAGGGCTTCATTTTACCCCGAAACTATTGGATAAGGTGAAGGAAAAAGGGGTTAAGATTGCCTATGTTACATTACATGTTGGACTGGGAACTTTTCGCCCGGTAAAGGAAGAAAACATCTTAAATCATCACATGCATAGTGAATATTATGAGATTAGTCCTGAGACGGCAAAGATAATTAACGAAACCAAAAAGAACGGTCATCGGGTCATCTGTGTGGGCACAACCAGTGTCAGAACAGTAGAAAGTGCAGCCGATCGGATAGGGCATGTAAATCCCGGCTCCGGAGATACGGAAATTTTTATTTATCCCGGCTATGATTTTAAAATCCCGGACGGACTGATTACGAATTTTCATTTACCGGAATCTACGCTTCTTATGCTGGTTTCCGCAATGGCCGGAAGAGAAAATGTTTTAAACGCCTACGAAAATGCTATTTTAGAAAAGTATCGCTTTTTTTCCTTCGGAGACGCCATGTTGATTTTGTAATTTGTTTCTTTGGAAAAGAGAAAAGTAGCGGTTGCGACAAAAATAGTAAGATGATATAATAAAACTGATTATGGTATGGAATTGATATCATTACATAGAGGCAGAAAGGAAACAAACATGCAGGAAAAAAGAAGAAATAAACGTATGGAATTGGAATCACAAATTGTATTAAATCGTTTGGATTCTAATGATGTGGGAGAAACCAAGGCCAATATTTGCGTGAAAGATGTTTCAAAATCCGGGATTGGTTTTACCTGTGATTATCCTTTGAATATCGGCGCAGTTTATGAATGCCTTTTGACGATCTGGACCAAGGAAACCATCAAAGCATTTGTGGAAATTGTCCGTATTGAAAAAAGAGATAACAATTATGTTTATGGCGGTATTTTTATTGGTATGCCGGAAATTGATATGCAACGTATTGAAATTTATTCTACCTTTCAGGATGCTAAGCAGACGGAAGAATAAAGATATAGCAATATAAAAAAAGAACACCAATGTCGTGAGAGGCATTGGTGTTTTTTGCATCTAAGGATTGTGATTATAAAATCCAACTTAAGATTCTTTGGCAATTTCCTTTAAGGTAGTAAAAAATCCGGGATAGGAGATGGAGATACATTCCGGTTGCAGGATTTCAACGCCGTTTTGGGTAAATAAACCGGCAATGGCAAAGCTCATGGCAATGCGGTGGTCTTTGAAACTATCAATGACACCACCCATTGGTCTTTCGGCGCCTTCAATAATCATTCCGTCTTCGGTGGGAGTTGCCTTTACTCCAAGGGCCGTTAAATTATCACACATCGCTTTGATTCGGTCAGATTCTTTGACTTTTAACTCTGCCGCATCTTTTATTATCGTGGTACCTTCAGCAAAAGAGGCTAAAATACAGAGAATCGGAATTTCGTCAATCAGTGTAGGAATAATAGTGCCCTCCACGGTGGTGGCCTTTAAATCGCTCCCTTCTACCAACAAATCAGCCACCGGTTCCCCGCCGGATATGCGTTCGTTTAACACGGTAATTTTACCGCCCATAGCCCTTGCAACATCTAAAACACCGCTTCTGGTAGGATTGATTCCCACATTTTTTATTAAAAGAGAAGATCCTTTGGATAAAAGTCCAGCTGCAATAAAGAATGCAGCGGAAGAAATATCGGAAGGAACAATTATTTCATTTCCGTAAAGCTCCTTGCCGGGAAGCAAAGTAGCGGTATTATCCTGGCTTACGATATCAGCACCGAAATTTTTCAGCATAAGCTCGGTGTGATTTCGGCTAAGTGCAGGCTCTGTAACACTTGTTTTTCCTTCTGCGTAAAGTCCGGCAAGCAAAACCGCGGATTTAACCTGTGCACTTGCGACCGGAGAATGGTAGTCAATTCCTTTCAGATTTCCCGGTAAAATTTCTAAGGGAGCACAACCGTTATCGTTTGTGCTTTTTATATTTGCCCCCATAAGATTTAAGGGGGTTAAGATTCGTTTCATGGGTCTTTTTTCGATGGATTCGTCACCGGTTAATTGACAGGAGAAATTCTGACCTGCAAGGATTCCGGAGATAAGTCTGGTAGTAGTACCGCTGTTGCCGGTGTAAAGTCGTTGTTCGGGCTTGGAAAGGCCATGCAAACCTTTTCCGTGTACAAGGACCTCCTCCTTATTTTCCTCAATCGTAATTCCCATTTGACGAAAACAGGCTATGGTAGATAAGCAATCATCTGCTTTCAAAAAATTAGTAATTTTGGTTGTGCCATTGGCAATCGAACCAAACATAATGGCACGGTGCGAAACGGATTTGTCTCCCGGAATGGTGATTTCACCTTGGATAGGAGAGGAAATAGGGTTAATTTTCATAGTATCAATTCCTTTGCTTAAGTTTATTCAAAAACATGATAACCGGACTCTTGCAGAATGGGAATGGCATTTTTTACAGAAGTTTCATCATAAAATACAATGTAAAGAACCCCTTCCTGATGTTCCCGGTTATGGGTGATTCCGATGTTTTTGATGTTGATATTTTCTTTTGCAAGACAACCGGCTACTTTTGCGATGGCACCGGTTTCATCGTTAATGTCCATGTAAAGCTGGTAGTTTTTCGATATGGAGCTTTTTCCGTTATCATTTAAGCTATTGCGGTAAGAACCGGATTTTTGGAACAAATCCCCGATGTAGTCATAATTTTTGGTAACCAAAGCCTGCTTTACCTCTTCTAACTGTGCTTCATACAGCGATAGAAGCCGAATGATATTGGTGTCATTGCTTTGGCAAATGTGCTGCCACATAACAGGAGAGGAAGATGCGATTCGAGTGATATCCTTAAACCCGCCGGCGGCAATGAGTTTCATAAATTGATCCGGAGAATCATTTTCTTCTACAAGTTCCACCAAAGAAGCTGCAATCAAATGAGGGACATGACTGATTGCTGCGGTGGCATAGTCATGCGTATGATAATCGCTTCGAATGGGGATGGTTTTTAAGGAAGCAATGAATTCTTCCATAAATTGCATTTTTTCATCCGTTGTTTCGGCAGTAGGCGTCAGAATATAATAGGAATTTTCCAAAATGGAAGCAGAGGCGTTAGAATAACCTGTTTTTTCGCTACCGGCCATAGGATGTCCGCCGATAAAAACAGTATCCATGGAAAGCTCCGACACCTTTTCGTGAATATTGGTTTTTACGCTTCCAACATCAGTGACAATGGCTTCCGGCTTGATATTCTCTTTTATTAGTTTTAAATATTCCAGGTTGCAGCCAATGGGTGCGCATAAGAAGATGATGTCACATTCCTCAATGCGATGACATGGGGAATCCATGGTAAAATCAATAATACCGTCCTCCATTGCTTCCTTTAGTGCATCTTTGGAGCGGTTGTATGCCAAAAGAGTATAGTCCGGATGATATTTTCGGATTGCTTTTGCAATAGAACCGCCGATGAGTCCTAAACTTAAAAAACCGATGGTTAATTGTTGTTTCATATATAATCTCCGTTCTTTGCGGCTATTTTTAAAAAAGGATAAAAAAAGTGTATCATTCGGCAATGCGTTCGTCAAGAAAAATCTTTTTCGCTTTAAAGTGATAAAGTGCCATCAAAAAGAATTGGGCTATAAGTTCTTACCGATAAAACAAAAAAGCCGTTATATCGTGTTGTACTAAAAAACAATAGGAAAAACATAAAATGAAACAATTTCAGCAGCAAATATATAAACATCAGGAAAAATGAATTTAATTGTATAAATTGTCAGATAAATATTGCTTTTTGAGGTAAAATTTAGTAAAATATACCCATGTGTTGGGTTATAGCAAAAAAACTATAAAATGGAATTGGAGGACAAAGACATGAATGTTTACACGACGGAAAAAATTCGAAACGTAGTATTGTTGGGACACGGTGGTGCAGGAAAGACCAGTTTGGCGGAAGCCATGGGTTATCTTGCAGGTCTTACTTCTCGTATGGGTAAGGTAGATGACAAAAATACGATTTCGGATTATGGTAAGGAGGAGCAAAAAAGAGGGACTTCTGTTTCTGCCAGTGTTATTCCCATGGAATGGGCCGGTTGTAAAATAAATGTAATTGATTCTCCGGGATGTTTTGATTTTGTAGGTGAGATGGAAGAGGCTGTCAGTGCAGCGGATGCCGCAATTATTGTAGTATCCGGTAAAGCGGGTGTTGAAGTCGGAACAGAAAAAGCATGGGAAATTTGCGAAAAGAATAACATGCCCCGTATGTTTTTCGTTACGGATATGGATGTGGATAATGCTTCCTATAAAAATGTGGTGGAGCAGTTGACCGAGATGTATGGCAAGAAGATTGCACCGCTTCATTTGCCGATTCGTGAGAACGAAAAGTTTGTAGGTTACGTTAATGTTATTAGTGAAAAGGCTCAAAAATGGGTAGGAAAAGAAGTGGTGGATTGTGAAATCCCCGACTACAGCCAAAGTTACTTGGAATCCTACCGGGAAACCTTGATGGAAGCCATTGCGGAAACCAGTGAGGATATGATGGACCGATATTTTGCAGGCGAAGTATTTTCGGAAGATGAAATGCGAGCAGCGCTTCGTATCAGTGTAAATGCCTGCTCCATTTTCCCGATTTCCATGGGATCCAACATTTTATGTCAGGGTATCTATACTTTGATGGATGATATTGTTAAATTATTACCCAGTCCCTTGAACAAAGAAGTGGCAGGTATTAATTTAAAGACCAATGAAATTTTTGCTGCGAATTATGATTTCTCTAAACCGAAGTCTGCATACATTTGGAAAACCATCGTGGATCCTTTTATTGGAAAATATTCTTTGATTAAGGTAATGAGTGGTGTAATTAAAGCAGATGATTTAATTTATAACAAAGAAAAGGACATTGAAGAAAAGATTAGCAAATTATACATTTTGCAGGGAAATAAACCCATTGAAATGAAAGAACTTCATGCCGGTGATATCGGTGCAATTGCAAAACTGACTGCTGCCAGAACGGGTAACACCTTATCCACTAAGGCAACTCCGATTCAGTTTGGGAAATATGAATTGTCCGTGCCTTATACATACATGCGTTACAAACCGAAGAACAAAGCAGACGTGGATAAGATTGCCCAGTCTCTTCAGAAGATGAGCCATGAAGACCAGACACTTAAGATTGTAAATGATAGTGAGAATAAACAGACGCTTCTTTACGGAATGGGTGAGCAACATTTAGAAGTAATTGTATCCAGACTTTTGAATGAATATAAAGTGGAAGTGGAGCTGACTAAGCCTAAGATTGCTTATAAAGAAACCATCAAAAAGAAATCCGATGTGGAATATAAGTATAAAAAACAAAGTGGCGGTCATGGTCAATATGGTCATGTTAAGATGCGTTTTGAACCTTCCGGTGATTTGGAAAAAGCCTATGAATTTACCCAGGAAGTGGTAGGCGGTGCCGTACCGAAAAACTTCTTCCCTGCGGTAGAAAAAGGACTTCAGGAATCTGTATTAAAAGGTCCTTTGGCGGCATATCCTGTAGTTGGTGTAAAGGCTACCTTATATGACGGTTCGTATCATGCCGTGGACTCTTCGGAAATGGCGTTTAAGATGGCAACCATTCAGGCATTTAAAAAAGGTGTTATGGAAGCAACTCCGGTGTTGTTAGAGCCGATTGTTTCTCTTAAAGTAGTGGTTCCGGACAGCTATACCGGTGATATTATGGGTGATTTGAATAAACGTAGAGGTCGAATTCTTGGAATGAATCCTGCTGCCAACGGAAAGCAAACCATTGAAGCAGAAATTCCCATGGCTTCCCTGTACGGATATTGTACCGATCTTCGTTCCATGACCGGTGGCAGAGGAAGTTATTCCTACGAATTTGTTCGCTATGAGCAGGCGCCTTCGGATGTACAGGAGAAGGAAGTTGCAGCGAGAGCAGAAGTTGTAGCAGAATCGAATAAAGAAGACTAAAAAGCCAGAAAATTGAAAAGCGGAGCCCTACCCAGGGTTCCGCTTGCTTTTATTTTCTTATTTCTTTTGGGTTTAAATTGCAAATTTTCTCTATGACATCTTTTTCTTCCGGGGAAGACGCGGCTTTAATTGCCGTGAGAATAAATTGTATTTCAAGATTAGAAAATCGGATATTTTCTTCTTTGGCTTTTTTGATTAGGGAAGTGAGATAGGGAAGCATATTATTTTTGTTTTTTCCCTGACTTCCCAGAACTGCTTCTTTAAGAAAATTTTTCTTTTTTCCATCCATACTTTCCGGATATTGGATTTGGTCTAAAATATCTGTGGTCATTGTTTCGCCTTTCTGCGCGGTTTGGCACTTTATTTATATTATTTATTTGTTTCAGAATCATTGGATGTGGTAAAACCGCTGGAAAACAAATTGGTAAAATCAAACCCGCTGTCGCCGCCAATAAAAGAGGAAAGTGCATCAAGTCCTAACACATCCATTAAATCTTTGATTTGTTGAAAGGTTTCGTATGCTTTATAGATTTGATAAAAGGAGTCTATTTTTTTTGCATTTTCGCTATGTAGATTTTCTTTTAAATCCTGAAAAATGCTTTCCACGTCCGGTTTTGGTTCCAAAGAGGATAGGTTTAGGGATTTGTTTTGGATGGACTCTAATATGAGTTTGATTTCCAAAATTTTAATAAAAAGAGCAAGATAGCTCCGGTTTTTCGGAGGCACAAATAAACCTGCGGCTTTTATAATTTGAATGGTATCGTTGGTGTATCCGTAATCAAAATCTTTCATAAAGCAATCCGGCAATCTTTGTTATAACATTATGATGAAATGGCTTAAAATAGAACTTTAAGGCAAACAGCAATGGGATGATAAAAAGAAACAAAAGCGGGCAAACGCCCGCCCTGTTTCCTTAGAAGCAACCGTTACCGTTGCCGCCACAGCAGTTAAGCAAAACAAGGATAATTAAAATCCATTCACAGCAGCTGCCGTTTCCGAACAAGTTACCAAGATTCAATCCGCATCCGTTGCCGCATCCGGAATTTCCGCTGTTGTTGCAAAGAAGGAATAAAATGATGATAATGCAAAGCCAGTTATTTCCTCCGCATTCGTAATCGGATGTCTGGCATCCGCACTGTGTTGCTGATAAATCACTCATGATGTTATCTCCTTGAAATATTTCTTATGCTTTATAGTATGTTGTTAATAAAAATGTGTGAAAAAATATATTTATTTCGTAGTTAAATGTTATTTTCTACCATATCGTGTGAAAAAACTTGCAATTATTTCTATATATAGTAAAATGTTGCTATATGCATAATAGGTTTAGTATGGGATGATTAGGTAATGCCGACAAAAACATATCGTTATGTTGCCGGGAGAATGCATTCGGAGGAAGAAAAGAAAGCGTTTACCGGAGACGAAGAAAAAATCAAAAAAATACAATCAGAGTATGATTTAAACCGTGCTTCGGATCTAGTTTTGGTATATAAAAAATTACAATCCGGTGCAATTCGTTTCGAAACCTCTTTGGGCCAGGCGTTTGATGATGCAGTCTTTGATGCTTACAAGGCGTTATCAAGAGAAGAAAGAGAAGGGAAAACGGCGGAAAGAGAAAAGAAAGGAAAGGCAGCACCAAAAAAAGAACGGATTTCCTTGGATTCTTATGATGAATCCATGCAGGAAATGATTGTTTCTGAACTGAAAAAAAGCGAGCGAAAAAGAAAAGCGATTTTGGTTTTGTGTGCCTTTTTGGGGATTGCCTCCATTGCCTATGTGGCTTATGACGGTTACCGAGAAAGTCGTAGCGAAAGAAGATGGGATGCCTTATCGGATTTGATTGGAAGCAATCAGCTTTCGTCTTCGCAAAACGAATCCGGTTATGTATCAGCAACCCTTTCTGAGGAAGAATATGACATCCCGGAAGTGTTAGATAAATATAAAACTTTATATAATTCCAACAGAAACCTAATCGGATGGGTAAAAATTGACGATACAATAATTGATTACCCTGTAATGCAGTGTGATGACAATACATATTATTTAAATCATAATTTTGACCAGGAAGAGGACAGTGCAGGAGCCATCTTTTTGGATTGTAGCTGTGATGTAATTCGCGGAAATGACAATTATATTTTGTACGGACATCATTTAGCCAGTGGCAGAATGTTTGCAGCACTGGAAAATTATGAATCCGAGCGTTTTTTTGAAGGCCATCGTTATATCACCTTTGATACGATTTATGAGGAGCAAACCTTCGAAGTAATGTATGTATTTCGCTCCCGCGTGTATAACGAAGAGGATGTGGTTTTTAAATATTATCAGTTTATTGATGCCAATTCAGAGGAAGAGTTTATTTCTTATATGAATGAGATGGCGGAAATGTCTTTTTACGATACCGGCGTAACGGCATCTTACGGAGATACTTTGTTAACGTTATCTACTTGTGATTACAATGAAAACAACGGCAGATTTGTGGTGGTTGCTAAAAGAATCAGATAAAAATGGAGGAAGAGATATGTCAGATTCATCCAAGAAAAAAAATGATACCAAGAAGCTGGGCACAAAAACGAAGCGTGCAGCAAGAAAGGCGGTAGCCGGAGTATTGCTTGCAAGTTCTCTTATTGTGGCTGCAATTCCTACCGACCATTCCGGTGTGGCACTGGCGACAGCGACCGATTCCTACGGAAATGAAGTGCTGGATTATGAAGGAGATAAAGCATTGGACCGCAATGCGGATTTTTCTTATTCCAGCGACAGTGCGTTTGACAACCTTAGTGTGGGTAGCAATACGGAATACAATTCCTATGAGATTCGCCAGATTGACGGAGAGTGGACGCTTCTTTGGAAATACAAATATTTTGTGCCGGATAACGTAGGTGGTAATACCGGTGTCGGTGTAATCAGCGATTACAACGATACTTATAACGTGGATACCTTAAATATGTCCGGACAGATTATTACCGGTTATGAATTGATTGGAAAATCCACCTATGATTCTTATGTAACTAATACCATTAATAATCTTTCCTATATTTTGGATGTTTCTCCTTATGTAGATGGTACCCAGGGATCTGTAAACGGAGTTACCGGTACCCCGGTTTCGGAAGTTGCTATTTATTTTGAAAATGAGTATAACGAATGGAAAAATCAGTACGATGCTGCTTTAGCCAATTATCAGGCAGCTCATCCGGGGGAATCCCCCTCCTCTTTGGCGGATTTAAGTATGACGCCCTTAACCTTACAAGGAAATCAGATGACGGATGAGATGAAGCGAATCTATTATTGTAACCATAATTACGGAAACGAAGGAACGGCTCTTTTAACCGGTTATACCCTGGTTCCCGTAAAGAACTATGCACGGAATCTGGAATATGTAAATTCGAACGGTGTAACCTCCACCATTCCGGATGAAGATACGGTTTACGTTGCAATGTATCACAGTAACGTAGCAAGTGATGCTAATTTGGATGCAAATAAATTTAAATATTTGGATAGTCAGGGTATTATTGCCATTGGAGAAGGCGCTTTTAAAGATACGCAGAAAGTAGATGTCATGAATGTAGGTGACGGTATTGCCTACATCGGTAATGATGCGTTCTTAAATTCGTTTATAAAAGAAGTGCAGTTTGCCAGTGTTACCTATATTGGAAATCGTGTCTTTAAAGGATGCCAGTATTTGGAAGAAATTCACCTGGCAGAACAGACGACATCCATTGGTAATGAAGCGTTTTATGGTTGCAAAATTTTAAATTCCGTAACCATTCCTGCCGGTGTCACCCATATCGGTTTTGGCGCTTTTGCGGATTGTGCGGTTTTGGATACGGTGGATTTTAGCGGAAGCCATGGCGTTAATATTGGGGAATATGCGTTCTATAATTGTCCTTATTTAACGCAGGTTATTTTTACACCAAATTATGACATCGCCATTGGTAAAGCAGCATTTGCTTTAGCACCCGGAAGCGGGACAAATGCAAGGCTTACGGATTTTGTTTTTCCGGAAAGACTTGGTGTATATGAGAGTGCTGTGGATGATACCTTTAGCGGTTATACCTTTAAAGACGAAGAAGGAAATAACTATTCCTCGTCCTTGGGAGATTATATCTTAGCCAATCGTAATAATTTGGCCAATGTCACCATGCCTCTTAACTTTGGTAGCAGTGGGGAAGAACATGTCCCCATGAACACCTTTGATATGTGTGTGGATTTAAATTCCTTTAATTTCTCTGCAAACAACAACCGAAATGCGACCTTTGACTCTGTTTTGTTTGAAGATGTAACCAACGAAGCGTTCTATGTTTTTGGTCCCGAAACCACCAATAATATAGGAAGTGACGGTTTCTATTATGCCTTGCCAAGAAGGGCAACCTGGAAATCAAAAACCGCTTCTTTGGATTATGTTCCCTATGTTTATTACTCGGATGGCAAAAACCATTACGAAGTAGGTATCGGTGATTATCGTTATGAACTGGAAATTAACGACGATGGTACCGCAACCCTTCTTTCTTGTGAATTTATTGTTTCGCCCAATGATATACCGGAATTAATTGTGCCGGGTACTGTTGCAAGCTATCGAATTACCGATATGGCAGACGGTTCTTTGGACGGAATTAAAGATTATATTATTAAGTTAACGATTGCGGATGATTCCATTCAAGATATCGGGGCGCAGGTGTTTGCAGATTGTGACAAGCTGGCAGAAGTGTCCCTTGGTAATTCCGTAACAACCATCGGAGATAATGCGTTTTCCGATAATTTATATCTTGCAACGGTTACCGTTGGCGAGAATATTCAGTCCATCGGAGCAGAAGCTTTTGCAGGATGTCCTGCGTTGGAAAATGTTTATTGGGAAACGCCGACGGATTACGCACTCTTAAGTGAACTTGGTGCAGATGCTTTCAAAACCACCAGTGATTTATTGTATTTCCACGGCGATATTGAAAGCGGATACCAGCCCTTCGAATATGCGATGGGAGATAACAAAATTAATGACGATAGTGTTCGTATTTGTTATGTTTCACCGAAACCTTCCGATTTGTCCGTTATTATGGACGAAGAAACCGGATATGTTACTTTGATTGATTATCCTCATTACTATGATTTGCCGGTAGAACTTCGAAACAAATATCAGGCGGGGGATCCGTTAAACGATGAAGAGTTGGCTTTGCTTAACAGCACACTTTATCTTGATTTGCCGGAGGAAATTCAGTCCATCGACGTAGATGCCTTTTTGGATGAGGATGCCAATAATGAAAACCGAACCAATTGGTTGTACATTGATAATGTAACCAATTACGGAGATGATTCCTTTACTAAGCATGATATTTACAGCAATGAAAACCTTCGTAATCCCGGTAGTTCCGAATTGTTATCGGATTATTATGCTTCCGGATATTATCCCGGATTGTTCTCCGGATATACCACGGAGCTTGTTCCGTTAGGGGCATACGGCGACCCTGCGCCATCCGATTATGATACCAAGGGAAATGATTGGATTTTATCTGTTACCATGCCAGGAGTGACCTATATTCCGGATTATGCATTCGACAGTTGTGAACGTTTGCAGTCGGTAATTATTTCCGAAGATTGTACTTCTGTAGGAGAAGGCGCTTTCCAGGGATGTATGGATTTGACTAGCATCGGAACCAACAACAACCCGATTTATACCTACAGCAATTATATTATGTATAAAACCTTAAGTGACGGAAGCTATGAAATCGCTATGTGTCTTCCGGCCAGAGGTGAAAATCGTTCCAGTAGCGAGATTTGGGTAAACACAGAAAACGATCCGAATCTGAGTAATGTAACCTCTTTGCAGGAAGCGGCATTTTCCAGCTGTGAATACCTGGCTAAGGTGGATTTGAGTGATACTACCATCAGTGATGTACCTTTAAATTGTTTTGACGGTTGTATTACATTGAATGATGTGGAACTACCCACCACAACAAGAAATATTTCAAAAGATGCTTTTGCGAATGGTTCGGAAATGCTTGATATTACCGTACCTTGCGATTCGCAAATTTCGGACGAAGCTTTTTACGATGAATCTACGGTAACCATCTGGACCTATCCGGAGTGTAGCATAACATCAAATTACGAACCGACCAATGATGCGGAAGTATATATTAAATATTTAAATACAACTTATACCATTACCTTCTTGAATGATGATTTGACCATTTATGAGCAAATTGAAGTCGAGAGCGGAAGAAACGGATATTATCCGGACAATAACCCGGCACCCAGAATGCAGGAACATAGCGGGTATGTATTTGATCACTGGTTTTTTGATAAGGCCGATGGTATTCGTAACGTGACCGAAAACCGACAGGCAATTGCCGTATTTGTACCTGCACCCTCACAGAATGGTTCGGTTAGCAATAACGGAGGCGGACAAAATGGTGGGAACGGTAATGGCTCCGGCAGTGGTGGCGGCGGAAACAATGGTTCCGGCACCGGCAACGGAAACGGAACTACCAGTGGAAACAATACCCCTTCCGGTAACAACGCAAACGCAGGAACTTATAATGTGGTTGTGGAAAACGGGGCCGGCAGCGGCAGTTACCGACCGGGACAGGTGGTAACCATCACCGCTTATGCGCCTACGACAGGAAGAACATTTGATCGTTGGACCACTTCCAATTCGGATATTGGTTTCAGCAATGCTTACGCAGTATCCACAACCTTTATTATGCCGTCCCATGACGTTAAAGTAACAGCGACCTACAAGGCGGCAACGGCTTCCGGTAACAGCACCAGCAACAACAATTCCGGATCAAGCAACAACAATAGCAATAACGGCGGAAATCATTCCGGTAATTCCAATCCTTCTGCTTCCGGTAACAATGCAGGAAACGGAAGTACCAATGTTACGATTACGACCGAAACCATTGATAACAATAACAAGAACCTTGCATCAGCTACCGTGGCAGGTTCTACCGATAATTTTGTTGTAAAGATTACGGATAGTGCTTATGCGGCAGCTCAAGTGGAGCAAGCTTTGAGAATGGCCTATGGAGATAATTTCGGTAATGTAAGATATGTGGCGTTTGACATTTCGTTGTATGATGCAACCGGCACAAGACTGATTGAAAATTACGAAAGTTTGGCTGTGACCATTACCATTCCGATTCCGGATGAACTGTTAAGTTATGCCGGAAACAATAAGGTCGGTGTCGTTGTTAACGGAATGCTTCAGGAGAGGGCGGTTCGCTTTACCACGATTGACGGAGTGCCTTGTATGACCTTTACGGCAACCCATTTTTCACCCTATACCATTTATGTGGATACCGGAAATCTTGTGGCAGGTGTAACGGACTCTACGCCTAAGACCGGCGACGGCATTGCAATGAAATGGTTCCTTTCCTTTGGTTTGGCTTGCGGTTCTGCCGTATTATTCCTTTGGAAGGACAAAAAACAACTCAGAGTACAGTAGGAAAATGAAAAAGAGAGGTTTTTATGGTAAAAAAACGGATTCTTTTGGCTTCATTACCTATCGCAGCAATTCTAATTGCATTGATGCTTGGACAACATTCGTTTTCCCAGGCAGATTATGGGAATGATTTTAATGTATCCGATACCACTTTGGTGAAGTATGTAGGTAATTCAACGGAGGTTGTTATTCCGGAAGGGATTACCTGCATTGGCCAGGAGGCGTTTGCGGACAACGGTGTCATCAAAAGTGTTACTTTGCCGGATACGGTGGAAACAATTGAATACGCTGCTTTTCAAAATTGCAAAGCGCTGGAGACCGTAATTCTTCCGGATTCTGTTCGGATTATGGATAACTCCGTGTTTTACGGTTGCGATAGGCTTAAGAATGTCCATATAGGTTCCGGATTGGAACGCTTGGGATGCGGAGTGTTTGCAGATTGCATTTCTTTAGAGACGGTTCAAATTTCCGGAAGCAATCCTAATTTTATTTGTTCTGACGGTGTTATTATGGACAAAGAAAAAACCATTGTCTATCAATATTTGCCCGGAAGAAACGGTACAAATTACCGGATGCCGGATACCGTTAATGAAATCAAACGATATGCTTTTTGGGGATGTGATGAACTTCAACATCTGATTTTGCCAGGCGCATTGGAGGAACTTGGGGAGTATTCTTTGACGAATTGCAGTTCCTTGCAAACGCTTACGATTTTAGAACCCACATGCAATATCGGATTAAAAGCGGTAGAGGGTTGCATTGCTTTAAAACAGGTGGAAGTGCCGACTTCCATGATATCCATTCATGAAAGTGCCTTCGATTTATGCCCTCAGGATTTGCTTTTCGTGTGTGAAGAGGGAACCTACGGGGAAAATTATGCTTTAGAGCATGGTTTTCGTGTGAGTACGGAAACGATTTTGGAGCCTTGGGGTGAGGAAACCGAAAGCACGGAAGAAGATACACAGGACGAGACTACAAATAACGAAGAAAACGACGATGTGCAACAAAACGATGGGGCGGTTCCCGTAATTGACGGAAGAGTGTTGGATGGTACTGTAATTGTGTCAGACAGGGCTTTCCTTCATGTGGATGGACTAAGTGTGAATACCGGTACGATAGAAGAAACAATCGCAGAAACTCAAATCGGTATTGAAGACTATGCGCATTATAATCAAAAGGATCTAACGCAGTATGATTTTTCTGTCAATGAACAGGGAATTACCTATATTGGCGAACTTGCCTTTGCCCGTTCGAATCTAACCGAAATCATAATTCCCGAAGGAGTGACTGCCATTGGATATGCTGCATTTTATCATTGCGATTCCTTGGAAAATGTTTCCATTCCTTCCTCGGTAACCAGAGTGGATGCACTGGCATTTGCTCATACCCCCTGGTACGAAAATTGGTTAAATGACGAAACTGCTTCTGATTTTTTGATTGTAGGCGATGGCGTTTTGATTGCTTATAAAGGACAAGCGTCCGAAGTAATCCTTCCGGAAGAAGTAAAACACATCGGCGACTATGTTTTTGCCGGTCACGATGAAATACAATTCATTCGTTCGGAAAACGATACGCCGTAAAAGAAGACGGAAAGATAATGATTGTGTATATCAATTTATGCGAGAAAATAGTAAACCTCTTTACCGAAACAATGGTAAAGAGGTTTTTTTATCAAAACGACACCACTTTTGGAGCGAAATCATATATTAAAATCATATAACATTAGAAAAGGTGTATTATGATTCGCGTACAAAAACAGCTTAAACTGAATCAACTGGATTCACTGCGAAATAAAAAATGTGATTTTTCCATTGCAGTGATGGATACCGGGGCATCAAATCATCCGGATATCAAAAATCAAATCATAGATTTTCAGGATTTTGTGAACAACAAAACAGAGCTTTATGATGACAACGGACACGGAACGCACATTTCCGGAATAATCTGCGGAAACGGAAATATGTCCAAGGGCAAAATTAAGGGTGTATTTCCGGGAGCAAATATTGTTGTTCTAAAAATTTTGGACGAAAACGGGGATGGCGAGATTAAAACAATGGAGAGAGCGTTGGAATGGGTTCTGCGCAATGGCGAAAAAAACAAGATACGAATTATCAACATTTCACTATCACTTCGAAAAAAAATACTTGCGGATAGGAAAAATCATTTGCAGGATTTAATAGAACAATTGGTTAAAAAGGATTATTTAATTGTGGCTGCGGCCGGAAATAACGGACCATTGCCAATGACTATATCCGAAATCGGAGAACAACAAGGGGTTATTGCGGTAGGGTGTCATGATATGGATTATCGTAGTCGTTTGGGCAAAAATTGCGACGAATATTCTGCCAGAGGACCAGGGCGGTTCATGGCGAAAAAGCCGGATTTGGTTGCCCCCGGAACGGATATCGTATCCTGCGGATATCAATTTCAAAAAGGCTTAAATTATTGTTACACTGCCAAAAGCGGTACTTCCATGTCCACGGCCTTAGTAAGTGGTTGTGCCGGGCTTATCCTAACAGGAAAAAAGGAGTGTAATGCCGGACTGGTTCGACAAATTCTGCTTCGAAATGCAATTGACTTAAAAGAGCCATGGGAAAAGCAGGGGTGGGGAATGGTGAATCCTGTTGGAATGATAAATTCTGTGATGTTTGGTTGACGTAATTTGTTTAATGAGATAAAATTTTATAGGAAAACAATTGGAAAGGAAGAGATATACCATGGATAAAATTAAAATGACAACTCCCCTTGTGGAAATGGACGGAGATGAAATGACCCGAATTCTTTGGAAGATGATTAAAGAGGAATTGCTTCTCCCGTTTATAGATTTAAAAACCGAGTACTATGACCTGGGATTGGAATATCGAAATGAGACCAACGATCAGGTAACAAAGGATTCTGCGGAAGCTGCAAAAAAATACGGTGTCGCCGTAAAATGCGCCACCATTACTCCAAATGCAGCCAGAATGGATGAATATAAATTGAAAGAAATGTGGAAGAGTCCCAATGGAACTATTCGTGCCGCTTTGGACGGAACGGTTTTTCGTACGCCGATCATTGTAAAAGGAATCGAACCTTGCGTAAAGAACTGGGAGCAGCCGATTACCCTTGCAAGACACGCCTATGGTGATGTATATAAGAATACGGAAATCAAGGTTCCCGGTGCCGGAAAAGCCTATCTTGTGTATGAAAACAGCAATGGAGAAGAAGTGAAAGAGCTGATTCATGAATTTAAAGGCCCCGGAATTTTGCAGGGAATGCACAACACCGATAAATCCATCGAAAGCTTTGCTAAGGCATGTTTTAACTATGCTTTGGATTTGAAACAAGATTTGTGGTTTGCAACTAAGGATACGATTTCCAAAAAATACGATCACAATTTCAAAGATATTTTCCAGGAAATTTATGATGCAGAATACAAAAATGCTTTTGAAGAAGCCGGTATTGAATATTTCTATACCTTGATTGATGATGCAGTAGCCAGAGTAATGAAAGCAAAAGGCGGATTTATTTGGGCTTGTAAGAATTATGACGGAGATGTGATGAGTGACATGGTAAGTTCTGCTTTTGGTTCTCTTGCTATGATGACTTCTGTTTTGGTTTCTCCGGACGGTATTTACGAATACGAAGCAGCTCACGGAACAGTGCAAAGACATTATTACAAGCACTTAAAGGGCGAAGAAACTTCCACCAACTCCGTTGCTACGATTTTTGCTTGGACTGGTGCGCTCCGTAAACGTGGTGAGTTGGATCAGATTTTGGCATTGTGTGAATTTGCAGATAAGCTGGAAGCGGCAACCATCGAAACCATTGAATCCGGAAAAATGACAAAGGATTTGGCTTTAATTACATCCTTAAAAGACGTTACCGTATTAAACAGCGAAAACTTTATCAAAGAAATCCGTAAGACATTAGAAACAAAAATGTAATCGAGGTGATTGTTTTGCCGGGAACAGAAGAAGAATTTCGAACGGTTTTGGAAGGAAAACAAATTCCTATTTTACCCTTGGACAACAAATGGTATCGTTTGATGAATGAGCTTCCGAAAACGAAACGAATGGAGGAGCTTGAGGAAGAAATCAAAGAACTGTTGAAACGCCAGGGAAAGTTAAACACCTTATGTAAGGAAATTAAAAAAAAGAAAAGTCTTCTTTTAAATCGCATGGTGAATAAAATGGCAGAAGAGGGTGCGGCGGACATCCAAAATGAATCCAAGGAGCAAATCGAGGAATTTAACGCTCAGCTGGAGGAATATCAGGATGAACTGCTTGATTTGCCCAAAGAAATCAGCCAGCTTAATTTTGAATTAATGCTGGATACCATGTCGATTTGTTATGAGGTTTTGCAGGAAAACACCAAAAAAATTGACGAAATTGGCGAATGGATTAATAACATTCGTATTGAATTAAAGAAAAACATAGTAAAAAAGCAGGAAAGCGAATTGAAAAACCAGGAAATGTATTCCTACATGCACGATATTTTCGGGCCGGATGTGATTAATATCTTTGATATGAAATATAATCCGGAGGAAACTCATATAGTAAAAAAATAGGTGGTCAATTCGCAATCACCATATTACGGAAAGTAAGAGAAATGAAACTAGTTGTTGATTCTGCAAAAATGCGGGAAATAGAAAATGATATTATAAACGAAATTGGCATTTCGGATGTTGTTTTAATGGAACGGGCAGCGCTTTCCGTGGCAGAGCAAATAGAATCCGATTTTTCGGCGGCTTCTTCTGAAAAAAAGACTGCGTTGGTTGCTTGCGGGCCGGGAAATAACGGAGGTGACGGTTTCGCCATCGCCCGATTGTTGTACTATAAAAATTGGGATGTAACCATTGTGTTTCCTTTTGCTGAGTCAAAATGTACTTTGTTATGTAAAAAGCAAAGGGAAATTGCAATTAAAATTGGTATTGATATTAAGACGACAATTCCCACAGAGAATTATACTGTGGTGGTGGATGCACTTTTTGGAATTGGCTTATCCCGAAACATTGAGGGTGATACCGCAAATATCATTTCAAAAATAAATGACAAAAGGAAGGCGGGCAGTCTTGTTTATGCAGTGGATGTTCCCTCCGGCTTATCCTCGGATACCGGAAAGATTATGGGAACTGCCGTCAAGGCAAATGTTACCGTTACTTTTGCTTTTCCAAAAGTAGGTTTCTATTTAAAGGATGGTGTTATATGCAGCGGAAACGTACTCTGTAAGGATGTGGGAATTTATGCTCCTTTGGACCAAAAGAGATTTAATCCTAAGGTTTATCTTACTTCGAAAGAAGATTTGTTGCTTCTTCCTAAGCGAAGTCCCATCGGACACAAAGGAACCTTTGGAAAAGTTTTAGCGATTGCAGGAAGCGATGCCATGCCGGGAGCGGCCATACTTTGTGCCAAGGCGGCCTTAAAATCCGGCGCCGGTATGATCAAAGTCATTACTACGCCGGAGGCCAAAAAACTCTTGTTGCAAACTCTTCCGGAAGCTATGGTGACCGGGTATGATGAAAATATGGTTAAAGAATTACAAAAAGAGTTTTCCTGGAGCGATACTACAGTGATTGGGTGCGGTTTGTCCAAAAGCAATGAAGCAAAAGAAATACTGGAATATACCATAAAACAATGCAAAAACAATCTGATTGTGGATGCAGACGGACTTAATCTTTTGGCAAATAATATTACGTTATTAGACGAGCGGAGTAAAAAAGGTTTTTCCACGATATTAACGCCTCATCCGGCGGAATTCAAACGATTATTTGTAAATGAAATAGAGAATTGGGAAACACTCCCTGATTTAGAGTTTTATCGCAATATTGCAAAGAAATACGGAATCATTTTAGTAGCCAAAGGTGCCAGAACCGTAATTACAGATGGCGAAAGATGCGTAATCAATTCCAGCGGTTGCGATGCCATGGCAACTGCCGGAAGCGGAGATGTGTTAAGCGGAATGATTGCTGCCTTTGCCGGCGTTATTCCGGATTTGTTTTTGGCTAGTGTTTTATCCGTATATCTTCACGGATTGGCAGGAGAATATGCGGCGAAACAGGAAACCAATTATTCGGTTACCGCTTCCGATATTATAAGCGGGATTGCACATATCATTCAATTGGAGGCGCCTTGTGTTTGGGAATGAACGGGTTTATGCAACCATCAATTTAGACCATATTCAAAATAACATAAAAGAAATTGAAAATCATATTTCAAAGGACAGTAAAATTCTTGCCGTGGTAAAAACAGACGGGTATGGACACGGGGCTGTTCCTATTGCAAAAGAGCTGGAAGGGAATGACTGCGTGTATGGCTATGCGGTGGCTACCATTGAAGAAGCCATGCAATTAAGGCAGAATCATTTGACGAAACCGGTTTTAATATTAGGGTATAGTTTTCCGTCTGCATTTCCAAGAATTGTTTCTAATGAAATCAGGGCAACGGTTTTTGATTGGGATAGTGCTGTTTTATTAAACGAAGAAGCCTTAAAACAGCGAAAAAAAGCAAAGATACATTTAAAAGTTGATACCGGAATGATGCGAATCGGTATGACTCCGGATGAAGAAGGTGTACAGCTTTCCAAGAAAATTGCCCTTCTTCCGTGGCTTGAAATCGAAGGTGTTTTTACTCATTTTGCCAGAGCGGATGAACAGGAAAAACAACCGGTCAAAGAACAGATTCGAAAATTCTTGGATTTTGTGACAGCCTTAAAAAAAGAGGGATTGCAACCTCCGATGGTTCATTGTTCTAACAGCGCCGGTATTATTGACCTTCCGGAGGTAAATATGAATTTGGTTCGCGCCGGTATTATTTTATATGGCCTTTGGCCATCGGAAGAAGTTTCTAAGGAGACTTTGCAATTAAAACCGGTTATGGAACTGAAAAGTACGGTGGTTTTTGTGAAAGATGTGCCAAGCGGAACAGCAATCAGTTATGGCGGAACTTATATTACAAAAGAAAAGAAAAAGATTGCCACGGTTACCATTGGATACGGAGACGGATATCCCAGAATTTTATCTAACAAAGGATATGTTTTGATTCGAGGAAAAAAAGCGTCTATTGTGGGGCGGGTCTGTATGGATCAAATGATGGTGGATGTTTCCGATATACCCGAGGTATCCGTAGGCGATTCGGTTACACTTGTTGGCACGGACGGAGAGGAAACCATTTCTATGGACGATTTTTCTTTGCTTTCCAATCGCATTAATTACGAATCCGTTTGTGATGTAGGAAAACGGGTGCCCAGAATTTATCTTAAGGACAAAAAAGTAATTTCTGTGAATTACGATAATTAAAATTGTATAAATCCCGAAAGTACCGGACATACTTTTTATGAGAAAAAGCTCTTTACAAAAGATGCCAAAAAATAAGTGAGGTGTCAGAACATGAAAAGAGGAGATGTCTATTACGCAGATTTGCGTCCGGTAATCGGGTCCGAACAGGGTGGTATTCGTCCGGTGTTAATCATTCAAAATGATGTCGGGAACAAACATAGTCCAACCGTGATTTGTGCAGCAATTACATCAAAAATGAACAAAGCCAAATTGCCCACCCATATTGAATTGGATTCTGCGACGTATCAAATGGAAAAGGATTCCGTTATTTTGCTGGAACAACTTCGAACCATTGATAAAAAACGTTTACGGGATAAAGTTTGTCATTTGGATATGAACATTATGGAAAAAGTAAATCATGCATTAAAAATCAGTCTGGAGTTGCCGTAATCCTACATAAGGGCAAGCAAAGGTTGAAGATTTAATGAAAAAATGATAAAATTTAGAAATGAAAAAAACAAAGGAGTTTGAATTATGTCAGGACATTCAA
>JAZNKK010000007.1:0-1818 GCA_045578545.1 Lachnospiraceae bacterium
CAGGCAATAAAATATACGGAACTGCTGGCCTTTTATGGGGACAGCGGTTTTGCGGGAATGATGAAAAAATATAATGAAATGGTTGGAAGCTCGGTCGGATAGACCGGGCTTTTTAAATAACGAAAATCAATAAGTGTTATCTAATAGGAGGAAGGACTATGTTATTTACTGAATTTGGTTCCAAGGAAAATCCGCCGATGCTTTTGTTGCATGGTATGATGCAGGACTGGCATACGGAGTATGAGATGCTAAAAGGTTTGGAAGAACATTATCGGCTTATTATTCCTGCGCAGGACGGTTTTTATGACGGAAGCGGTAATTTTACATCTTTCGCGGATCAGGCAAGACAAATTGAAGAGTATGTGCAGGCGAATTATGACGGTAAAGTCATCGGGGCTTACGGATGTTCCCAGGGAGGGCTTATGCTGACGGAGTTGCTTACCCGAAATAAAATTGATTTGGGAACCGTCATTATGGATGGTTGCTATGTGGCGCATCAGGGTAAAATTGCCGGGTGGGTGACTTATAAAATGTTTTGCAAGTTCAAAAATACAGGGAAATTTCCTGCGTTGATTATGGTTATGATGAAGCTTATGGGATTGAAAGCAGAAGATTTGGGAATGATGGATTCTTTGTATATGGGGGCAAGTGATGAAACCGTAAAGAGAAATTTTATGGAGAATTACACTTATCGTACCCGTCCCGAAATAGCGCAAAATGAAACGATGGTATACATGTGGTGCGGAAGTAAGGAACCCTATGCAATTAAGTCCCATAAGGAATTAAAAAAATATCTTAAAAATTACGACGAAGAGATTATGGAAGGATTTGGTCACGGTGATTTTCTGATGAAGCATTCTAAGGAATGTTGTGAGAAAATACATGCGACAATCCGGGGGATGTAAGGATAGAAAAGGTTAATATTTAGAAAGCTGATTAGAAGGTGCTGTTTTAAATAGCACCTTTTTATCAAAACAACATATTGACAGATTTCGATATGTCGATATAATAAAAGAAAAGGAAGGTGATTTTATGGATTACAAAAAAACAGCAAACTTATTCAAGGCGCTTGCCGATGAGAACAGATTACAAATTATGGAAATCTTAAAAGACGGCGAGAAATGCGCCTGTAAATTATTGGAGGCATTACAAATCAGTCAGCCAACACTATCCCACCATATGAAGATTCTTTGTGATGCGGAACTGGTAAGCGGTCGCAAGGAAGGAAAGTGGATGTATTATTCTCTTTCCAAGGCGGGAATCAAGAGTGCCAAGGCGTATTTGAAAGAACTAAAGATAAGTGAGGGTAAATAATATGAATCATGAAGAGACAGCAGTAGCATTTTTCGGAAATAATTTTAACTGTTCCCAAGCCGTTTTTGCTACTTTTGCGGAAGAACTTGGAATGGATGTTGAAACCGCGTTGAAAATTGGAACGCCATTCGGCAGCGGAGCGCGTAGGGGTGAAATCTGCGGTGCCGTTTCCGGTGCGTTGATGGTATTGGGTTTAAAATATGGCCATTGCCACAGCGAAAATAAGGAAGAAAAGATGAGAGCATATCAGGTGGCAGATGACTTTTTGAATCGTTTTACAGAGGCAAAAGGTACTGTGGTTTGCAGGGAACTTTTGAACTATGACCTGACCAAAGAAGAGGACATGAAAGAAATTATGAGTCAGAATTTGTTCAGAACAGTCTGTCCGGAAATGGTTCGCTGCGCAGCTGCAATTGTGGAAGAAATGTTGGCAGAGTACGGCGAGTAACAGCCTAAAAGTATATTTGCTTTTATGAGGATGAAAAAAGATGTATGATATTATAA
>JAZNKK010000008.1:0-28875 GCA_045578545.1 Lachnospiraceae bacterium
CGACGCTGGTTAAGAAAATCGGTGTATATGATACCTTCGGAGAATCCGGTTCGGCAGCAGTTCTCATGGAGAAATATGAGTTGGACGGAAAAGGGGTATATCGTCAGGTGAAGGAATTTTTGGACGGATTGAAATAAGATAACAAGTGAATTTACCTCTCTCTGTCAATGTGACGGAGGGAGGTTATTTTTTATCCAAATTAGTTCGAAGGGTAAAAGTGAGCGTTTCCTATTGCGATTTAAATTAATCGAATTTTGTGCTATGATAAAAGGTAAGGGTTAAAAAATATGAAATTTTAACGATATAGATGAGAGAGGTTAGAAGAAAATGAAATTAATTTCTTGGAATGTAAACGGCATCCGGGCTTGCATGGGCAAGAACTTTATGGAGTTTTTTGAGGAAGCGGATGCGGATATATTTTGCCTGCAGGAGACGAAGCTGCAGGAAGGACAGATTGAAATGGAGCTTCCCGGGTATCACCAGTATTGGAATTATGCGGAAAAGAAGGGCTACTCCGGGACGGCGATTTTTACCAAAAGAGAGCCCATTAGCGTAAGATATGGCATTGGAATCGAAGAGCATGACCATGAAGGACGAGTCATTACTTTGGAATATCCGGAATACTATTTCATAACAGTGTATGTGCCCAATTCCCAGGACGGGTTGAAACGTCTGGATTACCGCATGCAGTGGGAAGATGATTTCCTTTCATACATTAAGAAGTTAGAGGAAAAGAAGCCGGTGGTGTACTGCGGCGATTTGAATGTGGCGCATAAGGAAATTGATTTGAAGAATCCCAAGACGAACCGCAAGAATGCGGGATTTACCGATGAGGAAAGAGGAAAGTTTTCGGCAGTGTTGGACGCAGGATTTATCGATACATTCCGGTATTTTTATCCGGAGCAGACGGACATTTATTCCTGGTGGTCGTACCGCTTCAGCGCAAGAAGCAAGAATGCGGGATGGCGTATCGATTATTTTGTGGTTTCGGATGGATTGAAAGAGAAGTTAAAGGATGCAAAAATTCATACCGATGTCATGGGCTCCGACCACTGTCCGGTGGAACTTCTTTTGGAGGACTAAATGCGAAAGAGAAATAATTGGTTTCAAAGAGCAATCGAATATTTAAAGGACAATCCTTTCTTGGCGGTGCTACTTGGACTTTTGGTGCTGGGGACGTTGGTTTTTGGAATTTACAAAATCGTCTATTCCATTTCCGTAGGTAACCAACAGGAACTCTACGAATCCATTTGGGACTCGGCAAGTGATTCAGCAAAGGATGTCGATAACCTGAATGCCGAAGTGATTGAATTGATGATACCGTCTTCTGTGTCGGGCGACTCGGTTAGCCAAGAGAATCCGTTCATGAGTGTGGAGGAATTTTTGGCTCTGGAAGGTAACCGGGATAAGTACGAAGAATATTTAGAGGTCGGAATGCTTGACTTTACTGTACTTTTGGGGTACAATTCTGATACTATCGGATACCTTTTGATACCGGAGACACCGGTGTCGTATCCGGTACTACAAAATATAGACAATTCTTATTATTTGAACCACAATATTGATGGAAGCGAAGGCTATCCCGGTTGTTTGTTTATCGAAAATTATAACACGCCGGATTTTCAGGATGCCATCAATGTGATTTACGGTCATAACATGGGAAATGACACTATGTTTGGTACAATAAATGAATATGATGCCGAGGAATATCGATTGGAGCATCCCTATTTCTTCTTATATAAGCCGGATGGAGTGCAGATATATGAAGTAGTGATTGCATCCGCTTATTCCAATGAACATTTGCTCAGTGATTGTTTTACTCCCTTGGAATCAGGAGGATACCTGTTTGAGGGAATTGACAATGCGGAGACACTGGGACTTGTGTCACGAGTTAAGGAATACGGAGCATGGGGTGCGTACATAAACGAATCGGCTATCGCAGAAGGAGATCAGCTTTTGGTATTATCCACTTGTGCCAGCGGAGATGTTCGGTACATCGTTGCCGGCAAGCGCATTGTATAAAAGCGGATAATGGAAAGGGAACGCGGTAATTAAGATAGAGAACTAGAAACAGTTTAAAATCGGAGGAGGAGAGAATTATGCGAAATCAAATTTTGCAACAAGTGAAGAAGATTAGCAGAAACACAAAGCGCTTTATGGCTCTAGGGCTTGCAGCCATTGTGACGGTGATGAGTGTAAATCCCATGCAGGTAGTTGCTGCAGCTCAAAGTACAACACCGACCTATGATTCGGCGACAGGCAAATATAATTTTTATTCCGGAGATATTTTCGGTGCGGCTACCCATGTGCATTTGTTTGGACGAGAAGTAAGTACAACAGGTGTTCATACGCACGGTAATATAATGGCAGAGATTGCAACAATCGGTGAAATCGGTATGAGAGATGGTAAGGTATCTTATCCGACTTCTTATACAGAGTATTCTTATGTTGGGACTACGATTAATGAGGTGGCATCGGATATTCATAGTGACTTGATTTTGGGTACTGTAGCCTCCGGACATGTTACCGGAAGTGGTACGGGCTCTTTGACATACGCTGATGGAACGCATAGCGTACCATTAACAAATTATATTTCTGAGGCTGATGTACATATGTCTTCGACTGTGAATGCGGTGGATATTGTAGGTACATTGAACAGTTTGGCAGACCTTAGCTCCTATTGGGCTGCGCAAAGTACTTCCAGCTATGTAGATATTTCTTTGGATGCTAATACTCATAATGCAACGGTTGATACCGGAAGCTATGATATGAACCGTAGATATATTTATACGAATCAAGCTGCAAACGGAACAAGTTCTTATACATTTATTAATATTCCTTATTCTGTATTTAACGGTAATGAAATAACGATGACCGGTATTGATGCAAATGCAAACCATAGTGGTATTGTGGTTATTAATATTGATATGGCAGGTACTCAGAATGCAACGGTCAATGTGAGTGGTGGTGGAATTAAAGTGCAAGGCGTTGATTCTAATGGAACAACATTTTCGTATAACAATGAGGAACATACGTCTGCAGCGTTTGGTACATGCCGAATTGTATATAACATTATAGATAGTGATAAACCCGATAATGTATATACAGGTAATTTAACCTGGACAGGAGTTGTGTTTGGTTCTATCCTTGCACCGAAAGCTTCCGTGACGGTGGGGGCTGTTAACGGAACTGTTATGGCAGATAGAATTGTTCATACGGATGGTGAATCTCATCGTATGGATATCTATCCGTTGTTTAATTCAGTAGCAGAAGATGGTACTGTGACTACAAAAACAGAATATAATGAAATTCGACTTTTGCTTGAAGTAATGGATGAAAATGGTAATGAGGTAAAAGAAGCTGCAGGATTAGGTACCTCGTATGCAATTTATAGCGACAGTTCCTGCTCGTCGAATCGGGTAGTGGAACCTGTTTCGGTGGTTTGGAATGCAGGCTTAGATAAGTATGAGATGGTAATTAATAGTGAGCAGGTTACTGCATTAGTGGATAATCATACATTAACTCCGGGAACCACTTACTATATTGGAAAATCGGAAATTACCAGTGGATATTCTACGGGCTATGAAGATGCAGCAGGTCATAGAAACGATAATGTGTATAGTGTTAAATTAAATACAAATGGTACCGTTTCATATCAGTTAGTGAATAATGGAAGCACAGAAACACCTTCCCATAGTGTTCGAACCGATGTAATTAGAATTGGAGCAACATCAGGCGGTGGAGCTACACCGACATACAAACCTGTAGAAGAAATTGTCTTGGAGCTTGTTTTAAAAGATTCTGAGGATCACGTCGTTACAGAAGGAACGGATTACGCTGGAATTACATATGACGTAGTGGATTCAAACGGCAACATTGTGATAAGTAATCAAAGTGCTACAAATGGTGGAAGTGGCAGCTACATATTGAGAATAGAGGGCAAGACAACTCAGCAGCTTCCGGCAGGGGAGTATACTTTCCAAAGAGATCCAAATTCAAATTATGTTGGAGTAAATGATACCTATAAGTTTAAAGTAGATAGCAATGGTAATGTTACGTATATGCAGCCGAATGGTACATATTCGGCTGCTTCACCAGTGGATGTGCTTAAAAAACCTGCCTCTACGCAGACTACATTAGTAGGAGAAGTAAAGCTTATTGTTACATTGGTTAATTCGACTCCTCCTACCAATTACGGTACTTCAAGCGGAGCTATATATAACGTGGTGCCTGAGGGAGATACGACATCGGTTCTGTCCGGAATCCCTGCGATATGGAATGGCTCCGAGTATGTAGTGGTAATCCCGCAAGGAAGTAGTGCATTAGAATTAGGAAAGAACTACTATTTTGATCGAGTAGATGAGCCGGATAATTGGGAAAACGATACTGGTTTTGGTAAACAGTACGCATTTAATGTTGCGCAGAACGGAACCGTTAATTATCCAAATGGAAATCGTGATCAGTTGGTAACCACTCCTCAAAGCAGCAATACATCGAACGTACAGGAGGTAAAGCTTACTGTTACGTTAGAGGGATCAAATAACGTAGCAGATTATAATGAGGTTGTGTATGATGTTGTAGATACCTCAACAAATCCGCAGTCTTCTGTTTTGACGAGCTTGCCTGTAACTTCGTCTGGTTCTACTTATCAGGTAACGATTCCGGCAGGAAGTCCGGCATTAACACCGGGACATAGCTATACTTTCGTGAGAGGCGATGAACCGGATAATTGGGAAAATGCTGACGGATACGGAAGGATTTACAATTTCACGGTTGAGTCAGATGGAACTATTACCTACAAAGATTCTAACGGAAACACAATTGCTTCCTTGGAAGATAAATTAGTGACTCAGAGCAGCAGTGGAAGCACTGGCGGCAACAACGGTGGCAATAACAATAATAATAGCACCGGAAGCACTGACAACAATACCTCCGGTGGTACAACCAACACAACTAACAACACAACTACCGATACAACTAACACCACCACAACACCTTCCGAAAACGGTGTGCCTGTTACAACAGATGGTTCTGCAGCAGGCGGTTCTGGTAGTGTAGCGACCGGTGGAGATGCAAGTGCGACCGGTGGAGATGCAAGTGCAACAGGCGGTTCTGATTTAACAGCAACCGGCGGTGACACGGATATGTTGACTTCTGCGAATACCGGTGAATTTAACGCAGGTGGTGTATTTGCCGGATATGTAGCAGTTCTTGCGATTGCAGCAGTGGCATATGTATTAACAAAGAAAAAACGTGCTTAAATGAAACAATACAGAAAAAGCAGTGAAGAAGAGAGTACGCTTATGAAAGTTCTAAAGAGAAGGTTTCCGCATGGTGCGGGCCTTGGGAACGGTTAACGCCGGTTCGAAGGCACAAAACATGCATAGGCTGAGAGAAACCGGATGGAAGTAAGCAGAACATGGCTTCTGAGCAGCGCACCGAGCCGACAGGTTAGGCTGCGATGGGTTCGCCCATTATAGCGACAGGGTTTTATGGAACCTATGGAGGCAGAAATCGTGAGGTTTCTGCGAAAAGAAGTGGTATCACGACTAACAATAGTTCGTCTTCTTATACAGAGGGCGAACTATTTTGTTTTGTAAGAAAATTTCTGCACACAATAGTAGAAGTAAAAAATAAAGCAAAGTAGGAAGGACGGAAATTATGGAAAACAAAGGAAAGTATTACATCACAACGGCGATTGCTTATACTTCCGGCAAGCCCCACATCGGCAACAGCTACGAAATCGTGCTTGCGGACGCAATTGCCCGTTACAAGAGAAAGGATGGCTATGATGTTTGGTTTCAGACCGGAACCGACGAACATGGTCAGAAAATTGAATTGAAGGCTGCGGAAGCCGGCGTAACGCCCAAGGAATTCGTTGACGGCGTGGCAGGAACCATCAAGGATTTGTGGGATTTGATGGACACTTCTTATGACCACTTTATCCGTACCACGGACGATTATCATGAGAAACAGGTCCAGAAGATGTTCAAGAAATTCTATGACCAGGGCGATATCTACAAGAGCTCTTACGAGGGACTTTATTGTACACCCTGCGAATCTTTCTGGACGGAATCCCAGCTGGTAGAGGGAAAATGCCCGGACTGCGGCAGAGAAGTGAAGCCGGCCAAGGAAGAAGCATACTTCTTCAAGATGAGCAAATATGCAGACCGTTTGATTGAGCACATCAACACCCATCCGGAATTCATTCAGCCGGTATCCAGAAAAAATGAAATGATGAACAACTTCCTTCTTCCGGGACTGCAGGACCTTTGCGTGTCCAGAACCTCCTTTAAATGGGGAATCCCGGTAGATTTTGACGACAAACACGTGGTATATGTATGGCTTGACGCCCTCAGCAACTACATCACCGGTATCGGTTATGACGTGGACGGTAACAGCACGGAGCAGTATGCAAAGAACTGGCCGGCAGACCTTCACCTCATCGGAAAGGACATCATCCGTTTCCATACCATTTACTGGCCGATTTTCCTGATGGCACTGGGCGAGCCCCTTCCGAAGCAGATTTTCGGACATCCCTGGCTCCTGCAGGGCGACGGCAAGATGAGCAAATCCAAGGGAAATGTGCTTTATGCCGATGACCTTGTAAACTTCTTTGGTGTGGATGCAGTGCGTTATTTCGTACTTCACGAGATGCCTTTTGAAAATGACGGAACCATTTCCTGGGAACTTATGGTGGAACGAATCAATTCCGACCTTGCCAACACCTTGGGAAATCTGGTGAACCGTACCATTTCCATGAGCAACAAATACTTTGGCGGCGTAGTGGAAAATACCGGCGTGGTAGAAGCCGTAGATGAAGATTTGAAGAGCGTGGTAACCGGCGGCTACCAGAAGGTATCCGAGAAGATGCAGTCCCTCCGCGTGGCAGATGCCATGACAGAGATTTTCGCAATCTTCAAGCGTTTGAACAAATACATCGACGAGACCGAGCCCTGGGTACTTGCCAAGGATGAGGCAAAGAAAGACCGTCTTGCAACAGTGCTCTATAACCTGACAGAAGGCATTATGATTGGTGCTTCCTTATTAGAGCCCTTTATGCCGGGTACCGCAAAGAAAATTGCGGAGCAGTTAAATGACAGCATCCGTGAATTTGATACCTTGGGAAGCTTTGGTGCATACAAGAGCGGAAACAAGGTTGTGGAAAAACCGGAGATTTTATTTGCCAGATTGGACGTAAAGGAAGTCGTGGAAAAGGCAGAAGCGATGTTTGAAGCAAGAAAGCCAAAGGAAGAAAAGCAGGAGGAAGAAGTCGTGGAAAACGTGATTGATATTGAAGCAAAAGAAGAGATTTCCTATGATGATTTTGCAAAAATGCAGTTCCAGGTAGGAGAAATCATTAAGTGTGAGGAAGTGCCCAAGTCCAAGAAGCTTCTTTGCTCTCAGGAGCGTATCGGCAGTCAGGTAAAACAGATTGTATCCGGAATCAAGCAGCACTACAGCGCAGAAGAAATGGTGGGCAAAAAGGTAATGGTACTTGTGAACTTAAAGCCCGCAACCCTGGCAGGTGTAGTTTCCGAAGGTATGCTTCTTTGCGCAGAAGATGCGGAAGGCAAGCTGGCCCTTATGACACCGGAAAAAGAAATGCCGGCAGGAGCAGAGATTTGCTAAAGTCAGGCGTGGATGCAGGAAAGAAGTAAGAAGGAACGAAAATGAGAGAAAGATTTACTTATCAAATTCGTCCTGCCGTAAAGGAAGAATGGGAGTCTGCCATGTCTTTGGCATGGCGGACTTTTCAGCGTTTTGATGCGCCGGACTATTCGAAAAGAGGCATAGAGAGTTTTTTGGATTTCATTTCGGACACAACGTTGTATAAAGTTTTCTTAAACGGTGGATATAAGCTTTTTGTAGCAGTGGAGAACGGGGAAATTATCGGTTTGATTTCTCTTAGGGAAACCAATCATATTTCGCTGCTTTTTGTAGAGGAAAAGTATCATCGGCGTGGCGTAGGCAGAGGTCTGATTCAATACGCTATGGATTACTTAAAGCAGGCGGAAGGTCTTAACTGGTGTACGGTGAATGCCGCCCCCTACGGGAAAGAATTTTACCATCGCCTCGGCTTTGCGGACACCGGTATGGAAACAGAAAATGACGGAATCCGCTATACACCCATGAAGCTGGTACAGTAGCCGGGAGTAGGCGAAAAAGGAAAAGAACATGGGAGAAACAGAGCGGACATGTTAGCAACAAAAGCGGGAAAAGTATGTAGTTTCGTCAATTTAACCATGGAATAAAAAAAATGTTGGCAAGTTGACGGAAAGTTGTGAAAAAAGAATGACCCATTGGCATTTTATCACAATATGCCGGGAAATAATTTTGACAACTAAGCAATAGAAATTTTTTCTCAATTATTTTATACTATGTGCTAGATGTGTTACGAGTGTGACACAGAGGTTATAGAAAACTATATTTAGGAGGCAAAAAAATGGCAAGTTTATCAATGAAAAACATCTGCAAAGTGTATCCTAACGGATTCGAAGCAGTAAAAGATTTCAACCTTGAAATCGCAGATCAGGAATTCATTATCTTCGTTGGTCCTTCCGGATGTGGTAAATCTACTACACTCCGTATGATCGCTGGTTTGGAAGATATCAGTTCCGGTGAATTAAGAATCGGTGACAGACTGGTTAACGACGTAGAACCTAAGGATAGAGATATCGCGATGGTATTCCAGAACTACGCTTTGTATCCTCATATGTCTGTTTATGATAATATGGCGTTCGGACTTAAATTAAGAAAAGTTCCCGCTGACGAAATCGATAAGATGGTTAAAGAAGCAGCTAAGATCCTTGACCTTGTTTCTCTTCTTGATCGTAAACCGAAGGCTCTCTCCGGTGGTCAGAGACAGCGAGTTGCTATGGGTCGTGCTATCGTTCGTAATCCTAAGGTATTCCTTATGGACGAGCCTCTTTCCAACTTGGATGCAAAACTTCGTGTACAGATGCGTATCGAAATTGCAAAATTGCACCAGAGACTTGGTACAACCATCATCTACGTAACACATGACCAGACAGAGGCTATGACTCTTGGTACCAGAATCGTTGTTATGAAAGACGGTGTTGTTCAGCAGGTAGAAACTTCTCAGAACTTGTACGATAAGCCCAACAACTTATTCGTAGCTGGTTTCATGGGATCTCCTCAGATGAACTTCCTTGATGCAGTAGTAGAAGTACAGGGTGAAACAGCATACCTCAAGATTGCTGATCGTTCCATCCCTCTTCCTCCTGCAAAATCTAAAAAGTTAATCGAAGGCGGATACGACGGACAGACCGTAACATTCGGTATTCGTCCGGAAGACGTATATGATAGCGAAATGATGGTAGAGGCATCTCCTCTCAGCACATTCGAAGCTACTATCAAAGTTTACGAATTACTTGGTGCAGAAGTTTACTTATACTTCGATCTTGAAGAGTTCCCGATGACTGCAAGAGTTGATCCCAGAACTACAGCAAGACCCGGAGATGTTGTTAAGTTTGCATTCGATGTTGATAAGATTCACGTATTCGACAAAGAAACAGAACAGAGCATCACAAACTAATCCTAAATATACTTATAAAATTAAGACTGTCGGAGTATTCCGGCAGTCTTTTTTGTGAGAAATTTTTCGGAGCGGTTGCAAAGAAAAGGGGGATGATTTATTATGAATAATAGCATAATAAATCAAATGACAGAGGGTAATTGCGTGACAATTGAAAATATGTTAAAAAGCAGTATGGAAGATTTGAAAAATATAACAAAGGCAGATTTCTGTATCATGGATGCGGAGGGAAAGGAGATTGCTTCCACCTTTGCTAAGATAGAAATCGGAGCAGATGTTTTGGAAGGATTTGCGCGTTCCATGGCAGACAGCCAGGATGTATCCGGCTATAATCTTTTGAAAGTAAGGGATGAGGCGGAAGCAACCTACCTGTTGCTGGTGCATGCGCCCGGAATGGATGGACATATGATGGGGCGGATTGCTTCCAGCGAAATCAGACATTTAATGTCGGCGTTAAAGCCCCACATGAATGAAGAGAGTTTTTACCAAAGTATTTTGACGGAAAAAAGTATTACACCGGAAATGTACAAAAAAGCCGGTGAGTTAAACGTAAAAACCAAGCAGGCGAGATTGGTTTACATGGTGGAACTGTCTTCGGATGTGACGGAGACCGTAAAAGAGTTGTTGCAAAATTTATTTTCCGAGACAGAGGATGATTTTGTAACCGCTGTGGATGAGAAAAACCTGTTTTTAATCAAGGCAGTGGCGAAGTCGGAGAAAGGCGAAGCGTTTGACAGTAACGCCAGACAGATTGTCAGTACTTTGAATACGGAACTTATGATAAAAGCGCGGGTGACTTACGGCACGGTAGCCAAAGAATTAAGCGAAGTGCACCGCTCGTATAAAGAGGCGAAGGTGGCAATGGAGGTAGCGAAAATCTTTTATGCCGATCGGACGGTAGCGGATTACTCTTCTCTTGGAATCGGCAGGCTGATTCACCAATTGCCGCAAAATCTGTGTGAAGTATTTATTGCGGAAGTCTTTGGGGACAACAAGATTTTGGAACTGGAAGAAGAGGAGCTGACCATCATAGATAAGTTTTTTGAAAACAATCTGAATGTTTCGGAGACAGCAAGAGAATTGGCATTGCATCGAAATACCCTGGTGTATCGTTTGGAAAAATTGCAAAAGTACATTGGCCTGGATATCCGGAAATTTGATGATGCCATGACGTTTAAGATTGCCATGATGGTAGCCCGTTATATGAAATATCTGCAATCCTAAGTTCTTAAGTGAGAATAAATTTGCGGTAAAAGAAAAAAGTTCTGTCACGTACAGGAAAGAGAAAACAATATCATAAAGAAAAGTCATAAACCAACCTTACCCTGCATAGAATAATATAGAAAGGCAGGAGATAAGGTTGGTTATTTTTGAGCGTAAAATATATTACATAGATTATTTTGAAAACGGAGAACGCAGGGGAAACGTAGGTTTCCTTCGTTTGACAACGAAAGAGAAGGAGTGCCTGGTGCATGTGGGGATTCGCAATATTCCCAGACGGACAACCCTGACTTGCCGATGGTTTGGAATTAAGGACAGCAGGCGATATTTTTTGGAAGAATTTGAAGTGAAAGGAGGAAATGCGGATTACCGGCAGTGCTACAAAAAGGACAGCCCCGGGAGAAGAGAAATCGACATCGCCGAGCTGGACGGATTCTATTTTTCTCTGGGAGATAAAAAGTGGGGAAGCTGTTTTGCACGCTTCAAATCTCTCCCACCATTGTGGGAGGAGGAAGAAATGCCGGACAGAAAAACAGAAGAAAACGAGATAAAAGGTTGTTCCAAGGAAGAAAGGACAGAAGATGAAATACAAGACGCGAAAGATTACGATGACAAAGAGGAAAACGATTTTGAAAGGAATGAAAAGATAATACAGGAAGAAAAGGAGGTGTCTGAGAGAACCAGCTGGGAGGAACTAATTAAGACACATCAACGGATTCATCCCTTTGAAAAGCAGGGGGATTATATCAGTATCAATCCGTTTACCCTAAAGCTGCTGGCACCCAAATACCGCAATCTTGCCCACAACAGTTTCTTGCTCCACGGCTTTTACAATTATCGTCACATTATATTGGGATATTATACAGACGAAGAAAGAGAGGGATATTACATCGGCGTGCCGGGAACGTTTCATGAAAAGGAACAGATGGTGGCAGAGATGTTTGGATTTGAAGGATATGAAAGTAGTGGCGACATGGGTTATTACATGCGCCGGGTGGAGTTTTGAGTTTATACGCCCCGCAAAGAAGCGGAGGGAAGGTGTTTTTTTGCAATCAAAAGAAAATCCTCTAATTCGTCCCTGGTAAAGGAGGACAGCGGAATGGGGTTATTTTCTAATTTTGCCAGAATCAGCCCGCTCTCTTCGTAGGACTGCAGGAAATAACGTTTGGCCCCTTTTAGCCAGACGCCGATTTCTTCCATGTCATCTGTGGTGTGAAGTCCCTTGACTAAGGTGGTACGGAACTCATAGTCCACTACGCCGGACAAAAGGAAATCAACGGAAGTTTTGATTTTTTCTGTGTCCAGGAAGGGGAGGCCGGTGGCGTCTTTGTAACTGCTTAGGGAAGATTTGATATCCATCGCCACATAATCTATTAATTGCCGGTTTACCAAGGAGATGAGGGTCTCCGGCATAAAACCGTTGGTATCTAATTTTACCAACAGGCCAAGCTCTTTGATTTTTGCAATAAAGTCCGGCAAATCCTTTTGAAGCGTGGGTTCCCCTCCCGTAATGCATACGCCTTCCAAAATGCTTTTACGCTTCTTTAAAAAAGCGAAGATTTCGTCAATGTCTTTGTACTTTGGTTCTTGTTCCAAGACAAGCGAGCCGTTTTGACAGAAAGGACAACGGAAATTACAGCCTGCCGTGAATAGCGTGCAGGCTAATTTTTCGGGATAATCCAATAATGTAGTTGGAACAAAACCGGCAATCTTCATTGCATTTTCCTTTCGGGTAGTTTATGATTTTAACAAATATATTATATGTGGAAACCCTTAGGAAAGGCAAGAAAAAACAATGGAACAGCAAAAATTGGATGAAAAATATATGCGTCAGGCGATTAATTTGGCGAAAAAGGCAGCGACAATCGGAGAAGTCCCCATCGGTTGTGTCATTGTATATGAGGGAAAAGTAATCGGGCGTGGATACAACCGTCGAAAAACAGACAAAAACACGTTGGCTCATGCAGAAATCACAGCGATTAACAAGGCCAGTAAAAAAATGGGAGATTGGCGATTAGAGGATTGTACCTTGTATGTTACTTTGGAACCCTGCCAGATGTGTGCCGGTGCGATTGTACAGGCCAGAATGAAACGGGTGGTGATGGGATGCATGAATCCAAAGGCCGGCTGCGGCGGTTCTATTATAAATTTGCTTCAGATGGAGGAGTTTAATCATCAGGTAGAAGTGGAGCGTGGCGTCATGGAGGAGGAGTGCAGTCAGATGCTCACCAGCTTTTTTTCGGCACTGCGCAAGCGCCTTAAGGTAGAGAAAAAAGCAAAAGAGCAGGAGGCGGAGGATTAGGAAAGTATTTCGGACTGCAGAGTTGACAAACGCATCGGAAAAAGGCTATACTAATAGCACCGTGCAGCCGGGGCGGTAGCGGTGCCTTGTACTCACAATCCGCTATAGTGAGGGTGATGGTTGGCAGAGGGTCAATGACCGGTATGGCTGCCCTATATAAGTGATGTTGATATTCGGGTCTTGCGCAATATGTGCCGGCGAACCGTGTCAGGGTGGGAACGCAGCAGCACTAAGCCGGAATTCATATGTGCCGCGAGGGTGCCTGGATGGAGTTAACTGTATAGGTAACGCATATTGGTGTCGCTCGAAGCCGACCGCACGGTTTTAAAACGAATAAATCCCTTTTCGATTTCGTACATTTCCTTTTGGAACAAAGGATAGGCGCGTTATCGAAAAGGGATATTTGCATTCTACCCTTTAATTTTTGTAAACATTACAATAGCATCGGGGGTTAGATTTGTCAAAATGCCAAAAATGGAGCGAACCGATTGACGAATCAAGGAATTCTAGGTAAATTAGTAGTGAGAGGGTTTGCCGATGTCTGATTGTGAAGCCGGAAAGAATGAGTTTTCGGAAGACGAAGGATTTTTATAAAGGGCTTATGAATAGGACAGAAGGCGAAAAGAAAGGATGGGTTATCACTATGAAGAAATTAGCAACAAGAATTTCGGCATTTGTATTGATGGCGGTTATGGTTATCACCATAGCAATGCCGGTACAGGCGTCAAATGCAGCTGTTTTTGCGCCGGTATTTAACAGTACCTATTATGCAGAAAAATACGCCGATTTAAAAGCGGTATTCGGAACCGATGAAGCACTGTTATTGAATCATTTTCTTACCTGCGGCATGGCAGAAGGAAGACAGGGAAGTGCTGAATTTAATGTTTTTGTGTATAAAGAAAGATATGCAGACTTAAGAGCTGCATTTGGGGATGATTTAGTATCCTACTATATGCACTACATTAACAACGGAAAAGCAGAAGGCCGTGTGGCAACCGGTGCTCCTTCCGGACAGGCTGCGACACCGCAGACTACAACTACCACGACAACGACCGCTACTACCGGCAATTCTATGTTTAGTGCGACAGAGTGGAATTACGCAAATCGTGTAATTGAATTGGTAAATCAGCAGCGTGCGGCTTATGGTCTCGGACCGGTGAGCGCAACGAACGCACTCAGCAGTGCGGCGCAGGCCAGAGCGATTGAAACCGTAGCATTGTTCTCGCATACAAGACCGGACGGAACTTCCTGCTTTACGATTCTTCCAACCTATGGAGTAAGTTACTGGACCTGCGGTGAGAACATTGCAGCCGGACAGGATACTCCGGAAGATGTAGTGACTGCTTGGATGAATTCTCCGGGACACAGAGCAAATATCTTAAACGGAAACTTTGGTCATCTCGGGGTCGGATGTTATTTCACCAATAATGCATACGGTATCTACTGGAGCCAGATGTTTACCAACTAAAAAACCAACTGCCTTGCAGCCAAATTCTGTAAGGCAGTTTTTTTGTGCTCCTTTTTTTAGACAAATGGTGCGAAATAGTGTATGATAAAAATAGTGTTAAAATTGGGGAGAAAAGGGCTTGGTACAAAGACTTGAAACGGTATAACAGAATCAGCGCGGTGCTGGGAAATTGGGAACTTTTAAAGATACTTTGGAAGAATTTATGGGGCGGGTATGCTCCTCAAAGCAAAGGAATATAAAATAACACAGGTTAGAAAAGGAAAGGAGAATTACCATGGGAAAAAAAGCAACGAAGGCAGTGGGAAATATGTATTACAGTGCCCGGTGCGAAGCACAAAAAGAAAATGAGGCGTTCAGCAGCAGAGAGGGGGCATCGGAAATCCTGCATATTGAAAGAACCCGTCTTGCCAACATCGAGCTGGGAAACATTATGCCCTATCCGGAGGAAGTAAAGTGCATGGCAAAGGCATACAACATGCCGGAGCTTTGCAATTCTTATTGTGCCAACGAATGTCCCATCGGACAGGGAACGGTGACCGAAGTCAAGATGGATGATTTTGACCGTTTATCCCTTATGGTATTGGGCTCTTTGCAGGATATTGATACCATTCGAGAATCGTTGATTGATATCTCTCAGGACGGCGTGATTGAAGAGGGCGAAGTGGAGAAATTTAACGATATTATCGGCGCGCTGGAAAAAATAGCCACCAATGCACAGGCGTTAAAATTGTGGGCAGAAAAAAACGTTCGATTTGAAACAAAATAAAAACAAGAAGGAATAATTCATGAAGATTTTAGAAGTTCTGGCTACGTACGATGCGATGTTTGGGAACAACTCTTTGGAAGAAATCGAAAATTTTCTAAGAGAGAAAATGCAGGAAGCGGCAAAGGAGCAGGATGTTTCTTCCTTGATTACTTTGTTGAATGAAATCATTGGCTTTACAAGAGACAGCGGACAGAGAGAAAAAAGTCTTGCGTATTGCGAGCAATTAAAGGAAATCATAGACCGGGTTCTGGAAAAAGAGCGTCCGGAATA
The DNA here is from genome assembly GCA_045578545.1 of Lachnospiraceae bacterium. Lineage (GTDB taxonomy): Bacteria > Bacillota > Clostridia > Lachnospirales > Lachnospiraceae > NK4A136. Next base: position 15,587 of record JAZNKK010000008.1, read on the forward strand.
TGCCACATCGCTTTTAAACATTGCTAATGCCTACCGGGCATTTGGTTTGTGGCAGGAATCTTTAAAACTTCATGTGGCAGTGGAAGAAAACTATCGGAGGCAACTTTCGGAAACGGATTTTTCCTTTGCAAGTCTTTATAACAATTGGAGCCTTTTGTATCAGGAGATGAATGATTTTGCAAATGCGAAGGAAAAGCTTTTGTTAGCCTTAAGGATTGTTGATGCGTATCCGGATAAGGTGATTGAAAGTGCGACCACTCGCGTGAATCTTGCCAATACGCTTATGGCCTTGAAGACGAAGGAAGATTATGAAGCGGCACTGCAATATTTAAAGGAAGCGCTGATGGTGTATGAAAAAGACGGGGGACGGGATTTTCATTACAGCGCAGCATTAACTTCCATGGGAGACGCCTTGTCATACCGGGAAAAGTATGGAGAGGCTTTGCTTTATTACGAAAAAGCCATGACAGAGCTGGAAAAGCATGTGGGAAAAACACCCCACTATTTTAGGATTGCGGAAAAGAGGGATGCCGCAAAGAAAAAATCAGGCACGGATACGGAAAGGAATTTACCGCGTTGTCGTAAGTTTTACGACAGGGCAGTAAAGCCGATGATAAAAGAAAAGTTTCCGGATTATGAAAATCGGATTGCTGTTGGTATGGTGGGAGAAGGTTCGGATTGCTACGGCTTTGATGATGCGATTTCCGAGGATCATGACTACGGAATCGGTGTTTGCCTTTGGCTTACCGAAACGGACAAGGAAAAAATCGGTGCTTCATTGCAAGTTGCTTACGAGGAACTTTTGGAAAATGAGAAAACATCAAAAGACGGAAAGGCTGCCACATCCATAGAATCGGTGGATCGTTTGCAAAACAGAAGAGGTGTTTTTTCGATTAATGAATTTTACGAAAAAATTCTATGGCAGAAAAAGGACTATGAAAAGGGTGAGTCACCGGAGCTGGAAGGTGTTATGGAGTGGCGGTTGGCTGAGGCGACCAATGGCGCAGTGTTTTGTGATGAGCTTCAAATATTTACGGGAGTGCGTTCTAAACTGCAGAAGTATTATTCGGTGGCCCATTGGAGAAAACGTTTGTCGGTGGCACTGCACGAATTTTCGCAGTATGCCCAGAGCAATTATCCCAGAATGATGGCGCGGAAGGATTATGTAACGGCAAGTCTTTGCAGAGCCAAAGCTTCGGAGTGCGTTATGGATATTTGGTATCTTTTAAAGAAAAGTTACGCACCCTATTACAAATGGAAAAAGAAGGGCATGGAAAATCTGCCCGGTGGGACGATGGTTGTAAATGCGCTGGAAAAACTGGCGATGCTTCCGGTGCAGTCCGTGGCATGGGAAGGGACGAAGTATCGCAGCGACCGTGTAAATTTGCAGGATGCCTGGGTTGCCGGTATGGAAGATTTGGCGGCAATGATTTTGAAAGAGATGCAGGCGCTTAATTTGACGGAAGGAAATAACTTGTTTTTGGAAAGTTATTGTGAGGAAATCCAAATGGGAAAAAATATGGATTTGATAGAACGTATTGTGGAACTGGAATGGAAACAGTTTGATAAAGTAAAAAATGAGGGCGGAAGAGCCGGATGTCAGGATGACTGGGGAACTTTTTCCATCATGCGAAAGAGTCAGTATCTGACCTGGAACAGAGAACTCTTAGAAAGCTTTTATCAGGATTTGCAGCTGGCGGAACAAAAGGGCTGGAATCTGATTACGGAAAAATATGCGCGGATGATGGAAAGTACCGCACCGGAGAAATATCGCAAGCTGGAAGAAAATCTTCCGGTAATTTCCGATGAACGAAAAAAGATTCAGGAAGAAATGATTGCCATTCAAGTGGGATGGATGGCGGAATTTGCCAAACAGTATCCTAAGATGGCAACCAATGCCAGAAGTATTTACACCAGCGAAGATAACGAATACAACACTTCCTACGAAACTTATTTAAGGGGAGAAATCAGCACGTATTCGGATAAGACCTTTTTGCTTTACGGAAAATTTGTGGTGACCTTGTATCACGAGGGGAAGAATCTGGCATACGAAATCATGAATCATACGGCAAAATTGTATGGCTACGCATCGGTGGAAGATGCGGAAAGCCGTATTCAGGGAATATAGACCATAGGAGAAAGCGATGGCGATAAGGGACAGAACAGAGGATGGGACTTGGTTTGGTACCAATCGATGGAACACCGCGTAGTCTTTGCTTTGCCATGGAAGGAAATTTGGAACGAGAAAAGGAGAAAACGAAGATGAATGTAACAGAAACGATTCAATACATTGGCGTGGATGACACTACGATTGATTTGTTTGAAAGTCAGTATGTGGTGCCGGAGGGAGTATCCTATAATTCTTATGTAATTATGGATGAGAAAATTGCAGTTATGGATACGGTGGATAAGCGAGGTTGTAAGGAATGGGAAGCGAAGCTTCTTGGTGCTTTGGCAGGGCGGAAGCCGGACTACCTTGTGATTCAGCATTTGGAACCGGACCACGCCGGCAGCATAGCAAGAATGGTGGAATTATTTCCGGAAGTAGTGTTAGTTGGAAATGCCAAGACATTTCAAATGCTTCCCCAGTTCTTTGATTTCCCGTTAGAGGGAAGAATGTTAACGGTAAAGGAAGGGGATACCCTTTCCTTGGGACTGCATAATCTTCAGTTTGTAATGGCGCCCATGGTGCATTGGCCGGAAGTAATGGTGACTTACGAAAGTACGGAAAAGGTGCTGTTTTCGGCAGACGGTTTCGGAAAATTCGGTGCCTTGGAAAAAACAAAAGACGCGGATTGGGCCTGCGAAGCCAGACGATACTATTTTAACATTGTGGGAAAATATGGTATGCCGGTGCAGACCTTATTAAAGAAAGCCTCATCGCTGGATATTGCGGCAATTTGTCCGCTTCATGGTCCCGTATTAACAGAAAATTTAGGATACTATCTGGAGAAATATCAGGTGTGGAGCAGTTATCAACCGGAAGACGAGGGTATTTTGATTGCTTACGCTTCCATTCACGGAAATACTGCGGCAGTAGCAGAAAAACTAGCCGAAATTCTAAGAGAAAAAGGTGCTAAAAAAGTGGTGGTCAGTGATTTGGCGAGAGAAGATATGGCAGAAGTGATTGAGGATGCTTTCCGATATGACAAGATGATTTTGGCAGCCGCAAGTTACGATGGCGGAGTGTTCCCCTGCATGCAGGACTTCTTGCATCATTTGCAGAGCAAAGCATACCAGAAAAGGAAGGTGGCATTGGTGGAAAACGGTTCCTGGGCACCCACTGCCGGCCGGGTGATGAAATCCATTTTGGAAACCATGAAGGACATTGAATTAGCAGAAACTATGGTTACCATTCGTTCAACCATGAAGGAGACGGATCTTCCGGCACTTACAAAATTAGCAGAGGAAATGTTGTAGTTTTTAGGAGGGCAGAATGTCAAAAAACGGATGGGATTCTTATGAACCCAGCCCTCAAAGAAAGAGGGATACCATTTTGCTATTGAATAGAGACTGGAAAATGGAAGGGGAGCCGATACGGGTTCCCTTTCCTCCGCAATCCCCTTTTTCGGAATACAAAGGGGAAATCGGGGAGCACTTTTCCTATACCACAAAGTTCTCCTTGCCGGAGGAGTTTACGAAAGAAAGAGTGTTGCTTCATTTTGGGGCAGTAGACCAGATTGCCAAGGTTTGGCTAAATGACCGGTTAGTGGGAGAACACTGCGGGGGATATTTGCCCTTTTCTTTTGATGTAACGAAATTGGTAAATCGTCAGGGAGAAAATACCCTGCGGGTGGAAGTTATTGATGAATTGTCGCCTTTATATCCATACGGAAAGCAAAAGAAGAAGAGAGGCGGCATGTGGTACACGCCGGTAAGCGGAATCTGGCAGACGGTGTGGCTGGAAAATGTGCCGGACCGGTATCTGAAAGATATAAAGATAAAACCTGATACGGAGGGGATTTTTCTTTCCTTAAAATGGAACTGTGAAGAGGAAGCAGGAATCAAAACGAAAATCGAAATTGCGCTTCACACCGGAGAAGTTATGCAATGTGAATTAGAAGGAAAGAGCGGTTATCTTTCTTTGAAAGAGCACATTGGTCAGAATGGAGAAGCGTATGAACCAAGGCTTTGGTCGCCGCAGGATCCGTATTTATATTCTTTCCGAATTACTTCCGGTGAGGACGAGGTGGAATCCTATTTTGCCCTTCGCACCATTGCAATTTGCTACGAAAATAAGATTCCTAAGGTGTGTCTAAACGGTGAACCGATTTTCCTTCACGGAGTGCTGGACCAAGGATATTACCCGGAGGGGATTTATTTGCCTGCAGAGCCGAAAGAGTACGAAAAAGATATTTTACGGATGAAAGCATTGGGGCTTAATCTTCTTCGAAAGCACATTAAAGTGGAACCGGAATGCTTTTATTATTATTGTGATAAACACGGCATGCTGGTGATGCAGGATATGGTAAACAGCGGAACCTATTCTTTTCTCCGGGATACGGCGCTTCCTACCTTGGGCTTTCAAAAAAAGAAGGATACGAAGTGCAAGGAAGAAGAGCGGAAGCGGATTTTTAGGGAGCATACCAAGGAGACCCTTTTGCATTTGTACAACCATCCCTGCATCATTGCTTATACGATTTTTAATGAAGGATGGGGCCAATTTGACAGTGACGAAATGTATGGGCTTGTAAAAGAAGCAGATGACAGCCGTTTGGTGGATTCGACTTCCGGTTGGTTTTGGCAGAAAAAAAGCGACTTTGACAGTCTGCATATCTATTTTCGCACCAAGAAATTACAGGGTAAGGAGAGACCTCTTTTGGTGTCGGAATGCGGGGGATATACGCTTTCTGTAAAAGAACACCTTTTCAACCCGGACAAAACCTATGGGTATGGTACGGCCAAAGACAAAACAGAGCTGACGGACAAAATTATAAAGATGTATGAAAAGATGATTCTTCCGGGAATCGGAAAAGGTGTTTGCGGTTGTATATACACGCAGCTTAGTGATGTGGAAGAGGAAATCAACGGTTTTTATACTTATGACAGGGCGGTTTGCAAGGTGGAAGAAGATCGTATGAAGGAACTGTCAGAGGAAATAAAAAAACGAACAGTGTAACAAAGATTACATTGTTCGTTTTGTTTTAGAAGCGGAGAGCATGGGATTTGAACCCACGGTGCCCCTTTCGAGGCACACGGCTTTTCGAGAGCCGCACCTTAAGCCACTCGGACAACTCTCCGTAGCGTTCTTGCGTAACAAATTTATTATATTCCAATACAAAAATCTTTTCAAGAAAAATACGTTTCTTTCCGGTTACCGCTACTTGTGAGATAGAGAAAAATAGAGTATAATTAAACGGAATGTGGGGATTTCTATCTTTGTAGTAAAATATGGAAAATGTATGGGCAGGAGGTTATAGGAAATGAAGAGAATCGGTATGTTGACCAGCGGCGGGGATTGTCAGGCATTAAATGCCGCAATGAGAGGCGTTGTAAAAACGTTATACAACAACAGCAAAGAGGAATTGGAAATTTATGGTTTTTTGGCCGGATACAAGGGGTTGATTTACAGTAATTTCAGAATGCTGACCAGCGCAGATTTTTCCGGTATCCTTACTAAGGGTGGCACCATTTTGGGTAGCTCCCGTACCCCTTTTAAGACCATTACAGAGCCGGATGAAAACGGGTTGGACAAGATAGAAGCCATGAAGCATACGTACCACAAGTTAAATTTGGACTGCCTTGTGGTGCTTGGCGGAAACGGTACGCACAAAACTGCGAATTTGCTTCGCAAGGAAGGTTTGAATGTCATTACCCTTCCTAAGACCATTGACAATGACCTTTGGGGAACGGATATGACTTTCGGTTTCCAAAGCGCAGTGAATATTGCTACCGATGTAATTGACTGTATTCATACCACGGCAGACTCTCACGGCAGAGTATTTATCGTGGAAGTGATGGGGCATAAGGCCGGATGGCTTACGTTAAATGCAGGTATGGCCAGTGGCGCGGATATCATTTTGATTCCGGAAATCCCTTATGATATTGACAAAGTTATCGATGCAATTAAAAAGAGAGAAAAGAACGGAAGCCGTTTTACTATTCTGGCGGTGGCGGAAGGTGCACTTTCTAAGGAAGATGCTGCCTTAAGCAAAAAAGAATACAAAAAGAAAAAAGAAAAGAGCAAATTCCCCAGTGTTTCTTATGAGGTGGCAGATGCGATTTCAAAGAAAACCGGTTTGGAAGTGCGGGTAACCGTGCCCGGACACATGCAGCGAGGCGGAAGCCCCTGCCCTTACGACAGAGTCTTTGCTTCCCGCTTGGGATCGGAAGCAGGCAAGCTGATTTTAAAGGGAGAATACGGCTTTATGGTGGGATATAAGAACCGTGAAATCGTAAAAGTTCCCTTGGAAGAAGTGGCAGGAAAACTTAAAACAGTGGATCCGGAAGCCACCATTGTAAAGGAAGCCAAATTGTTGGGTATTTGCTTTGGCGATTAAGGAAAGAGAAAAAACAAGGAGAAAAAAATGTCATACACAGCCTTATACAGAAAATTCCGTCCGGAATGCTTTGATGATGTAAAAGGTCAGGACGCCATAGTAACCACATTAAAGAATCAGATTGCGCTTCAGCGAATGGGACACGCATATTTGTTTTGCGGAACCCGGGGAACGGGAAAGACAACCATTGCAAAAATTTTTGCCAAATCCGTTAATTGTGAAAATTTGGTCAATGGGAGCCCTTGCGGGGAATGTGCTTCCTGTAAGGCGATAGCGGCAGGCAACAGCATGAATGTGGTGGAAATCGATGCGGCCTCCAATAACGGTGTGGACAGCATTCGTGAAATTATTGAGGAAGTATCCTATTCTCCGGTAGAAGGAAAATATAAAGTTTATATTATTGATGAGGTGCATATGCTCTCCATAGGAGCTTTTAATGCGCTCCTAAAAACATTGGAGGAACCGCCTTCTTATGTGATATTTATTTTGGCGACTACGGAAGTGCACAAAATTCCCATCACGATTTTATCCAGATGTCAAAGATATGATTTTAAACGAATTTCCTTGGATACCATTACGGAGCGGATGAAAGAATTGACTGCCGTCGAAAACGTTTCGGTAGAAGAAAAGGCCCTTCGCTATGTGGCTAAAGCAGCGGACGGTTCCATGCGAGACGCCCTCAGCTTATTGGATCAGTGCATTGCTTTTCATTACGGAAAAGAGCTTACTTATGATATGGTGTTAGATGTGCTTGGGGCAGTGGATACCGGAGTGTTTAGCGACCTGCTTCGATGTCTTTTAAAAGACGATATTTTAGGTGCCATCAGCGTATTGGAAACCATCGTGATGCAAGGAAGGGAACTGGGACAGTTTGTTGTTGATTTTACCTGGTACTTACGTAATTTGATGCTTTTGAAATCATCCTCCGGCGAAAATGCAGAAGAGGTATTGGAGATTTCCACGGAGCATTTGCAAAGACTTAAGGAAGAAGCAGAGCAGATGGAACTGCCTACGATTTTCCGCTATATCACAGTCTTTTCGGAATTGTCGGGAAGACTCCGCTATGCTTCCGGCAAACGTATTTTAATTGAAATGACAATTATAAAACTTTGCCGACCGCAAATGGAAACGGATATGAATTCTTTGCATGACCGGATACGGAAAGTGGAGGATACTTTGGAACAAGGGATTCCTATGGTGGTGAGTGCTGCGGAAACTGCCGCTGTAGTCAATGCACCGCCGGCAGAGAAAAAACCACTTCCGTCAGCAATCCCGGAAGATGTGGAAAAAATTGTAAAAGAATGGCCCAGAGTGGTTGGAATGACCGATCATCTTACAAGATCGATTTTAAAGAAAGCAAAGCTTTCCCTTGGGGCAGAGAACCAGTTGCTTCTTTGCTTTGGTGATAAAATTTTAGCCAACCAGATGAAAACAGAGGAAAAGATGCAGGAAGTCGAACTGCTTTTGGGCGAGTATGTAGGAAAACAAGTTAAGGTTGAAATCAGGGAGTATGGTCAGGAGCAAAGTTTTGACCGCCAATACCCGGATTTGAGTTCCATCATCAATATGGATGTGGAAGAAGAATAGAATGTAAAAAATAATATTTATGGAGGATAGAACCATGGCAAAAAGAGGTGGATTTCCCGGCGGAGGAATGCCCGGAAACATGAACAATCTGATGAAGCAGGCACAGAGAATGCAAAGACAGATGGAAGAAAACCAGAAAGAAATGGAGACGAAAGAATTTACCGCGAAAGCCGGCGGCGGAGCAGTGGAAGTAACCGTGACCGGTGCCAAAGAAGTGGTGAAAGTAGTTCTTTCGGAAGAAGCGGTAGATCCGGATGATATCGAAACATTACAGGATATGATTGTGGCAGCTACCAACGAAGCACTTCGTCAGGCAGAGGAAGCACATAATGCAATGATGAGCAAAATGACCGGTGGAATGAATTTGGGAGGTCTTCCGTTCTAATGGATTTTTACAGTGGAGACATTAACAAATTGATTGAAGAATTGGCAGCTCTTCCGGGAATCGGGTCCAAATCGGCCCAGCGCATGGCATTTCATATCGTCAATTTGCCGCATAGCAGAGTGAAACGACTTTCGGAGGCGATTATCGGAGCCAAAGAGCATGCCAAATATTGCAAAGTTTGTTGTACGCTGACGGATTCGGAAATGTGTCCGGTGTGTGCCAATGAAAAAAGAAATCATAAGATTATTATGGTGGTTGAAAATCCCCGTGATTTTATTGCTTATGAAAAAACAGGTAAGTACGAAGGGGTTTACCATGTTTTACACGGGGCGATTTCGCCGATGAACGGAATCGGACCGAGCGATATACGGCTGAAGGAATTGATTGAAAGGCTGAAAGAGGACGTGGAAGAATTAATCATTGCTACCAATTCCAGTCTGGAAGGGGAAACTACGGCGATGTATATCAGTAAGCTCGTAAAACCGGCGGGAATCAAAGTGACCCGGATTGCCAGTGGCGTTCCGGTGGGCGGAGACCTGGAATATATAGACGAAGTAACTTTACTTCGTGCTTTAGAGGGGCGGACGGAATTATAAAGAAATACAGAAAAAGCAACCAGGAGGATACAAGGAATGGCAGTAAGCAAGGAAAGTTTTGGTTATACAAGAGATGGGAAAGAAGTTTTTTGTTATGAAATAACCAATAAAAATGGGATGAGTGCAAAGGTGATTTCCTATGGAGCAATTTTAAAAAATCTCTATGTCCCGAACGGAAAAGGTAAAGTAGATGATGTAGTTTTGGGATATGATAAATTGTGGATGTATTTTCAAAACGGAAGTTGTTTCGGTGCTACCATAGGCCCTATTGCAAACCGAACCGAAGCAGGAAAATTCACATTGGGAAAAACGGAGTATTGTTTGCCGGTGAATGACAGAAAAATCAATAACTTACATACCGACCTTCTGGAAGGATTTCATAAACGTGTGTGGGACGCAGAAATCGGAAAGCAGTCCGTTACTTTTTCATTGGTAAAAAAAGATGGTGAAATGGGACATCCCGGAACCTTAAAGGTAAAAGTAACCTATACACTTACCGATAAGAATGAGTTGAAGATTTCTTATCACGCGGATACCAACAAAAAGACGGTTGTCAATATGACCAACCATTCCTATTTTAATCTTTCCGGATTAAAGAGTGATTGTATCGAAGATACAAAGCTTACTATTTTTGCATCCGCATATACTCCGGTTCGTCCGGACGCAATCCCTACCGGCGAAATTGCTCCGGTAAAGGGAACGCCCATGGACTTTACTAAGGAAAAGAAAATCGGTAAAGACATTCGGGAAAAGAGCTTTGAACAGATTCGCTTCTGTAAAGGGTATGATCATAACTGGGTGATTGATGACTGGAACGGAAAATTAAAATTGGCAGCAGTTGCAAAAGATACAAAAGCAGGAAGAACCATGGAAGTTTATACGGACTTACCGGGTGTTCAGTTCTATGCAGGAAATTGTATCGGAAAGAATATCGGAAAAGAAGGGATTTTGAACGGTAAGAGAAAGGGATTCTGCTTGGAAACCCAATATTATCCCAATTCGGCGAATGAGAAAAATTTCCCGCAGCCCGTATTTGATGCCAAGAATCCTTATGATACAACAACGGTATATAAATTTATCTGGTAAAATATGAGTTTGAGCAATAAAACTTCATTATAATTTGCGAAAAAATACAATTTACCGGCGACATAATTTGATAAATTATACTCCCCGCCTATGCTATAGTAAGTCAGGAATGATTTCCAGATGAGTAGAAAGGCGGGGATTTTATGGAAGAAAATGCAAAGCAGCAGGAAGTGACCTTAAAGCTGCCCAAAAACGTAAAACAGGTAGGTGCAATCGATAAGAATTCTATTATATATGTAGAAGATTATGTGATGACCTATTTAAAACAGATGATAAAAAAGGATGGATTGCAATTTGGCGTAGCGGCTTTGTATGGAAGAACGGTTTTTCAGGGAAAAGAGAAATATGTGTTTGTGTCCGGTGCTGTGTTTGTAGAAGACAAGCCCGGAGAAAAAAAGTCCAGTCAGGATATCGTAGAAAACGGCCCTACCAAATATATGCTTTCGCAGTTTGAGGAAAAAAAGGAAACCTATTTTTCGGAGCTGACCCCGGTAGGAATTGCGATTTTACATAATGAAAATAAAACCATTCCCCAGGCATGGCTGCATAAATCCAAAGTACTTTCTCTTTTGGGAAGAGGAAGTGTACTTATCTCTATGGATACGAGAGAACAGGAGCCGGAGATGGGGGAATACAAAGAGGAGAGCATCGAAGACGGCAAAGGATATTATGTATATTATGATAAGAATGAAGTGATGCAAGCCTTTTTGGTGGAGTGGCATGAAACCCAGCAGACAGACTGCGGAGAGGAAGCGGAAGATTATGCGGCAGGGAGCTGTCGTATGGTTTTGAATGAAAGAAAAGAAAGCCGGACGGAGAATAAGGAAAGTTCTTATGTGTCCGCCGGAAGTATGTTTATGCTGGTGGCAGCCTGTATCGTGGGAATCGTGATTGTGAATTATTACAATCAAAACAGAGAGGGAATGCGGGCAGAGACGATGCCGGTTTCCTCAGAAATGACGCAGCAGCAAGAAGAGCTGATCCTTGATTTGAGTGCAATCGATGAACCCATAGCGACGGGGGATGCAGTTGCAACAGATCGCGGGGAAAATAATACGCAGAGTGCTTCGGAACACGGAGAGAATAACAATAGCGGCACTTTAGCGGAAGGAGAAACAGAAACCGGTGATAACGGTTCTGAGGAAGAAGAAACAGAAGATGACCATAGTGATTCGGCAGACGAAAGTGCGGAAAACAGCACAGACGGTTCAGCATCGGAAACTGCAGGTTACGGGGATGATAATGTGGCGTCTTCAGAGACAGGAAACAATAGCGATGAACCTTCGGAGAATGAAGCAGAGGATGAAGGTGACGGCTTGGTGAGTGAGGACGGCGGACTTGGTGAAAACGATTCTGTAACCTCGGATGCGAGTGAGGATACTGCGGAGGAGACGGCTGCGACTCTTGGCGGAGTGGAATATACCATCGTGCCGGGAGATACCTTGGAAAGCATCAGCCGAAGATATTACGGTGATATCTTGCATGTGGATGAGATTTGTGAAATAAATAATATAGAAGATAAAAATAGTATTTTATATGGGCAAAGTATTATTTTGCCATAGGAATGTTTCGAAGGAGAAAGATTGGAGTTAACGAAATGAAGAAGGACAATCAGGAGAACAAAAGAAAAGCAACGGTTGACCGGACTACCTTTCGGAAAAGAATTGTTGCGCACAGAATGCAGATCTTCGGCAGTGTGCTGGCAGTTGTGCTGGCAGTGGCGGTGATTATTGTAATATGCAGAATTTCTTTCCTGAATCAAGTTTATACCGGTTATGAAGTGATTAATACAGTGGAAAGAACCCATGTAGAAACTTCTGAGATTGTAAGCTTTGGGAATTATTTTTTGACCTATAGTGCTGATGGTATTCATTGTACAAATGCAGAAGGTGTGGATGTGTGGAGTTGTCCTTATGAAATGCAAAACCCCATGGTGGAAGTAAATGGTAATTATGTGGCAGTGGCGGATTATAACGGAAGAACGATTTATGTATTTAATGCTTCCGGGGAATTGGGTGCCATTCAAACCACCAATCCCATTCGAGAGATAAGAGCAGCCGCAAACGGAATGGTAGCAGCAGTAGAAGACGGCTCTACCGTGACACCGGTTCATTTATATTATTATGATGGTCGTGAAATCGCTTCTTTCCGAACGACTATGTCAAAGAGCGGTTATCCGGTGGCACTGGGGATTTCGGCCGACAGTAAATTGGTGGGCGTTTCCTATTTATATTTGGATAATGGTGTGCTTACTTCCAAGGTGGCATTTTATAATTTCGGAGAAGTAGGACAAAACGAAAGCGATAACATAGTGAGCGGATATGATTATCAGAATGCAATCGTACCTGTATTGGAGTTTATGGATAATTCCACGATGTTTGCGGTTGCAAATAATCGATTGGTATTTTACCGCGGAACGGAAAGACCGGTGAGTGTGGCGGATGTTTTGCTTCATGAAGAGGTGCAGGCGGTATATCACGGACAGGATGTTGTGGGACTGGTATATCATAACGTTACCGGTGAAACGAAATACAAGATGGATCTTTATAATGAGGAAGGTCAATGTAAGACGACGTTATATTTTGACATGGAATATGATGATATTATCTTTTCCGGAGATTTGATCATTTTATATAATGCATCTTCGGCGATGATTTTTTCGGAAAACGGTACTTTAAAATACCAAGGCGATTTTGAAGAAGCGGTTCTTTTGATGATTCCGACCAACAGTCCCCAACGGTATCTTCTTGTGATGAAAGATAAAATCCAAACCATAGTTCTACAATAATATACGATTAGAAAACGGGAAATAACCTTGCCCGTAAACGACCGCATTTTGGTGTGGTCGTTTTTCTTGTAAAACAAAATTTAAAAATCATAAAAAGTCGTTGACAAATGAAATTGAATAATGGTAGTATGAAAGTCCACCGCCAAGATTCCGATAAGGAAGAAAGAGCGGAGGAAAGAGAACCAAAAAAGGTTTTAAAAAAATTAAAAAAAGGTGTTGACAGAGAAAAAATGGCGTGATAGAATAACAACGTTGCGTCAAACGAAGCAACACAAAGGAACCTTGATAATTGAACAGTAATGCAACCCTGAAAATTTCGAAGAGAAGAATCTCGGACGAAATGTTCA
>JAZNKK010000009.1:0-3028 GCA_045578545.1 Lachnospiraceae bacterium
ATGAGGTCTCTTGGAGTTGTAGAAGCCTTCCATGTATTCAAAAATTGAGAGGTGCAATTCTTGTAAGGAGTGATAGGTTTTGCGGTGAACTTCTTCTTTCTTAAGGTAGTTGAAGAAGCATTCACAGCAGGCATTATCGAAAGGGTATCCTTTCTTAGAAAAGGATTGTACGACGTTAAGAGAATCCAATAACTGCCTGAATGCAAAAGCAGTATATTGAGTTCCTCGATCAGAATGGAACATTAAGCCGAAATGTGCCAAGAAATGACTTTGCGAGAGAACAAATCCATTACAATACAGAGATAGTACCACTTACCATTTACTTTAATGTATGTAAAATCACTGGTTCAGACAATGTTTGGAGCCTTTTGATTGAATTCCTCGTCGTAGCGGGTTCCGTGTTTGTTTGTGGACATGTCAGATACCTCTTTTTTGGTGTCTAGTTTATTGTAATGCATAGTTACTTATCGTGTCCACTTATATAATATAGATCCAACCAATAAAAAAAGTGGAATGGATTCAATAGCAGGTATTAAAGTGGAAACATAGTTGACAAAGGTGTTAATATTTTTGGAGACTGTTTTTCATAACACGAACGGAGGAGAATAATTTCCTCCGTTTTTTGAGTGAAATTATGCTCTGCTTAAGATATTATTTCGCATCAGTAATGTCCTCGCTTTCCAAATGATATTTATGTGTGATTGTTGGTTTCAAAAAGAAAGCGCTTGCTTGCACTTCGAAAGTGTTGCTATTGTGTATTTTTTTAGAGGTGCTACAATAGTAGTACAGAGTCGACGCTGTAACGGTTGAAAGGGAGGGAAAAGGATGAATTATGAAGGACTGGATGCTTACGATAATGCAATCTTAAATTTGATTAAAGAAAATGCGCGGATGAGCTATTCTGATATTGGAAAGCAGGTAGGTCTTTCCAGACCGGCGGTAAAAAACAGAATGGATGTGCTGGAAGAAAAAGGCGTTATTCAGGGCTATCAGACAATCATTAATTCATCAAAAACTGCAGAAGGTGTTAGTTTTGTAATCGACATCGAGGCAACTACGGAGTCGTTCCAAGAAGTATTGGATGTCCTGTGCCATGACAAATACATTCGTCAGGTATATGGCATTACCGGGAATTGCCGCGTGCATTGCAGAGGTTTTGCGCCCAACAACCATACTTTGGAAACGCATGTGCGCTACTTGTATAATCATAATAAAGGAATCAGAAGATTGGAGTGGCATATGCTTATGACAACATTTAAAGATTTGGATGGAGGCGTCGAATATGTACGATATAAAGAACCTGAACATTTGGAAGAGACCTGACTTTTTTGAAACAAAACCAAGGTGCTTGAAAGGGATGCCTCAAAGCAAGATAGGAGGAATCATATGACAGAAAAGTGCCAAGTAGTATTTGATGAAATAATTGAATTAGTTCCCGCAGCAGATTTTGCGGAAATTAAAAAAAGACGCGGAGGAAAACTTCGTTTCCCGATGTACTTGAACAACTCTTTGATGGAAACAGATTTGGAAGTACTGGATTTGTCGGTGCGCTCCAAGAATTGCCTGCGCAGAGCCGGATTTCGAACTATCGGTGATGTGGTGGAAGGCATCGAGGGAAGTGAAGACCTCAAGAAAATTAAAAACTGTGGAGCGAAAAGTGTGGATGAAATTATGGAACTGTTATTTTGCTACCAATACGAGCAAATTGAAAAACGCAAGAAAATTACTTATATTCAACGTATTTTGGAGTTAAATACGTAATGGAGTCGAAATAATAGAGGGGAGGAGAAATGGTGTTATGGCATTTAAAATCGTGCGAAATGACATTACCAAAATGAAGGTGGATGCGATTGTAAATACGGCAAATGAGGAGCCGATTTACGCCGAAGGGACGGACACCGCGGTTTACAAAGCAGCGGGGGAAGAACTTCTTTTGGCGGAGCGACGCAAAATCGGTGTCATGAAGGAAGGCGATGTTGCCATAACGCCGGGCTTTCGTCTTCCTGCAAAATACATCATTCATGCGGTCAGCCCCTATTACATTGACGGGATGCAGGGAGAAGAGGAAAAGCTTCGCCTGTGTTACCAGCGGAGTCTTAAGCTGGCTTATGAGAATAACTGCAAAAGCATTGCGTTTCCGCTGATTTCCACCGGAAGCTTCGGCTATCCCAAGGAGGAGGGGATGCGCATTGCCGCTGATGAAATCAATGCTTTTTTGTTGTCCCATGACATGCTGATTTATTTGGTGGTGTTTGACTCGGAATCCACCCGGTTGGGGCGCAACCTATATCCGGATTTGGAAGCGTATATTGACCAGAATTACGTCGCCGACAAACGGCGGGAAGAATACGGTATTCCGAACTTTTTGAGAAGTGCCCAGGCAAGCAGGAGTTGCGCGATTGGGGAAGTTCAGGAGGATTCGACGGACGAATGTTTGTCAGAGTTCGAGGAAACTTCTGAAGAAACGATGCTTTGTTCGCAGGATGAAGTTACCGGCATTGCGAAGGCTTTGTCGGTCGGGGAACAGCCGATCGAAGAACTGGAAACGGCGCTGGCGGAGCGCATGAAGCATTTGTCGGACACATTCCAGCAGTACCTTTTGTATTTGATAGAAGCCAAAGGGCAAACCAACGCAGAGGTATATAATCGGGCAATTATTTCAAAGCAGCTTTTTTCCAAAATTAAATTAAATCCGGATTACCACCCGGACAAAGCAACGGCCATGCGGCTTTGCGTCGGCGCGCAGTTAAACCTGGACGAGACCAAAGATTTGCTGGCGCGGGCGGGTTACGCATTGTCCCCCTGTGACAAACGGGATATCATCTTTTCCTTCTTTATCGAGCGGGAAATATTTGACATGATTGAGATTGATATCGCCTTGGAAGAGCATGGGCTGACATGCTTTATTTAATCGAATATCGCAATTTTTCAGGGTCGCCTCCAGGGCGACCTTGTTTTTTCCTTCTTGTGCTATAGTGGGCTCAGAAGCAAAGAAAACCAAACAAACGAAAAGCAAGGAGGAAAATTC
>JAZNKK010000010.1:0-17746 GCA_045578545.1 Lachnospiraceae bacterium
TATCTTCAAATCCCATTTCCTTTAATCCTACGCGAAGGGATTCCATGGAGATACCTGCGCCAAATTGTCCTTCAATTGCCGGCGCTACCAGGGCAAATACCTTTCGTTCTGATTTCAAATGATCAATTACTTCCACCATACGAGAGCTGTCGGATACCGCACCGAAAGGACAGTTTTCAATACAAGCCCCGCAACGAATACACTTTTCATCGTCGATACGTACATGCATGTTTTCATCCATGGTAATGGCATCCACCGGGCATGCTTTTTTGCAGGGACGAAGCAAATCCGCAATCGCATTGTAAGGACATGCTGCATGACATTTTCCGCATTCTCTGCAGAGTTTCGGTTCTATGTATGCCTTATCCTTAAACATGGTAATCGCGCCGAAATTACATGCTCCCTGACATTTTTTCACCATACATTTCTGGCAGTTATCGGTTACTACATAACGGGTAATGGGACATCCCTCACAGGCTGCCGGAATAATCTGCACCGTATTATGACAGGGTTCTCCGGTACGGGGATCTCTGTTTCTTGCCAAATTAATTCTTTCTCGAATGACTTCTCTTTCTTTGTAAATACAACAACGAAAACTCGGATTAGGTCCCGGTACGATTTCGTGGGGAATCCGATCGACTGCTTCATCCAAATTTCCTTCAAATGCGGCTTTCGCCACCTTATATAACACCTCATGTTTTACATCAACCAACGTTGCATTTTCGTGTAACATGAAAAACCTTCCTTTCTATAAGCACGAAGCGTCCCAAATCGCTTCCAAATCTGTTTATCATTCCAAGTTTCCCTTTTTCCCACACTACAAGTTCTATTATACCAAATTTTCCTTCCTCTTCGCAACTATATTCAACAGAAGAGAATTGAACTTATACAACACGGCACTGGCTACCATTACGCCCACCAGATACACGCCAAATACCAGGAAATTCTTGCCTGCGGAGAAGGTCTGCCCCGCAAATCTGCCCACCAGATAGATGACCAGTAAATGATGGGTCAAAAGCACTGCGTAGCCGTGCTTTCCTGCCACCTCAAATATTTTGTAAAAAAGATTGCTTTTAATATTTTGACAAAGCCATACAATCACCAGAAACAGGCAAATCCCCACAAAAGGATTCCGATAAACCGTAGGAATAAAATCCAGATTCAATACAGAAAGCAGGATAAGCCCTGCTGCGCCGGCAATAAATGCCGGAAGTTTCACCTTTTTTCCGGAAGATACAAACCACATGCCAAAGAAAAACTCCGGAATTCGGAACAAAAAGAAAATCTCATCCGGAATTTTCCATTCGTATACAAAAGGTCCCGCAATCCACAAAAGAAGCACTGCGCCCCAGGTAAGATAGGGCTTTTTCTCCAAGCCCGCCTTCAAAAGCGGGAACAAAAGATACAAAAGAATAATGCACCCCAAAAACCACTCTCCCAGAAGGTAGAATGTCGGGGTAATCCACATGACATAGCCGTCCACGCCAAGCAGTGTAAAAACTGCCTTCCAAGGCTCTGTCCCGGGAAAATTATTCCAAGCTCTGAAAAATACAAATGCCACAATATAGGCAATCCAAAACATCGGCAAAATCCCCAGAAATCTTTTCTTGAAATATTGCCCGGTTTGCAACGCCCTGCCGCCATATACGCACATCAGCGACGCGCCCGATACGATAAAAAATACGGAAACACCTACGTTTCCAAGATATACCCCAAAGGGCTTTATCGGCAGAATATTAAACGGGCAGGTTACTCCCACACTCCCCAGTGCATCGATGTAATGCGCTGCCACCACAGGAAGCATGGCAAGGGCCCGCAAAACATCCAGATAGCCTAGTCTTGATTTTCCGTCTGCATTTTGCTGTGTCATATCTTCTCCTCGTATTTTCAAAAATCGCAATTTACATACTCTTCGGTTCACAGGTCACTTCACATTCCAACCGCTGGAAAGTCTTTTTGTCTGCTGCCGAAAGCATCACGCTGGAGTGCACCTGGCAACCTTTCAACTTCGGAAGCTGCTGCAAGGTCAGCCGCGCCGCCTCGTTATCTGCGGCGGTCGCCGATAAGGCAATCAGCACCTCATCGGTATGAAGTCTTGGATTCTTGCTTCCAAGGTACTCTGTCTTTAATGTCTGAATCGGAGCAATGGATTCCGGTGAAAGCACCATGACTTCATGAGGAATTCCCGCCAACGCTTTTAACGCATTCAGCAGAGCCGCCGAACTGGCTCCCAGAAGTTCTCCGGTTTTACCGGTAATAATATTGCCGTCGCTTAACTCAATGGCTACCGCCGGTTTTCCGGTCTCCTCCGCTCGTTCAAGTGCCGGCGTCACCGTTTTCCGGTCTGTTACGGCTAGCCCTTCTTTATTCATCAGAAGCTGCAATTTTCCCACTTCTTCGTCGCTGCATTTTCCTTCCGTCGAGCCGGTCAGCGCCTGATAGTAGCGCCGGATGATTTCCTGACGGGAGGCCTCTTTACAGCCTTCCTCATCCACGATACAGTTTCCCGCCATATTCACACCCATATCCGTAGGTGATGCATAGGGGCTCTCCCCGTAGATTTTCATAAAAATCGTATTCAGTACCGGGAAAATCTCCACGTCACGGTTGTAATTTACCGCTGTTTCCCCGTAGGTTTTCAAATGATACGGGTCAATCATATTGATGTCATTTAAATCCGCAGTGGCTGCCTCATAAGCCAAATTCACCGGATGGTCCAAGGAAAGATTCCACACCGGGAAGGTTTCGTATTTGGCATATCCGGCCCGCACGCCCCGTTTCAGTTCGTGATATAACTGGGAAAGGCAGGTACTCATTTTTCCGCTGCCGGGTCCCGGCGCCGTCACCACCACCAACGGGCGGGTCGTTTCGATATAATCATTCTTCCCAAAGCCCTCCTCGCTGACAATCAGGGGAATATTGGCAGGATATCCCGGGATTAAGTAATGACGATAGACCTTAATGCCCAGTTTTTCCAAGCGACTTTGAAAACCTACGGCACCATGCTGCTTCGTATATTTGGTAAGCACCACGCTTCCCACATAAAGTCCCTTTCCTCGGAATTCTTCAATCAGCCGGATCACATCATTATCGTAAGTGATTCCGAGGTCACCTCTGATTTTGTTCTTTTCAATATCGTCGGCACTCACCACCATTACGATTTCCGCCTGGTCTGCCAACTGCATCAGCATTTGCAGTTTACTGTCTGCCGCAAAACCGGGAAGTACTCTTGCTGCGTGAAAGTCGTCGAAGAGCTTTCCGCCAAATTCCAAATACAATTTATTATCAAATTTTTTTATTCGCTCCATGATATGCTCAGATTGCATTTTCAGATATTTCTCATTATCAAAACTTACCTTCATGAAATTTTCCTCCCACAAAAATAACTCTATCCTTAAAGAAAATAGTTTATCACATTTTGACTATTTTCACAATTTCCGAAACGTATTTTTTCTCTTTTTTCCGAATTTTTTTTTTGCTCCTCTTAGGGGTGGTACGTTCTTTCGATTCTGTTTATAATTTATCTAACGATTCCGATTCCATTGCTTGGCGAGGTTTTTTCGAGCCTAGTGACCGCTTCGTTTTTTACGGAGCGAGAGCGTCCTTGCATGGGAATGTGACCCGGATCTCTTACGTAAGGCGAAAACGACAAAAGGAATCGAACCACCAACATCAGAAAGGACGGATTGTATCATGAAATTTGCAAACGGCTGCTGGCTATACAAGGAAGGACATACGCCTTTTTCGCCTCAGGAAATCTATTTTTCCAAAATACAGGATAACAAAATCACTTTACTTACTCCCACCATTCCAATCACCCATCGGGGTGACACCCTTGGCGGAATCAATCTCACATTAGAAATCACCTCTCCGGCACCGGATGTTTTTCATATTCGCAGCTACCACCACAAAGGCGCTGTTGACGACTCTGTTTCCTTTGCTTTGGAACAGACCGATTCTCTTTCGCTTTCCGTGAACGAAACGGAAGAGGACTTTACCATTACTTCAAAAACCCTTACTTTAAAAATCACCAAAAAACCCTTTTCCATGACTTTTTTGCGAGGCGACGAAGTCATTACCAAAAGCACCGGAAAAGATTTGGCACTGATAAAAACCAATTGGACCGGTTTGGCTTACGATAAAGGTGACGAGGAGGATACCTATTTTCGACAGATGCTGTCCCTTTCCGTCGGCGAGCTAATTTACGGCACCGGGGAACGCTTCACCCCTTTTGTAAAAAACGGTCAAAGCATAAACATAAAAAACGAAGACGGGGGCACCAGCACCGAACAGGCATACAAAAACATTCCGTTTTACTTATCCAACAAAGGATATGGTATTTTTGTAAATCACCCGGAAGAAGTGTCCTTTGAATTTGCAACGGAAAATGTAACCAAAACCCAGTTTTCGGTAAAAGGTACCTGTCTGGATTACTTTTTCATCAACGGTCCTTCCATGAAGGAAGTTCTGATGCGCTATACAGATTTAACAGGAAAGCCTTCCCTTCCGGCTCCCTGGACCTTTGGGCTTTGGCTTTCCACATCCTTTACCACAAACTATGACGAGGAAACCGTTATGCACTTTGTTGACGGTATGCTTTCCAGAGACATTCCGCTTCGCACCTTCCATTTTGACTGCTTTTGGATGAAAGATTTCCATTGGAGCAACCTTATGTGGGATGAGCGGGTTTTCCCGGATCCGAAAGGCATGCTTTCCAGAATAAAAGACAAAGGGTTAAATATCTGCGTCTGGATTAACCCCTATATTGCTCAGGAATCCGAACTCTTTGATGAGGGCATGGAAAAAGGTTATTTCTTAAAAAGAAGCAACCAAAAAGTATGGCAGTGGGATATGTGGCAGCCCGGAATGGCCATTGTTGATTTTACCAATCCCAAGGCTTATGCCTGGTATCAGGAAAAGTTGGAACTTTTGCTGGATATGGGAGTGGATTGTTTTAAAACCGATTTTGGCGAACGAATCCCCATCGAAGATGTCTGTTATGCCGACGGTAGTTCTCCGGAAAAGATGCACAATTTCTACACCTATCTTTACAACAAATGTGTCTATGAATTGCTTGTACGAAAGAAAGGCGCCGACAATGCTGTCCTTTTTGCCCGTAGTGCTACTGCCGGTTGCCAGAAATTCCCGGTACACTGGGGCGGAGATTGTTGGTCCGATTATGAGTCCATGGAAGAAAGCCTTCGAGGCGGCCTGTCTCTCCTGATGAGCGGCTTTGGCTATTGGGCCCATGACATCGGCGGATTTGAAAGCACCTCCACTCCGGATGTTTATAAACGCTGGGTGGCATTTGGCCTTTTGTCCTCCCACTCAAGACTCCACGGCAGCCATTCCTACCGGGTGCCCTGGTTATACGACGAAGAATCTGTGGATGTGCTTCGCTTTTTTACCAAATTAAAAGCCAAACTAATGCCCTACCTGTTTGCTTGCGCCATAGAAACTTCCCGCACCGGCATCCCCATGATGCGCAGCATGGTTTTGGAATTTCCTGCAGACAAAAACTGCCATTACCTTGATAAGCAATATATGTTTGGAGAAAGTTTATTGGTTGCACCGATTTTTAACGACCAAAGCATTGCGGAATACTATCTGCCGGAAGGCATCTGGACCAACTTCTTTACCGGCGAAAAACGCTGCGGCAACCGGTGGTATAACGAGAAAACAGGTTACCTTAGCATCCCTTTGTGGGTGAAAGAGAATTCCATTCTTGCCCTTGGAAATTGCGACTCCAAACCGGACTATGACTATGGAGATCATCCTACTCTTCGCGTCTATATCCCGGAGGAAAACGGCTCCGCCGATTGCAAAATTTACAACGACAAGAAGGAATGTGTGTTGTCGATTACCGTTACAAAAGAAACGCAAAACGGCGAAAGTCGCTTACACCTTTTAACCAAGACAGACTGCTCCTACCGTTTGGAACTGATGCATACGTCCCTTGCGAAGCAAGCAGACCCTGATTTAGAAAATGCAGTCTTTGACGGAAACCATACCATGTTAGAATTAAAAGGTAGCCAAGATAAAATCCTTTCTCTAAGAGTGTGATAAAAAAAAATCTCCCAAGGCCGAAGAACCTTCAAAACCCAGACCATGCATCTGACGCTTGAAAGTTCTTCCCATCCCTTGGGAGATTGTTGTTTTTCATGGAAATTCATCTGTTCCCTTTTTTCCTGTTTACCGGCAAATCACAAACTATTGTTTTATCATTGCCAGAATTTCTGCCTTGGATTTTCCGCCAATGGATTTTTCTTTGATTTCTCCATTTTCCAATAATATTAAAGTCGGAATATTTCGAACTTTATATTGCTGTGCCAAATCCGCTTCCTCATCCACATTAATTTTGCAGATTTTCACTTCCGTCACTTCGTTAGCAATTTCTTCCATGATTGGCATCAGCATCTGGCAAGGGCCACACCAATCCGCATAAAAATCCAGCAATACCGGCTTATCCGCCTTTAATACTTCTTCGTCAAAATTATCCTTATTTACTCGAATCATTGTCACATTCTCCTCCTTTTTTCTAATAGTTTTTTCCTGACCTTTTCTTTTTATTCTCACAACTGTTGCAACAAATGTTGCAACCGATATTCGTAAGAAAACTGTTTTTCTGCCCTTTCTTTTCCTTTCGCTGCGATTCTTTTTCGCTCCGCCTCTCTTGGCAGATAAAAAAAGAGTTTATCCAAAAATTCCTCCCGGCTTTCGTACCACACCAATTCCTGTCCTTCCACAAAATAATCGGAAAACTCACTTTGATAATTGGTAAGCAAAAAACCACCGGCTCCCAGCACATCCATCACGCGAAGCGGTATCCCGCTTCGAATGGAACGAAGCGTTATATTTAAATTGATTTTGCTTTCCCTAAAAATCTTAGGCATAGTCTTTTCATAATCCACATACCCTAAGTGTTTTGCCTTGATTCCCCCCGGATTTTCTCTGCAACAGAGAAGCAACTGCTCCTTTTGGCTTTGTAATAACTCCCCCGCCTCCTTAAGCAGATGATACCGTTCCTCTACCGTGACCTTTTTTCGAATCATGTCCTTTAAAATCTGCTCCCGACATTCCAAAAAGCCGTCGCCCAAATCCGCTTTCACGTATTCCGACAATCTTTGCAATTTCTCCCTAGTTAACAATTCCTCTACCAAATCATAGCCACAAAAAAGCTGTTGCATACAAATGACACCGTCTACGTATCCCTTTAATTCCTCCGGAAGATAGGTAATCTGATCCCAAAAATTATAGGAATCTCTGTACAAATTCCCCACAAAAGAAATGCCGGTGCAACCGCCGGGGCTGTGTTCCAGTTGCCGGTGCAACCGCACCGTATTCACCGCCAAAGGTTCATGGTACACTGTATCAATCCCTTGTTTTTTTAATTGTCGGTACATTTCCCGATCAAACAAAAATATACGATTGCAGGAATTGGATACGGATTTTGCAAATAGGGTATAATGGGGAGAATCATAAACCCAGGACAGATAGGGAATTTGCATTTCCATACAAAGATCAGACAACACCGGAAAAAAATTAAAGGTAAATACTGCGTCATACCCTTCTTTTATTTCCCTTCGCCAAGCTTCCCACTCCGGATGTTTTACATTTTGATACTCTGATGGCAACATGGCGACTTTCACCGGATGTCCTAAATTCTGCCATGCCTCCACACCGTCGTTTCTTGTAATTTCGCCCCAGGTCCCATACAGGATTTTCATTTTTTCTCCTCTTTCTTTTGATAAAAAAGGCAGGTTATGCATCCGCACCCCGCCTTTTTTCACCAATTTCTTATTCGCCAACAAGTCCTTGCAATTTCCGTTTTACTTCATCCATGGATGCAACAATATTATCGGTGGAAGCTGCAATTTCTTCTGCCGTACTGGTAAGAGTTTCTGTCTGGGAATATACTCCCGCAATCGTTTCGGACAATCTCTGGGCATCTTCCTGAATCTTACCGATGGACTGCAAAATATTCTTCTGAGAAACCTGGCTCATGGCTGCCGTATTCTTAGAGCCTTCTGCCAAATGATTAATTTCTCCCGCTACAACCGCAAAACCTCTTCCCGCTTCTCCTGCTCTGGCTGCTTCAATGGAAGCATTTAATGCCAATAAATTAGTCTGGGATGCAATCGCCACAACTTCTTCGTTATTCTCTGTCAATTCATGCAGCAATCCGTCAATCTCTGTCATGGAATTATTCAATTCATCACAGAAGGTATTGACTTCATTGATGCTTCCTAGAATCTTCTCACATTCCATTACGTTACTGTTATTTCCGATTGACAATTCATCTACAGAAGTATAGATAATGGAAAGCTTTTCATTGATATCCATGATAATTTCGGCAATTCTTTCATTGTTTTCTTCCATCATTGCCTTATCCTTTTCCAGTTCTTCCGCCAACTGGTATTCATGCACTTTTTCATTTTCCACTTCTTTTTTCAGATAGTAAATACAATTTTCTTTGTGATTAAAGCCATTGTAAATCGCACATGCCATCTGCTTACAGCTTTCGTAACCACAGCAGGAACAGTCAATCTGTCTTTCTTCTGCTGAAAACTTCAACATATCGTTAAAGATATTATTTAACTCTGCACCAGTAGGTTCCTGGTATGCACACTGTGCGGAACGGTCCGTATATGTACAAAGATAATCTTCCAAGCGTAAGTTTGCAAAATGCTTGTTTAATTTCTTTAATCTTGCTTCCGGCTTTTGTTTCTTGGACCATTCACTGGATAATGTGGTATTCTTACATTTTTCCTTAATCTTCATCATCTCAATTAAGGAATCTTCGCAATTTCCTTTCATAGGTTCAATACCGGTACCATAAAGACATCCTGCGGAACAGTTCAATGCGTCGATGAACAGATAAGGCGTATCGCCTTTTTTGATTCTGTCCTTATTATGCTCCAAGTAATGATACATATGGCCTTCGCCCTCTACCTGACGAACCAGCACATCTTCTCCAAGGAACCAATATACATTCTCTTTCAAACCACCGGGCGTCGGATAAATCGCTCCAAGTCCGTATTCAATTTCGTCCTTGCAGGACTGGCCATATACATTATTGGCTCTTGCATATTTCATCAAATGATCAAAGGTTACATTATAGCTGATTAATGGTTCGCCGGTACCTGCTTTACCACGCTCCGCATTCATTTCCAGTTTCTTGGCAATACAAGGACTGATAAATGCCAATTTATCGGTAATTCCGAGAACTTTTCTTGCATAAATTGCAGTACACATCATCGGACTCTGTACCGGGAACAACTTCGGCAAAAGTTCCGGAACATATTCCTCAATATATCCTACCACCGCAGGACAAGGCTGGGAAATACCGCCAAGGAAATTGTTCTTCTTTACGTAATTTAAATAAGCCCACGTGGTAATGTCCGCACCAAAGGAAACACTGAGAATCCGGTTTACACCAAGCTGTTTCAAACCGCCCAATACACCTTCATACTCCTTAGGATAATTCGCAAGGAACGCCGGTGCCAAAAGAATGGACACTTTTTCCCCTCTCTGCAATGCAGCAAAAAATTCTTCCGTATCATCAATAAATTCTCTTGCGCCATGCGCACACACATCAAAGCAGGCACCGCAAGAAATACATTTATCTCCATCTACTTCAATGATGTTTCTTCCGTCCTCCGTCTGATGTGCAACGGTGGCGCCTGTACAACTACATACCTTAATACACTTGTTACAGCCTACACAATTGTCGTTGGTACGCACTAAACCGTTGCCTAATCCATATTTTGCCATTTCTTCCGTAACCTCCAATCATTTTCCTTTGTTGTTTTCATGATTAGAAACATTTTAACATATCTACCAAAAAAACGCTACTAAAACTCATATTTTTTTTGCACTTTTTCTTATTTTCACAGTTACTCTACATTTTTAAAATTAGCCCATCTTTTCTGTGGATAAACGCTCTAAAAAAACAACGAAATCCAATACACAAATCCCAATATCCAGCTGGTAAAAATCCCGTACAGAATAACCGGTCCCGCAATGGTAAAAATTTTACATCCGATGCCGAAAATTTGCCCCTCTTTTTTGTACTCAATGGCAGGAGACGCTACACTGTTGGCAAATCCGGTAATCGGCACCAACGCTCCGGCACCGCCGAATTTTACAATTTTAGGATACAGACCATAACCGGTAAGCACCACAGACAAAAAGACCAAAATCAGCGAACACCAGCTCCCCGCCATTTCTCTTTCCATGCCAAATTGCTCCACTCCCGTGTTGATAATCAGTTGCCCCAAAACACAGATCAAACCACCGGTTACAAAAGCTTTTCCCATCTGTTTCCACAAAATTGATTTCGGTGTAATTTCCTCTATATAATCCTGATATTCCTTTTTTTCTTCCTGCGTCATAACATTCTCCTTTGCCGTCTTTTTCTTTATCTTTTGCTGTTTTTTTACTTTTATTCTTTCCGTAATCTTTTCACCAAAACTTTTTTGGCGTATAATGAATTTTATAAGAAAAAGTATGATTTCGTTGCCTTCGTGCCAATCGAAACCTTACACTTATCACAGACAACAATTACCCGGAGAATTGCATGAAAGAAAATACAAACAAAACCAGCCATAAAAACATAAAAAGAATCTTCATCGTTCTGATTATTGCTATCCTTTTGGTCGTTATCCTGCTACTGATTCGCCGTATTCCCTCTTCGGAAACCATTGCTTACAATCCGGAAGGGTGGGTGGGAAATACCGCCGGGAATCTATATAATGAAGGCTTGTTCTATGAAACCCTCGGTGCGGTTTATTTTTCTAACCCTTACGATAACGGCTGTTTATATTGTTTCGACCGAGAAACCAACACCATCTCTAAGATGACCGCTTTTTCGGTTTCCCACATCAATGGTGGTGGCGACTATCTTTATTTCTACACGGAAACAGATAGCGGAAATGCGGGACTTGGTTATGTACGAGGCGGACGCGGAATCTATCGCTATGACATCTTGGAAGGCGATTTCACGTTCTTAACCTTAACCACAACCGACAGCTTACTGCTGTACGAGAACACCTTATATTATACCGACATCACCGAAAACGAAAACGATACACAAGAGGCACTGATTCAGGTAAATCAGATTTCCACCTCCGGCGGCGAAGCTTCCACTATTTTCAGAGAACACATTAAACTCGGCTCTGTAAACAACGGTCAACTGTATTATGCCGGAATGGAACAGAACCACTTCTTGCATTCCTATGAGCCATCCACCGGTGTATTTTATACCGTTTGTCAGGAAAACATGTACCTGCCTATTTTTTCCGAAGGGTACATCTACTATTTGGATTTACGGGAGGACTATCACTTAAAACGTTATTCCCTTTATGACGAAAGCATTACCACTTTAGTCGCTACCCGAATTGATACCTACAATCTTTATAACGGCATCCTCTATTATCAAACCTGCGTTGCTAATGATTACCAGCTTCGCAGAGTTTACACCGACGGTACCGGTGATGAACTTGTCAGGGAAGGCGTATATCAAAACATTAACATTACTTCCGACTATGTCTATTTCACGGAATTTGGGCAGGAGGTTCCTGTTTATCGCACCAGTACCTTTGGTGCTGTGGATGTCCGCACCTTTGATAGCGCCAGGGATGCGGCGTTCCAAAATACTCAGCCGGAAAACGAATAAAAAAGAGGAAAATGTCTATGGAAAAGAATGAAGACTTAACAAAAAGAGCCCGAGAGCTCTTTGCAAAAGATTATTTCGCTACCGAGACGGCAGGAATCGTAATTGATGTTGTGAAAGAAAATTATGCGAAATGCACAATGAAAATTGAGAAAAAACATTTAAATGCCAATGGCAGTGTCATGGGTGGTGCCATCTTCACCCTTGCGGATTTTACTGCGGCAGTCGCCTCCAACGGAGCAGCTACCTCAACGGTGACATTAAACAGCCAGATTCAATACCTACGGGCCGGCAAAGGAGCTTTCCTAACCGCAGAAACCAGATGTATCAAATCCGGGCAAAAGACTTGTGTATTTGAAGTAACCATAACCGATGAAAAAGAAGCCGTTGTAGCCCTTGCAACCTCCACGGGAATCCGCCTATAAAATATGTGTTTCCTGCACTTCTTTTAATAACTCGCTCACGGTTTTTCCGTTCACCGGATGTCTTCGATGCGGTGCAATTTCCGCTAACGGAGCCAGTACAAAATCCCGATTCGTCATATCCGCATGGGGAAGGATGAGTCGGTCACTTTCCAAAACAAGGTTATCGTACAACAAAATATCCAAATCCAAAGTCCGAGGTCCCCAGTGTTCCTTCCGAACACGTCCCCTGGACTTTTCTATTTCCTGCAACACATCCAACAACTCTTCCGGGGCAAGATAGGTTTCCATCTCCAGCACCCCATTATAAAAGTCATTTTGATTGGTCACCCCGTAAGGAGTGGTTTTTATGATTTCAGAAACTTTTTTTGTCTTACAATACTCATTTTCTTCTATGGCTGCAATTCCCTTTTCAATATTTTCAAGGCAATCTCCTTCGTTTGCACCAAATGCCACATAAACCAAATGCCTTTGTCTCTTCATCATTACGGAAATATCGGAAAAGACCGCATCCACCGGTGCTTCCGGTTTCTTCACCTCAATTTCCACTTCCTTTATTTTGTCGTATTTATTTAATAACGTCAGGCAGATTTTTTCTGCAGCTGCCTCTATCAAATCATAAGTGTTTTCCTGCATTACATGAAGAATATCCTCACAAACCGCCGCATAATTAACGGACAATTCTAAATCATCCCGCCTTCCTGCTTTTTGTAAATCCAAAAAAAGCGTTGCATTCACAACAAATTTTTGTCCCTCTTTTTTTTCAAATTCAAACACTCCGTGATGGGCAAAAACCTCTAACCCGGAAATTCTAATCTGATCCATTTTCTCTACTCCTCATAACTTTAACAAGCCAAACCCGCTTTTATGGTTTTTTGCCTCGTTTCGTTATTTTCTCATCGCTTCTAACATGTTTAAACATCTGACATTTTCTTTTACATCATGGACCCGAACAAAACGACAACCCGCAAAAAAAGCTCTGGCCGTAGTTGCCAAAGTTCCTTCCAGTCGCTCCTCGACCGGCAAATCAAGTGTTTTGCCGATGACCGACTTTCTTGAAGTACCAAGCAATACCGGATAGCCAAGTTCCGCAAAAAGCTCCAGATTTTGCAGTATCCAGATATCATTTTCCGTACTTCCCGCAAACCCGATTCCGGGGTCCAACAAGATTTTGTCTTTTTGCATACCGCCCTGTTCCAGTTGCGCTGCTTTTTCCTGGAGGGCCTTTGGTATCTGCATGGGCACTTCACAAAAATGAATTTTGCTGTTATGGGTCAAACAATAAGATGCCCCACCTTTTACTACCACGGAAAGCATTTCGTTGTCACTGCAAAAATTCACATCATTAATCAAATCTGCACCTGCCAAGATTGCTTCCTTTGCCACCTCACTTTTGGTGGTATCTACAGAAACCGGCACGGAAAGTTCTTTTTTTAGTGCTTCCACCACCGGAATCACTCTTTGCATCTCTTCCTGCGCCGAAACGGGAACATGTCCCGGTCTTGTGGATTCTCCGCCCACATCAATGATATGAGCACCTTCCGCCTCCATTTTTTTTGCTCGTTCTATTGCAGCGGATATACTGCTGTATTTTCCGACGTCAGAAAAGGAATCCGGCGTTACATTCAGGATTCCCATGACATACGTTTTGTTTTCTTTCCATTCTTTCGTTCCGATTCGCATCTTTTAACTTTCTTTAAAACCCTTCTTTAAAGTTTCAACATTTGAAAAAAGCGATTTTGCAACTTTTCATCCTCTGCAAAATTTCCTCTGACCGCCATGGTCACTGTTTTGCTGCCGGGCTTTTTCACCCCTCGCATGGTCATACACATATGCTCCGCCTCAATGACCACCATCGCTCCCTTGGGAAGGAGATGCTCCATCAACGCATCCGCAATCTGGCTGGTTAACTGTTCCTGCAACTGCAAGCGCTTCGCATATACCTCCACGCATCTGGCCAATTTACTAAGTCCCACTACCTTTCCATCCGGAATGTATGCCACATGTGCTTTCCCGAAAAAGGGCATCAGATGATGTTCACAAGTAGAATAAAACACAATGTCTTTTTCCACCACCATCTCCCCGGTATCCACCAAAAAGGTTTTCTGAAGATGCTTTGCGGCATCTTCTTCCATTCCGGAAAATATTTCGGTATACATACGGGCAATTCGCTGCGGAGTTTCTGCAATTCCTTCTCGGGAAATATCTTCCCCGATTCCTTCCAGCAATAATTTCACTGCCTCTTCCACTTTCTTTTCATCCACCATTTCCGGCAACCTGTTCCTTTCTGAATCTATCGTTTTAAACTTCTTGTTGTCTTTCTTTTTTGTTTGGTCTCCACTACCTTTTTCAGCCTACCAAGATAGGACAACGAACCAAATGCTATCATAGCACATTCTCCGCCCCCCAGCAACGAGGCAATCTCTACCGCTTCCTCAATGCTGTCGGCCGTAGTCACCAAAGGATGCACTTTTTCTGCTTCTTTTGCCAGTTCATACGCCGGGAGTGCTCTCGGATTTTCCGGCGGAGTCACCGTAATAATATGAGCGGCAAAATCTGCCGTATGGGCAATGATTTTCTCATATTCCTTATCCTTTAGAACGCCCAGAATAAAAATCAATTTTTCACCGGAAAAATACAATTCCAGCGACTCTCGTAATCGGATGGCGGCAGCTTCATTGTGTGCCCCATCCATCAAAAACAGTGGTTTTTTCTGCAAAATCGAAAATCTTCCGGGATGCTTCGTTTCCTTCATTCCCTTTTCTATCGCAGGCAGGGGAAGTGCTATCCCCTTTTCCTTTAAAGCTTCCAACACTTCCAGTGCCACTGTCGCATTTTCCGGCTGGCAGATTCCGGCTAAAGAAATCTGTATTTTTTTATAGGAAACCTCTGGATTGACTGTATTATTTTCATAAGAAAACGTTTGTTTTTCCAAACCGTATCTGATGCACCTGGGCATTTGCGCCACACGCAAATAACAGCCAAACTCTTTACAAGCTTTCCCAATGACCTCCATGGCTTCCTTTTCTTGTACTCCGGAAACCACCGTTGCTCCCTTTTTGATAATACCGGCTTTTTCCCGGGCAATTTTTTCTAAGGTATTTCCAAGAATTGCCATGTGGTCCATCGAAATGGACGTTAACACACATACCAAAGGATGAGTCACCACGTTTGTGGCGTCTTCCCTTCCTCCAAGACCGGTCTCCAACACCGCAAAATCACATTCTTTGAAAGCAAAATACCAAAAAGCCAGTGCTGTTTCCGCCTCAAACAATGTCGGGGATTTCAACCCGTCCGCCTGCATTTCACGTACGTGTTTTTCGATGCATTCCCAACCTTCCTTCCAAGCCTTTTCGGTAATGTTTTTACCATCTACCCGAATGATTTCCCGCGGCTCGAAAATGGCCGGTGACGTGTATCTTCCCGTTTTGTATCCTGCCGTTGTAAGAACCGTGGAAACATAAGCCACCACCGAGCCCTTACCATTGGTTCCCGCCACATGAATGACTTTGCATTTTTCTTCGGGGTTTCCCATTCGCTTTAACAATTCCTTCATGGTATCGGTTCCGAGAACACTGCCATATTCATTTAACTCTTCTATAAAATTCTGTATTTCTTTCTCTGTCATCCCTGGTTGTTTTCCTGTTTTTTCTCTAAGACTGTAGTTTCCTGTAATATCCGTTTATCCAAAACATTATATAAAAAACTGATTCCGAAAGCAATGAGACCGCATACCGTAACCGTAACTGCTCTTGCCACAGAAGAATGGTATTCCACATCAAACAAAACCAGCTTCACAATGCTGAAAATAGACAATATCAACCCGTATAACCGAATGTATCGATACCGGAAGCCAAAGCCCGCCGCAATGACGCTAATCGCCATAATCAGGCAACAAAGGCTAACCACAAATCCTGCCGCCTCATAAGACAGCAAGGTAACAATCAGATACAAGGTCAGCTTGCCTCCTATGTAGAACCCGCAAAAAGCATGGTCCTTGTATTGTTTGATCATTGCCGGAATATTTAAAATCATCAATGCCAATAAAACAAGTGCGTTGAAAAAGTGGAATACTTCATTTACCTTAAAGAACAATACAACCATTCCCACCAGAATTTGTTTTCCTGTTATGATTGCCATAAAAATTTTCATACCGCTTTCCGTATGTCCCTTCGTCCAGGATTTCACAAAGAAGGACAGGGAAGCTACAATACACAACACACTGCTGATTAAGAAAATAATGTTAAATAGTTCTGCCATGCTAAGGCTCTTCGGTTCCAAAACCGTCAATAAGCGAAGCAGACACACTTCCGCCAAAACATACAACGTTATTTTATAGCCTGCTTTGTAAATGGTTTCTTCATTTAACAAAAATACGATATAAAGCAATAGATAAGCCATGGTCAAAAGCAGGTAAGTCGCTGTATATTCACCGTTAAACACAACAAACAATCCGTAGCTGACAAGGGAAAGAATCATGTACAAATGCTCTTTTTTGACAAATGCCACAATACCAAGCGGTAATGCCAATGCCGCTGTTCCCAAAAGGTCCGAAAACATTTCCAAGCCGTAAAAGCAAAGGACACTGTAGGCAAACAGCATACTTAAACATACCACACGTGGAATATCCTTTTTGTTTCTCTTTTCCACCATCAGCCATAGCACCAACAAATACGGAAGTGCCGTCAAACTGTGAACCAATTCACTGTGATTTACCAAGAGATTTCCGAGAATGGTAATTCCCAGCATACTTCCAAGGTAAGCCGCGAAAAAACCGCCCTCCGGTTTTTCTTCCCGGTCAATTCTTCTAAGTACCAAAGCAACCAGAAAGATTTGGTATGCTTCCAATAAAATGGTTGTTAATATTAGTACAAAATTCGGAAAATCCTCTACATACCGTAAGAAATCAAGCAACGTATAAAGAAGGAATGCTCCGATTCCGTTCATAATAAGAGAAGGTGCATTTACTTTCATTCCCTTCCGTCTATCCATGCAAAGATAGAAAACAGAAAGCGAAATATAGAACGAAATCAAAACGTAGATTCCTTTCACCTTTTCTGCTTCTTCTCCAACCAGAAAGGCTACACCAAAAATCAATGAAACCAAAAGGCCGACCTGACCAATCACCTTAAAAAGCTGCGAGTCCCGGCCACCCATAAAATAGACAATCACGGACCAAACCGCTAACAAAAGATACAATATAATTTCATTTAAGTACCCAAAATATCCGTAGGTCAGAAATAGTGAAATATAAACGGCACCAACGCCACACCCCGTCATAGAAAGGAAAAATGCATTCCGGTTCTTCTGCATTCCAATTCTTCCCACTGCCAGCATGATTGCACTGATGACAAAAATCCCCGCCACACGCATAGCGTCTGAAAACGCATCATAGGCCATGGTGGCAAGTAAGGTTAACCCTGCAAAAATTAAGATAGAAGCCATGATTCCCATTAAATTTTTTCCCACGGCATCTTCCAAATTCTTTTTCTTTTTTATGGGTGCGGTCCCATTCGTTTTTCCCATGCTTCCTTGGGGCGGTATCCTTCCCGGCTGGGGCATTCCTACCATTCCTTGCGACGGCACCATTCCCGGCTGTGGCATCCCTACCATTCCCTGAGGCGGCATCATTCCCGGCTGGGGCATTCCT
>JAZNKK010000011.1:0-30931 GCA_045578545.1 Lachnospiraceae bacterium
ATATAATAACCGATACCTTGATTTGCTCCCGTGATAATAATATTATTAACCATTGTAACCTCCTACTTCTCCAAAAAACATCTGTATATGCTTATATGCATCTATACGGAATGCCTCTTTGCTTTCTTCTGTTAATTCCCCTTTGAACAACCATTTCTGTGCATAGAAATAAATTGGAGCATAATACTTTACTGCAAGATATTCACTACAACAATTCGGAATTATTCCAATACTCATCAATACAGAAAAGATTTTGCTTTGAAAATTGAGTGGCTCATCCATTAGCCAGTGCTGATACAATTTTCTCACATTTTCATTATTAAACTGCTCGATAAACATAATTCGCATAACCCTATTACAAAAATCATTCATAAGATATTGTTCAAAAAAACAGTTAGAAACAGTATTAATACCATCTGAAAAAGAGTTCTGTCCTTCTGTAAGACCGTTTTCAAGTTGAGCCATCATCCCTTTTGCAATTTCAGAAAACCTGTCCAGCAATACATCAAAGATATTCTGCTTATTTTCAAAATGATAGTAAACAGAACTTTCTTTAATCCCCACACCCTTACAAATATCTCTAATCGAAACTGCGGAATATCCCCTTTGGGAAAACAATTCTAATGAAACATCTAAAATTCTTTCTTTTGTCGTATTCATAAAACACCCCTACCTAACAACTGTTAGGCATATTTTATCTAACAGTTGTTAGATTGTCAATACACAAATATATAACACTATTCATCCTCTCAGGGTCTCGTAGAACGAGTAATCTACCAAACCGCTTATGTGTTCCAGCGCTCCTTCTTCCAATTCTTTTATCATAAGGCAGTCAGGATGGGGAAGTCTAAGGTTTGGTCCGGCTTCAATTCCGAAGCGGTAACTTGGCTGGAACCCTCGGCTCACGTAATTGCGGGGATTTCCCTCCACCAAAACCGCTTTAAATCCCAGTCCTTTTGCCACTTCAAAACCATGCTCCAGCAAATCCTTGGAAATATGCTGTCTTTGCAGGCTGGTCTTTACTGCTACCGGCGATAAAAGCAAAAGCTTCTCCTCATACTTCCCTTCCATTGCTTTTATTGTTCTCTTCATTCTAATAATCCTTTCTTCATTTAATTTTGCTGTTCCTTATTCTTCCGACTCTATCATAACATCGGTGTACTTTCTTTGCATCTCATGTCGTTTCTTTCGATTCTCCACAGTATCAAACAAAATAGAAAAATCATAATCCTCCGGATACAGCTCCTCTGCCGCCACGTGTAACTTCACCCGTTTATGATTAATCCATATTTTCTTATCCGGCATTTGCACCCGAAGCACACCTTTTTCATTCATGGGCTCGCATACAATTCCGATTTTCTTGTCAGGATAAACCATGACGCTGTCACCAAGCTTGTACTTAGCGAAAAGTTCCGCATTTTTCCCGTTCTTCCTTGCTTTTACGATTTTGGGCATGTTTTCACGTTTTACCTTATCCGCTTTTTCCTTATCCTCTTGCGCACCATTCTCTTGTGCCTCATCCGGAGTCCGGAAAGCGTAGGTACTTGCTGCCGTTTCTCCATAGGCTGCGCGGATGGCCACCTTTAACATATCCTCCGGCATTCCAAGCCGCTCTGCAATGTAAAATGCACAGCTCTCCCCGGCCTCACCGATTACCAATTGATACGTAGGTCGCAAAGTTTCTTTATCAAATACCATCCTGGCATTCACAATTTCCTCTGCACGCTCTGCATATTCCTTCACCTCCGGATAATGGGTTGTCACAAGAAAGAGCGCCCCGCTTTTTCTAAGTTCCTCCAATATGGCGATGGCAATCCCCATTCCTTCCGTAGGGTCGGTGCCGGAGCCAAGTTCATCCATAATGACAAAGCTGCTTGGTCCCGCCTTTTGCAGCACCTCCAGCACATTGGTAATATGAGCCGAAAAAGTCGATAGATTCTCCGATAAATTCTGTCCATCACCAATATCACAAAGGTAGGCATTATTCATACAAATGTCCGCCTCTTTGCAGGTAACATGGAGGCCGTACTGCGCCATCATGCAATTTAGCATCACGGTTTTAATGGCCACGGTTTTTCCGCCGGTGTTGGGTCCGGTAATTACAATTCCCCGCACCGCATCTCCTGCTTCGAAGGTCAGGGGCACGGCTGCCGCCTTATCCATCAGAGGGTGTCTGGCTTCCACCAGTTTTATTTTCCGCTCTACGTTGATTCGGGGCATGGTACCATCCATATCCATACTAAGCTTTCCTTTGGAAAAAATGAAATCCAGTTTTTCCATCAAATTCAGGTTTTCCTTTAGCGTCTCCGCGGATGCCAATACAAGAGCCGTTACGGTGTATAGTATCCGATACACTTCCGCTTCTTCCCTTATTTTCAAAAGCTGCATCTCTTCGTAATATTTGGCCACGCCCGACGGTTCGATAAAGAAGGTACTGCCGGTAGCAGACTTATCAATGACGCTGCCTGCAATTTTTAGTTTGTACTCCTTTTTCACCGGAAGGCAAATCCGTCCGTTTCGATAGGTGCAGTAGTTATCCGCCATACATTCCTTTTTGGTCCGCAGGATTTGCTCCGCTTTTTGCTTCATCTCCTCTTCGCACTTTACCAGATTTCTTCGAATCTGCGAAAGCTCCTTCGATGCATAATCATCCACTTCACCGTTTCTTATGACCATACTGATTTCCTCGCCAAGCTCCGGCAAAGCGTTAAGATTTTCCTCATAATAGGCCAGGGAATTTTGATACGCTTTTCCTCTTTCTAAATAGTCCTTTAATCGCCGGATTGCCGCCAATACGCTTTCTACCCGCTCCAATTGATACGGAGATAGGCACTCTCCTTTTTCCGCAATCTGCAAAACTTCCTTTATCTCCGTGATATTTTGCAGTGGCGGCGTCCCAATCGCTTCCATCAGATTTCTGGCATCCGTAGTGTCTTTTAATTGCTTTTGCAAATCCTTTTCCGAATAACAGAGTCCCGCGTTTTCTATACTTTCCTTTGCCCGGTCAGTGATTGCCAATTCCTTCCAAATGGTTTTTACTTTGTCAAATTCAATTTGTTTTTCTATATTCATTTCCTTTTCCTCATTTACTAATGTTTCGATTCTTTTTATTTATTCTTAATTACTGCTCTTTCACTTTCTTTGTAGTTTTGTTGCCGAAACCGGAGTTTTCGTGGCTAATTCTTTCGCCTTATCAAACAAAAAAGACCATACATACCTTAAGTGCATTAAGATACTATGGTCCTAAACATAATAATAGCATGACCATACAGCCATGCTAATATCATTCCCAAAATATATACCACAATATTAAGCAATTGTAAGGCGAAAATGTCGACATTTCTCACGTCAACAAAAGGCAGACTCCCGGTATGCTACCGAAAATCACCCGGCAATATTTATTTAGCCACTTTCTCCATTACAATAACCCTTAACATGCAAAATCCTCCTAAAACTTTTTCTTTATTATAGCCTTCACGACGACCCCGGTCAAGACTATTTTTATAAAATCAATAACCGCTTTTCCTTATGATTTGGTCAGTACCTTTTTATGGTATCCTTTTTTCCCACAGTGCGGGCATTTCATTTTTCGGGTCGTACCATAGTGGGGCGCCATCACAACCGCCTTCATGGAAGGGACATATCGCTCCTTGCATTCCGGGCATTCGTAATATCCGGCATCGTGCTCCAATTTGAGACCATAAAAGATGCCTAATAGTGTAATAAGTGAACCCAGGGAGCACAGCACCACCGCCATAACTGTATGCAATTCACCAATCAAAATACCTGCAACAATCATGGATAAGGAAGCCACCACGGTCAACGTAACCAAAAAGGCTTCTGCCGCCAACAGCTTCCGATTGGCTTCTTCCTCCTGCTTATGCATTTCTACCAGATTCTGTTCTGCAATGTCTTTATAATTGTCCATAATAATATGTTCCCCGGTCAGGAGCTCGTTTACACTAATATTTAACAGTCCGCATAACTCCAGCATAATGGATGCGTCCGGCAGACTTTTTCCGGTTTCCCACTTAGATACGGCGCGGTCCGTAATACCAAGCTTCTCAGCCAAAGCTGCCTGGGTTAATCCGCTTTCCTTTCTGCAAACTGCTATGAACTTTCCTATTTTTTCCTGATTCATTTCGGGAACCCTCCTTTCACCATTTACAATACAAAAACATTGCCTTCATTTACACGAACCGATGGTTGAAATGCCCCAAATATGCGGACTCAACCGGTGGTTGGGACGATACGACCGGGCCTTTATTCTCCGGTCATAACGCATGATAATACGGGCAAATATCCTCATAAGTTCCGTTTTTCATCCGAAAGCCCTTTTGTATTGTACCTAATTGCGTAAAGCCCAGACGTTCGTACAAATGTCTGGCATGCACATTGGTTGCAACCACTGCATTAAATTGCAATAGGGAAAAACCATGCGTTCGTCCTTGCTCCATACAATCCAAAACTAATTTTTCTCCGACATGCAGCCCCCGGCTCTCCTTCAAAACAGCATAGCTGGCGTTGCAAATATGACCGCACCGGCCGATATTATTTGGATGCAAAATGTATAGACCGTAAATTTTCCCTGTTCCACCGTCCTTT
This sequence comes from Lachnospiraceae bacterium, assembly GCA_045578545.1. GTDB lineage: Bacteria > Bacillota > Clostridia > Lachnospirales > Lachnospiraceae > NK4A136. The sequence continues at coordinate 4,606 of JAZNKK010000011.1, forward strand.
GCAACGCCGGTATATGTTTGCGATGCAAAAAATTCGGCCCCGCTTTCAAGATTTAGTAATTCCTCCTGCGGAAACGCATTTCCTTCTTCCACAATTTCATTCCAAATTTCTATCATTTCATTTAAATCTTTTTTTTCAAATTTTTGTACTATTATGTTCATATTTTTCTCCAAAATCATCCGACGGAACACAATTTTCCGCGAAGGACGTAACCAATCTTCTCATAACAGGCATTCGATGCCTTATAATCCGCATTTGTGTAAAGCATCGGAATGTAGCCCGCATCCGTTACCAGCTTAGATACCTGATAAACAAGATGCTCTGCATAATGTTTTCTCCGATGCTCCGGCTTCGTATAAACCAAATTGACACTGGCCAGTTCCCCCTGTAAATTGTACGAGCAGGACGCCACATGATTTCCTTGCTCATCTTTCCAAAAAAATGTTTTTCCTTCCTCTATTTTCACCTTTGCATGCTCCAGGCATCCCGCGCGGTCCATTCGGTCAACACCCGTTTCTTCATGAAACGCTTCAATAAAATCGGCAAGTTCTTCCGTATGCTCCCTTTCGCATTTACAGATTTCTCCTTCCGCCGTTTTTTTCGGCCGCACCGGCTTGAAGCAGTCGTACGCAAACATATTGAGTTTAAGCGCCAAAGAAATTCCGTCTTTTAAAGCTCTGTTAATAAAATAATCCAAAAGCTCGTATTTCATATTAAAAGTATGTTCTTTATTAATCAAATTGTTTTTCTTTAAGAGCAAATATGCATTCTCCATTTCCTCTTCCGTCACATCATCCGGTGTCCATATCCAAGTCGGATAAGGTTCCTCCGAAAAACAAATAATCAAACGTTCATGATCCGAAAGCAACAATTTACAGGGTCCGTCAATAATGCGACGCAGCACGAAAAAAGTATATTTGTCACCCTCTAATAATTTGTAATCCCGTTCATCAACAAAATGATCCATATTGCACTCCTCTTGTTCCTATTTCTTTCCTATTTCTTCCCTGTTTCATTTTCTTTGTTTTATTCAATCCATTCCGCTTGTTTCATTTTACTATTTTTTCCCAAAAGAATAAACAAATAAGGGACAAATCCTTGGATCTGTCCCTCACTTTTTGTATTTATTTTTCACCCAGACCCAAACGATTGAGCGCGGAGAAAATAGCTCGGACGGAAGCTCTGGTGATGTTGGAGCTTACACCAACACCGTAGGTTACATTTCCGCTATCCGAATCTAACATATGGATGTATGCCGCCGCCTGTGAATTGGAACCGCTCTGCAATGCGTGCTGTTCGTAATCCAAAATCTTGATGTTGATGTTGAATGTCTCCATCAAACCGCGTTGCACCGCATCCAAAGGACCGTTACCAACTGCCACAAAACTTCTCTCTTTTTCGCGGTCGGTATAGGATACTGTTACTCTTGTATCAAATTCGGATTCCGTCTCGCCGGACATATCATCCACTTTCAACTTGCGGAAGTGAATGGGCTCTTTTTTAAGCAGATATTCCTCTCGGAATTTTTCCATAATGGTTTCCGGTGAAACCTCACCCTGCTTCTCGGAAAGTGCCTGAATAACATCTGCGAATTCTCTGTGCATTCCCTTGGGTAATTTGAATCCGTAATAGGTATTCATAACGAAAGCAATGCCGCCCTTTCCGGACTGGGAATTGATTCGTACAATCGGCTCGTACTCTCTTCCGATATCTGCAGGATCAATGGGAAGATACGGCACCTGCCAATGCTCTCTGTTACGGTCATGCATTGCCTGCACACCCTTGTTAATTGCATCCTGGTGCGAGCCGGAAAATGCTGTGAATACCAATTTTCCTGCATAAGGATGTCTCGGGTGAATGGGAATCTTGCAACATCTCTCATAGAGTTCGATAATTTCATTTACATTGTCCAATTCCAGTTCCGGGTCAATTCCCTGAGAGAACATGTTGTAAGCAATATTTACAATATCTACGTTACCGGTTCTTTCCCCGTTACCAAACAAGGTTCCTTCGATTCGGTCTGCACCGGCCAGAAGTGCCAGCTCTGCTGCTGCCACGCCGGTTCCCCTATCATTGTGGGGATGAACGCTAAGAATAATACTTTCCCGATTTTCAAAATTCTTATCCATCCATTCGATACGATCCGCAAAAACATTGGGGGTCGTCATCTCTACGGTGGAAGGAAGATTGATAATCATGGGATTTTCCTTTGTGGGACCCCATGCTTTCTGCACTGCCGTACAAATCTCCAGGGAGAAATCCAGTTCCGTTCCCGTAAAGCTCTCCGGGGAATATTCCAAGATAATATTTCCGTCAAATTTTGCTGCACGTTCTTTCACCATCTCCGTTCCCTTGATGGCAATATCGATAATCTGTTCTTTTTCCATTCCGAACACAACGTCTCTTTGCAGCGTTGATGTGGAATTGTAAATATGTACAATCGCCTGTTTGCATCCCTGAATGGATTCAAAGGTACGGTCAATCAACTCTTCTCTGCACTGGGTTAATACCTGCACCTTTACATCATCGGGAATTAATTTTCTTTCAATGAGCTGACGCAAAAAGTCAAATTCAATCTGGCTGGCTGCCGGAAAACCGACTTCAATTTCCTTAAATCCAAGCTTCACCAGATACTGAAACATTTCAATCTTTTCCGTAACCACCATGGGGTCAATCAGCGCCTGATTACCGTCACGCAAATCCACACTACACCAAACCGGTGCCTTTGTAATTTCCTTGTTCGGCCAGGTACGCTCCGGGAAGTGTTCTACCGGATTCTTTTGATATCTCTTATAATTTAACATAGTTATCCTCCAATTATTATCATGATTTTCTATCCATTTCGCCCGATCCGCAGAACGGCTCTCATTCCATTCGACACTTTGTATTTCAAATCATTTCGACACGGAAATTTTCAAAATACAATATTTGCAAATAGAAATAGCCCACTTAAGTGGGCTATTCAATCAACACTATGTTATTCACCAAGACCATTTTCGATTGCCTCTACCAAGCTGTTTAAAGCATCTGCTTCATCCTCACCTTCACAGACAATCTCAATCTCGTCGCCACACTTAACGCACGCACCGAGCACACTTAGGACGCTCTTTGCGTTTGCTGTATTTTCTTTAAATGTAAACGTAATTAGCGAACGAAAACGCATCGCTTCCTTACATAGATTCCCTGCCGGACGTAGGTGCAAACCGGTTGCATTTTTAATCGTAACCTTCTGACTTACCATAGTAGAATCTCCCTCCAATCATTTTATGCTTTTTCTTTTTGCCCCATGTGAGACTCTCATATATATACAAATTACCTTCTCTTAATTTGCAATACTCATTTGTTTCTTAAAAATTATTACGAACTCTCATGACTTCTCTCACCATTCCATTATAACACCATCGGTAATTTTTCACAAGAGCATGCTTTTATTTATTCTTCTTTCTTGTCAAAATGACAAATTTTGTAACCCATTTTCAGAAATCATCCCATCCTGTCCTGTTTTACAACACGGTATTGGTAATTAATTCTGCCAATTTCTTCGCTTCTTCTTCAATCATCTTCTGATCTTTTCCTTCAATCATAACACGTACCATCGGTTCCGTTCCGGAAGGACGAATCAACACACGACCTTCTCCCGCAAACTTTTCGGTAAGTGCAGCAATGGCATCCGCAATTTCGGGATAATCCATGTAGCTGTCCTTCTTATGATTGGGAACTTTCGCATTCACCAATGCCTGCGGAAGCACCTCCATAATGGTAGCAAGCTCGGATAATTTTTTCTTGGTAGAAACCATAACTTCCAACAAATGCAATGCAGAAAGCAAACCGTCACCGGTTGTATTTTCATCCAAGAAAATGATGTGACCGGATTGTTCCCCGCCAAGGTTCGCATCCACTTCTTTCATTCGTTCCAATACATATCGGTCCCCAACTTTGGTCTGGTCAATGTTAATTCCCTGTTCCTTCGCCATGAGAGAAAATCCAAGATTACTCATTACGGTAACGATAATCTTATCCTGCTTTAATTTACCCTGGCTCTTCATGAAATTACCAACGATAGCCATAATCTGGTCACCATCTACCATTTTTCCGTTTTCATCCACCGCTAGCATACGGTCTGCATCTCCGTCAAAGGCAATACCAATATCCGCTTTTTCAAAAACGACTCTGGCCTGCAATTCCTCCATATGGGTGGAACCACAATTGGCGTTGATATTGGTTCCATCGGGATTGTTATGAATGGAAATCACATTCGCTCCCAGTTCTTTCAAAGCTTCCACCGAAGTATAGAAGGAAGCTCCTTCTGCACAGTCCACTACAATTTTCATTCCGTCAAGTTCAATGGGAACTGCTTTAATTGCATGGTTAATGTATTCTTCTCTGGCATCGGTACGATACTTAATTTTTCCGACACGGGAACCGGTAGCATATTTAATCCCTTTCATATCGTTGCGGATATATGCCTCAATTTCATCTTCCATGGCATCCGGAAGTTTGTAGCCGTTTCCGTCGAAAAATTTAATACCGTTAAACTCTACCGGGTTGTGGGAGGCCGAAATCACAACACCTGCATCCACACGATATCTTCTGGTAAGATAAGCCACTGCCGGTGTAGGAACTACACCTACATATACTGCATTAGCTCCCACGGAACACACACCTGCCATCAAAGCATTCGCCAGCATGTCACCGGAAATTCTAGTATCACAGCCAACCATAATAGTGGGCTTATGTGCTTTTTCTTTTGTCAGCACGGTTGCGCCGGCTTGCCCTAACTGCATCGCCAGCAACGGAGTCAGCTCCTCGTTTGCCACACCACGTACCCCATCAGTTCCGAATAATCTTGCCATAATTTTTTTCTCCCTTCCATTTCCTATTCTTCTATTTCTTGTATTTTAATGTCGGCATAATAGGTTTGGGTAGTTTCTACACCTTCCGGCAAATAAAATTGAATTTCCATTCGGTATACACCGGGAAGAAGCTCTGTCTGATCCATGGTTTCCAAATAGGAATTGATATCCACGGAGGCAAATACATTTCTTCCGCTAACGTTATCATAAGCATCTTCCAGTCCCACCGTAGAGATACGAATTCTCACTTCACCGGCAGTTCCTTCCTGAACCACGTCGCTGCTATTAATCAAAATTTCTGCTTCATAACCGTTAGGCACATGATTTACCGATACATTATCTATCGGAATATTTAAGTTTCTGTTAACGGTTTCTTCAATGGGAACTGTAACCGCTACTCTTCCGTCAAAGCCCTGTTCTGCCAATTCCGTTCCTTCCGGTAAATATCGTTCCAGATCAATGGTGGTCGTAAAGGTTTCGCTCTTTCCTTCCACATTGATTGCGGTAGCCGGAATTTCCAAAACGGAGACTGCATCCAAAGCATTCTGTCTTCCTGCCAAATAAATAGCCATTCGATCTGCGGTGATATCACCGGAAATCACATACCCTTCCTCCAAGGTGCCGGAATAGTTATAAATAATTTCCACAGCCTTCGTCGCAAGTACTTCTGCGCTCACATTAATATATCTGGTATTCATGGTCAGATTGGGATGTTCCACCACATCTCCGTTAGCATCATACATCCGAATGTCTGCCTGTGTCGTCACATCGGAGGTTCTTCCTCCTACGTTTACTTCGCAGGATACTCTGGTAATCCTTGAAACTACGGATTCCGGTCCGGAAATACGGACCGTATTTTGATTGGTGGAAATATCACCTACAATATAACCGCTACCGGGTTCTCCCGTAACCTGCACATTAATCGGCATATTGATTTCCTGACGATTTTCAATGGCCAGCTCCACTACTTCCTGGTCACTTTCAATGCTATCTAACTGATTATAATTTTTATCGGTGGAAAGCTGAATGCCCACCGTATCCATTAAAGTAAGGTCTTCCATATCCGCAATGGCACGTATGTTTTCCCGGCCAATGGATTCCACAACCGAACGTTTGCCGGTAACCGTTACACTAATGGTATCTGTATTATTTAAAATTTCATATACCTTTCCCTGATCGGTCAATGCATCCGCATTGATAATTTCCACCGGGATACCGCTATACGTATTGGATATTACCGGGTCATCGTAGTTCACCACCACCAGCCACAACGCAAAGGACACCAGAACAGCCAATAACTTTAAGCCCAAATTATTCGTTAGCTTTTTTTTCATTCCTGTCCCCCTTCACCTTATTACGCCAGCTCTTCTTGGTTTCTTCTGCCGGTTTATCCTGAATTAATTCCAGTTTTTCCCGAAGGCCTTCCTGATTAAGACCACTGAATAATTCGCCGCCGTAAGCTACGCTTACCTTTCCGTTTTCCTCCGATACCACAACCGTCATGGAATCGGTAGCTTCCGAAATTCCCACTGCAGCACGATGTCTGGTACCAAGTGCTTTACTCAAACTCCGGTTATCCGACAACGGCAAATAACAGGTCGCAGATACAATTCTGTCACCTCTGAAAATCACTGCACCGTCGTGAAGCGGTGTATTATGTTCAAAAATATTAATGAGCAACTGACTGGAAACCACGGCATCTACTGTGATACCGGTCTTTTCATAATCTACCAAAGTTTCGCTTCTCTCCAATACCATCAGGGCCCCGGTTCTGGTTCTGCCCATAGCAAAAGCTGCCTTCACAATTTCATCGATGGTATGATCGGAAAATCTTCCTTCATGACGACTTTGCTCTGTACTCATAAACGAAGACAAAATATTTTTCTTTCCTAACTGCTCCAAAGCTCTTCGAAGCTCCGGTTGTAACACAACTACAATAGCGATTACTGCAATGGAAAGACAATTTTCCGCAATCCATAAAATCGTTGTCATGTTGAACATCGCTGCAATCAACAGGAACCCCAAAATGACAATCATACCTTTCAGCAAAGACCATGCCTTGGTATTTCGAACCCACACCATGATGTGGTATACAACAAAAGAGATAATAAGAATCTCAACAACATCCGTAAGGCGAATGTTGGGCATGTGTGACAAATATTTATCTACAAATGCACTCAGTTGTTCTAACATTATCTCTTTTTCTTCCTTCTATTGATTTTTATTCATTTCGATTTCGTTCCGCTCTGGCCTTAGCCGCTGCCGCACGTTCAATGCTGGTCATTCCGTTGCTGTCCTGACGTCTTGCACCAGATACCGCACCGGACTGCGTTCTCACCGCTCTGTCCTCATCCGGTAATATAATGCGCTTCGTCACGTTTTTATTGCCGGAAGAATAATCTTTTCCCGCATTTTCCGAATCGCGGGTCGCCATTCTGCGAACACGATATTCCGTAACGTCCTTACTATCGGACTGCGAACGTTTTCTCGGTTCGCTACGATTGGAAGAATTTCTTCCCTGACCTTTTATTTTTTTCACTTTTTTATCCGCCAAAGATACCGTGTTTTTGGGAACAGCCTTCACATAATAATAATATTCATCATCTTCAAACTGTACATGCTCCGTCCGGCTGTAATCCACATTAAATACAAAGAACTTAATCACAACCACCACTGCCACGGCAACAATGCTTCCGAAAATCAATCCCGGAATCGAAATATAAGTATTATATTTCAAATCTCCGATTAAAATAATCAAAATATTCATCAATGCTCCGGTAACAATAGCAATATGCCATGCGTAATCCACCGACAAACGACGAATGATATTTACCGTAATAATGGTTACGGAAAAGGCGATGACTACCATGAGCATTTCTTTGTTGTAGATGATTGCATCGATCAGATACCTTATTTTCAGAAGGATCTCATCACTAGGCATTGCAGACAACGTGGGTGCATTCAAAGAAATATACGACAAAATATAATACAACACGGTTCCGCAACCTACGGAAATCACCGATGCAGGAGAGGACACCAATCCCGCCGCCAAGGGAATCACGTAGGGAATTTTCATCCCGAAACACAAGGGTGTAAACACCAAAAGAAGTGTGTCCTTGGGCGAAAACCTAAAGTACATCAAAAACATCAACATCATTAGGCAACCTACTACAATCACACTCTCAATGGACAAAGAATACAAATGCAATAAAATGTATATTGCATCTGCCACTACGATAGTGTTAAGCGGTAAAAACGAGCAAAGAAGTGAAACAATCAGCACAATGGCCAAGCCGGTAAGTTTCTCGGTATATCCGATCGTTCCATTAATTGCTAACAAAGAAACCAAACATAATGTAAACTTTGATAATGGTTTGAAGTAATTCTCGTATTTACTTATAAAACTTTCAATCATTTCTCTAATCACAAGTAACTGTGTCATAAAAACAAATTCCTTTATTTATTTTTCTCCTGTTCTTCTTTCCGATACATGGAGTGTAATCTTCTCAAATTATTATAGTAACACCGAAGACTTCTACGTGCTTTCTGGTATTTCAACGCATATACCACATAAGTAACCAGTGCATAAGACACTATCAGTTTTAAGTAATCCATAATAATCTGTTTTCCGAATTCCAGCAAATCCATTTTATAAATGTCCTGCATGAAAAATTCAAAATCATAACATACATACAAAGCAAGAATAATCAAATACGCCATCGTGCCGTATATAATGGACTTCATAACCTCTTTTCCGATGTAATCACCGCGAAAATAAGTACCGATTGACATATTCTTTTTTCCTTCGTCCGCTTCGTAAGATGCCATCTTCGTCATTAGCTTGATTCTTGATTCGTTCAGCATCTGTCTTACTCGCTTTCCCTATATTTCCACCGTTTTAATTCCAATCTCTGAATGTATGCATTCTGGGATTTCTGTCATCCTTGGTCGGTGTAACCGGTGCGCTCGCCTCCGGTCTTCTGGCTGCATTCGCCATATTATTCATATTTTCTTTCTTACATTGTTCGCAAAATCTTCCCGTAGGAATCTGTTTGCCACAACCTTCACAGTTTATCTTTACCGGTGAATCATCCGCAAAAAACAATCGTTCCTCTCGAATCCATTGTTTGATCTGCTTTACATCCACATCACAGGCTTCCACGATTTCACTCATCATGGCTCTGCGATTATCCTGCACAAACTTCTTTACTCTCTGAAATTTCTCTTCACTTTTTTCTTTGCACACCGGACAGATCGGCTCGCCAAAAAAATAATTAAACATCCGGCCGCATTTTCTACAGTTTTTAGCGCTCATTTTCCATCCTCCTTCTCATAATCCGGTTCCGATTGCCAGAGAAATAAAAAATACTTCCTTAACCCCTGCGGCAAGCAAAACCTTCGCTACGGCATCCACCGTGCTTCCGCTGGTGTAGATATCATCTACCACAACTACTCTCTCTAATTTTACATCATCTTGCCGTATAATAAAAGCCTTTTTCAAATTTATTTGACGCATACGGACATCCAATTCCTTCATTGGGATGGTATTTTTGCTTCTTTTCACTAAATGTTTTTCCACCGGGATGCCAAGTCGCTCTCCCAGTTTTTCTGCCAGCACTTCCGCCTGATTGTATCCTCGCTTTCGTTCCTTCTTAGGATGCAACGGTACCGGTATCAAACACTGGGGATTCCAGCTTCTGATTTTCTCTTCCATACACCGTTCCATATCCAGTGCATAAAAATCAGCGTATTCGCACCGCCCCGCGTACTTAAAACGATACAAGGACAATCGCATACTTTTGTAATCGTATAGTGCCGCCCCTTGCCGGAAGAAATGTTTTCTTTCCCTGCAATCCCGGCAATACTCCTCTTCTTCTCTCGCCAGCTCTTTTCCGCAGCGAAAGCAGGTGTTATCACCGATATACCTGATTTTTTCCCTACACTTTGGACAAATCCATTGCCCGCTCGGTGTCGGTTCGTCGCAAACAGGGCATCTCCTGGGAAAGAGAATATCCCATAGTTTTTCCATGATAGTGTTCTTTTTCAAATGAAACTCCTTCCCCACACTTCTCCGGCATAAGTTTCATTTCTATCTTGTCAGTTGAATAATCCTTTCCGCCAAGGACGTATATCTCTTCTGTTGCCGATCTGTAGCAATCATACTCTGAAATATTTCCGTGTTTCCAAGCAAAATCACACACTCTTTCGCTCTGGTCACTCCGGTATAAAACAAATTGCGATTCAGTAACATTTTAGGCCCTGCAATCACGGGAATAATTACCACCGGATACTCGCTTCCCTGGGCTTTATGAATCGTAATGGCATAGGCATGCTCCAGCTCATCCAAAGCAGAATACGGGTACACCACCTGTCTTGCATCTTCAAACTGAATCGTAATTGTTTTGGCAAAATCATTGATATCTGTCACGGTTCCCACGTCTCCGTTAAACACTCCGCTTCCTTTATCAATGGGAATATTGTATTTTCCGATGATTTCCCATTCCAAATTATAATTATTTTTAATTTGCATGACTTTGTCGCCTTCCCGGAATATCACATCTCCGTATTCATGCTCTTTTTTTTGGTTGGAAGGCGGATTTAATCGTTCCTGCAAAATCCGGTTCAGCATCTCCACCCCCAGGGCACCTTTACGCATCGGTGTCAAAATCTGGGTATCCAAAACACGAATACCGAATTGTTTGGGTAATTTTTCCTTCATCAGTTGCTCAATATAATAATATATGATTTCCGGGTTCTCTTTATCCAAAAGGAAAAAATCCGAATATTTGTCCGTAAAGTCAATTGCTTCTCCATGGTTAATTTTGTGCGCATAAGAAACGATATGACTTTCCTTGGCCTGACGGAAAATCTTTTGCAATTTCACATAAGCAAAGGCATTGCTGTCCAAAATATCTTTTAAAACCTGCCCGGGGCCCACAGAATGCAACTGATCCACATCTCCTACCAGCACCAGCTTCGTTCCCGGCACCATCGCCGATAACAGTGCCATAAGTAAATGAATATCCACCATACTGACTTCATCAATGATGATAACGTCCGCTTCCAGAGGATTCTCTTCGTTCCTTTCGAAGTAAGCTCTTTTCTGCTCCTCCGAGGGCTCTCCGTTGATTTCCAACAACCGGTGAATCGTTCTGGCTTCATAACCGGTCGTTTCCGTCATTCGTTTTGCTGCCCTGCCGGTAGGCGCCGCCAAATAGACATCCATTCCTTCCGACACAAAATACTGGATAATGGCATTAATGGTTGTCGTCTTCCCGGTTCCGGGTCCGCCGGAAAGGAGGAAAACGCCGCTTTGTACACATTTTATCACTGCCTGTTTTTGCAATTCATCCAGTTCCATTTCCATGTTATCCTGAATCAATGCAATCTTTTTTTCAATTTCTTTTTCCGACTCTATCTTGTTCCAGTCCTCATAGGAATACTTTAACTCCAAGAGTTTTCCGGCGCAGCGCATCTCTTCATAAAAGTAAGAAGAGGCATAAACCCGATCTTCTTCCTCACTTTTTTTCAACACCAGTCGTTTATCCATTGCCAGATTTTCCAACGGACTATGCAGTTGATTTGCTTCTAACCCCAGTAGTTCTGCCGCTTTTTCCAAAAGCATTTCTTTCGGATAATAGCAATGTCCGTCCAACGTAGTTTCCATCAAGGCATGTAAGATTCCGCAGCGAATTCGATAATCCGAATCCACCATAATACCACTTTTCCTTGCAATTTCATCTGCGGTACGAAATCCCACGCCTGCAATATCCTCTGCTAAACGATACGGATTTTCTTTCATAATACGATAAATCTCCGCACCATATTTGTCATAAATCTTATTCGCCAACACCTGACTGATTCCGTACTCCTGCAAAAAAATCATCGCTTCCCGGACATCTCTTTTTTCAACCATCTGATTGGCAATGTCACGGGCTTTTCTTTCACTGATTCCCTTTACCTCCGCAAGACGTTCCGGTTCTTGTTCCATAATACGCAGGGTGTCTTCCTTAAATTGCTTCACAATCCTTGCTGCCAAAGCTTCCCCTACCCCTTTGATTGCGCCGGAGCCAAGATATCTTTGCACCGCCAACGCATCCTCCGGTTGCACCGCCTTAATTCGAGAGAGCTTCAACTGTTTTTTATAAACGGGATGAACAACATATTCTCCCTCTACCTCCACCGATTCCCCCTCCGAAAAGCCGCGCAAAGTCCCTACGCAGGTAACCGGAGCTCCTTCTACCATCAGCTCCATTACTCCGTATCCGGTTTCATTGCTTTGGAAAATAAAATGTCCGATATAACCTTTCAGTTTTTCCATTTCGTTAACCCTTCGTACTTCTAATCTTTTCACCCGATTCTTCCCATCTCTTCTCTGGTGAATTCAAAAAAAGGCAATGCCATCAAATCGGGAAAACGCTTTCCGGATTTAATGACATTGTAGATTTTTTATATTTCTTCTGTCTTTTCTTCTAAACCGCTCGCTTCTCTGGACTGTGCCAAAAGCGTTTCAACATCAATCGTCTGATTTCGTTTCATCTGCTCATACATCTGCATTGCCAAACTGTTCGGACCCATGGACTGCTCCGTCAACTGTCCGGCCACGTCCGTCATGGCTGAATCCATAAAATAATCCACCATCTGGGAAGAACTTCCCTCCCCGAAAATATCTACTGTAGATTCCATGGATTTCAATACCTGTTCCCATAAATAAGTTTCAAACTCTTTACAGGCCTCCATCAATTCTTCGTCTGTCTGGGCATTTGCCACTTTATTTGACAAATCTTTGGTGGATGCATTTTTCGAAATACTGTCGGCATAATAATCCGTAACACCGGAAATACTGCTAAAATCCATCTATCTCACCTTACCTTCTAAGTTGGTTTGCCTGGGACATCATCTCGTCCGATGTGGTAATCGCTTTGGAATTGGCTTCGTACGCTCTCTGTGCCACAATCAAGTTTACCATTTCATCTGCCAGCTGAACGTTGGAACCTTCCAAATATCCCTGCACAATGGTACTCTTCTGAATATTGTTGGATTTGCTTTCGTTAATTGCATTACCACTAGCTGCTGTCTCTGCATACAAACTGCTGTCTAATTTTTCCAAGCCGGTAGGATTATTAAACTGGAATAATCCAATGGTAATTCCAAGCGATACCGGATTTCCCGTCTCATCCGGATAACAAAACTCCCCGTCTCCGGTTACAGTAATCTGGCTGGAGGACAAATCATTGGAAAACGTAATGGGTTTTCCGTTAATATCCAAAATCGGCTGTCCTTCCGAAGTGGTAAGTACCAGACCGTTTTTCCCTTTGGAAATATTGAAATTACCGTTTCTGGTATAGTATATATTTCCGTCTCCGCCCTGTACACCAAAGAATCCGTCTCCGGAAATTGCAAAGGCAGTATTGCTGGTAGATTCGTAAAAACTTCCCTGAGTAAAAATAGTAGTAATGGAAGAATTTCGAACGCCAAGTCCCACCTGGGAATCTATGGGTTTGGAATCTCCGTTGGCAGAAGTTGTCTCTGCCTGTAATTCCTGATATAACAATGATTTAAATTCGTTTTGGCTGGTTTTGTAGCCGGTGGTGTTAATATTGGCAATATTGTTGGAAATGGTATCCACTGCTGTTTGCTGTGCAATCATTCCGGTTGCCGCTGACCATAAAGATCGAACCATATCACTTCACCTTACCTTTCTGTTTTGCAACGTTTACACTTTACCTAATTGATTTACTGCGATTTCCAAAGAAGTATCGTAGGTCTGAATCAATTTTTGATTCGCTTCGTATTGTCTTGACACGCTAATCATGTTTACCATTTCAGAAACAATACTGACATTGGAAGTTTCCAAGTATCCTTGAAATACTTTGCAATCCGTTGCATCTTCCGGCTGGGCGCCCTCCACTGGCACATAATAATTTTCTCCGTAGTGCTCCAAATAATTGTAGTCGGCAAAATTGGTAATCTTCAATTCCCCTACTAACTGCTCATTTTGGTAAATACCGCCATCCTGTTGCACTACAATCGGCATATTAGGATCTACTTTAATCCTCTGAGTCGTATTGTTGGGTGCCGTTCCCAAAACATAGTCTCCATCGGTAGTTACCAGATATCCGTCTGCTGTCACGGAAAAATTACCATCTCTGGTATAAAGCGTGGAAATTTCTCCGGCTTTGTTGGTAAATTCGATGGTAAAGAAGCCTTCTCCTCCCAACGCAAAATCATAAGTGCCGTCCGTCACCTGAAATGCTCCCTGGGAATAATCCGTATATCCTTCTCCGATTTTTACTCCCGGATTGGCCATTCCGATTCTTCTTGCATACACTACCGATTCGGAACCGTCCTTTATTTTATCCACCAATACGGAATCAAAAGACTGACTGGTGGCTCCTTCCTTCTTAAATCCAATGGTATCTGCATTCGCGAGGTTATTGGTTAATACATCCATACGATTTTGCTCGTTAATCATACCGGTATAAGCGGTATATAGTCCTTTTAACATAATTTGCCAACCTCACTTTCTGACACCGATTTTATTCTTCTTCGTTATATCCTGCCAGGAATTCGATGTATCGTCCGGTACCGATAGCCACACAAGTCATGGGTTCATCTGCCGTCATGGTATTAATGTGGGTACGTTCCTCAATCAACTCTTCCAATCCGCGAAGCATGGAACCGCCGCCGGTAAGTACAATACCACGGTCCACAATATCTCCGGCAAGTTCGGGGGGCGTTTTTTCCAATACCGCACAAATGGTATCCAAAATCTGTGTCGTCGTCTCCTTCAAAGCCTCCTGAGTTTCATCCGAAGACACTCGGATGGTTTCCGGAAGACCGGTTACCAGGTTACGTCCGCGAACATCCATATATTCCACATCCGCCCGTTTAAATGCTGTTCCGATATTGATTTTAATATCTTCTGCCGTTCTGTCACCCACCAAGAGATTGTATTTCTTTCTCATGTAACGAACAATGGCTTCATCAAAATCATCGCCGGCAATCTTAATGGAAGCACTTTCTACCGTTCCTCCAAGAGAAATAACTGCAACGTCCGTTGTACCACCGCCGATATCCACAATCATATTACCCTGCGGCTTACTGATATCAATTCCCGCTCCGATTGCTGCTGCAATTGGTTCTTCAATGATAGCAACCTCTCTTGCGCCTGCCTGATAAGTCGCATCCTCTACCGCTTTCTTTTCTACTTCGGTTACCCCACTGGGTACACAAACTGCGATTCGCGGTTTGCGGAACATTCTTTTGCCGATTGCTTTCTGAATGAAATATTTCATCATCTTTTCCGTTACGGTATAGTCGGAAATAACACCCTGACGCAAGGGTCTTACTGCTACAATACTTCCCGGTGTTCGGCCAATCATCAATCTTGCATCTTCACCGATGGCTTTGATTTTGTTGGTATCTCGATCAAAAGCCACTACGGAAGGCTCTTTTAATACAACGCCCTTTCCTCTGATATATACCAAAATGCTGGCAGTACCAAGGTCAATTCCTATATCTGTATAATTCATGGTTTGTCAAACCCCTTTCTATGGTCATTCTGTTTTCTGTTCTATCTTTTCAATCTTTCCTATTATAACCGATAGCTGACCATTTTCAAAGAGTTTTCAAGGATATTTCAATTATTTTATCGGCAATTTTTCCGAAAACTTTATAGTCCGTTGAAAACTCTACTTTTTGTTGAGCATCTTTTTAATATAATATCCCGTATAAGATTCTTCATTCCGGGCAACTTCCTCCGGTGTACCTTCTGCAATTACGGTTCCGCCGCCGTCACCGCCTTCCGGGCCCATGTCGATAATATAATCGGCTGTTTTTATCACATCCAGATTATGCTCAATTACCACTACGGTATTTCCGCCTTCCGTTAATTTTTGCAAAATATCCACCAGCTTGTGTACGTCCGCAAAATGAAGTCCCGTGGTGGGTTCGTCCAAAATGTAAATCGTCTTTCCGGTGCTCTTTTTGGACAATTCCGTAGCCAATTTGATTCGCTGTGCCTCACCGCCGGAAAGCTGCGTGGAAGGCTGTCCCAGCCGGATATAGGAAAGTCCTACTTCATTTAAAGTGGCTATCTTATTTCGGATGGAAGGTACCGCATCAAAAAATTCCAAGGCTTCCTCCACCGTCATATTTAATACATCATGAATATTCTTTCCTTTATACCGTATATCCAGCGTTTCTCTGTTGTATCTCTTTCCTCCGCACACTTCACAGGGCACATAAACATCCGGCAGAAAGTGCATTTCAATTTTGAGAATTCCGTCTCCGCTGCAGGCTTCGCAACGGCCGCCTTTGACATTAAAACTGAATCTTCCCTTTTTGTATCCTTTGGCTTTGGCATCTACGGTAGAAGCAAACAACTCCCTGATTTGGTCAAATACCCCTGTGTAAGTAGCCGGATTCGACCGAGGCGTACGCCCGATGGGCGACTGATCGATATTGATTACTTTATCCAGCTGGTGAACTCCCACCATTTTTTTATGTTTTCCGGGGGAAGTATAGGCACGGTTCAATTCCTTCGCAAGCCTCTTATACAAAATCTCATTAATCAGCGAGCTTTTTCCGGAACCGGACACACCGGTAACACAGGTAAACACCCCTAGAGGAATATCCACATCAATCTTTTTTAAGTTATTTTCTTCCGCGCCGATTACTGACAGGGTACCCGTAGGTTTCCGTCTCTGCCCCGGCACCGGAATCTTCTTCTTTCCGCTAAGATATTGTCCGGTCACGGATTCCTTTACTGCCATAATGTCTTTTGCCGTTCCGGTTGCCACGATAGTACCGCCGTGTTCTCCTGCGCCGGGGCCCACATCAACAATATAGTCCGCCGCCATCATGGTATCCTCGTCATGCTCCACTACGATAAGGGAATTTCCCAAATCCTTTAATCCCTTCAGCGCTGCCAGCAATTTGTCATTATCCCGCTGATGAAGGCCGATGCTGGGTTCGTCCAAAATATAACATACCCCAACCAGCCCGGAACCAATCTGGGTTGCCAGACGAATTCTCTGCGCTTCCCCGCCGGATAAGGTTGCCGTACCACGAGCCAAAGAAAGATAATTTAACCCTACCTCCATCAAAAACCCAACCCGGGCTTTTATTTCTTTCAATACCTGCTTGCCGATTTTTTCCTGCCATGCAGACAACTTTATTTCTCCAAGGAATTGATCCAGCTGTCCGATGGACATAGAAGTAATTTCATAAATATTTTTGTCCGCAACGGTTACCGCCAAAGCTTCCTTTTTCAGACGCATTCCGTCACATTCTTCGCAGTGACGAATCTCCATAAATTTCTCATATTCCGCTTTCATAATTTCTGATGAGGTTTCCCGATATCTACGCTCCGTATTTCTTTTTATTCCCTCAAACACCGTAGGATATACACCATAACCTCTTTGTCCCTGATAATGAACATCCACTTCCACATCGGTACCGTAAACCAGCATTTCGCGAATGTCTTCCGGTAATTCTCCCCAGGGAGTATCTAAGCTAAAGCTAAAGCGTTTGGATAAAGCCTGCAGGATTGCATTGGTAAAACTGCCGGCAGAATTCGCAGACTGCCAGCCCATCACTTTAATGCAGCCTTCATTGATAGACAAATCCTCCTCCGGAATCATTTTTTCCGGCGCAAACTCCATTTTAATCCCAAGCCCCGCACACACCGGGCAGGCTCCAAAAGGGTTGTTGAAAGAAAAACTGCGCGGTTCTATCTCGTCAATACTGATACCGCAGTCCGGACAGGAAAAACTCATACTAAAATTCATTGGTTCGCCGTCAATAACATCTACCAACATCAACCCGTCTGCCAACTCCATGACATTCTCCACAGAATCCGTCAAACGCTTTTCTATTCCGGATTTTACCACCAGACGATCCACCACCACTTCAATGGTGTGTTTCAAATTTTTATCCAGTGTAATGTCTTCGGAAAGTTCGTACAAATTTCCATCTACTCTCACTCTGACATAACCGCTACGTTTGATACGATCCAGTATCTTTTCGTGTCGTCCTTTTTTTCCTCTGACCACCGGGGCCAAAAGCTGTATTTTACTTCCCTCTTCCAGCTCCATGATTTGATCCACCATCTGATCTACGGTTTGTTTGCTGATGACTTTCCCACACTTTGGACAATGAGGTATCCCGGCCCTGGCATACAAAAGACGGAAATAATCGTAGATTTCCGTAACGGTTCCCACCGTGGAACGAGGATTCTTATTGGTCGATTTCTGATCGATACTGATTGCCGGGCTTAAGCCTTCTATTTTTTCTACTTCCGGCTTTTCCATTTGCCCCAAAAATTGCCTTGCGTAGGAGGACAAAGACTCCATGTAGCGTCTCTGCCCTTCCGCATAAATGGTATCAAATGCCAAGGAAGATTTTCCGGAACCGGACAAACCGGTAAATACTACGAATTGATTTCTCGGAATCTCCAGATTCACTGATTTTAAATTATGTTCTTTGGCTCCCCGAATCCGAATCACTTCGGAAGCTGCCATCATTTTCTTTCCTGCCATATATTACCTCACATCAATAAAGATATTTTTTCAGTTCTAACAGTTTATCCCTTAGCTCTGCAGCCACCTCAAAGTTAAGCTCTGCAGCAGCTTTCCGCATCTGCTTTTCCGTAGCGGCAATCACTTTCTTTAACTCTTTTTCATCCATGGATTCCGGATCCTTTTCCAATCGCGCTTCCGAATCGGCAATGCTCTTACTGATACTGATTAAATCCCGCACCGCTTTTTGAATGGTGGTGGGTGTAATGCCGTGTTCCTCATTGTACTGCATCTGTACTTTTCGGCGTCGATTGGTCTCCGATATGGCCCGTTCCATAGAATCGGTTATGGTATCCGCATACATAATAACGTGCCCTTTGGCGTTTCGGGCAGCTCTTCCTACGGTTTGAATCAAAGAAGTTTCCGAGCGCAGAAATCCTTCCTTATCCGCATCTAAAATCGCTACCAGGGTTACCTCCGGAATATCAAGACCTTCTCGAAGCAGGTTGATTCCCACCAATACATCAAACACATCCAGACGCATGTCCCGGATAATTTGCGCCCTCTCCAGGGTATCAATGTCGGAATGTAAATATTTCACCCGAATGCCTACCTCTGCCAGATAATCCGTCAAGTCTTCTGCCATCCGTTTCGTCAACGTAGTAATCATCACTTTATTTTTATCCGCAATTTCCTTTTTGATTTCTCCAATCAAATCGTCAATCTGCCCCTCCACGGGTCGGACACTGATTTCCGGATCCAATAATCCGGTGGGGCGGATAATCTGCTCTGCCCTAAGAAGCTCATGCTCTGCCTCGTAATCGGAAGGCGTCGCAGAAACAAACATCAACTGATCAATTCGCTCCTCAAACTCCGGAAAATTCAGCGGCCGGTTATCCAGCGCTGAAGGCAAACGGAAACCGTAATCCACCAGTGTGGTCTTTCTGGAGCGGTCTCCCGCATACATCGCACGTATCTGAGGCACCGTAATATGTGACTCATCAATGATCATCAAAAAATCATCTTTGAAATAGTCCATCAAACAATGGGGCGGCGTGCCGGGGGCAAGTCCAGTCAAATGTCTGGAATAGTTTTCAATTCCGGAACAAATACCGGTTTCCCGAAGCATCTCCACGTCAAAGCTTGTCCGTTCCTTAATTCTCTGCGCCTCAATGAGCTTTCCCTCTTTTTTAAAATAATCCACCCGCAAAACAGCTTCTTCTTCAATGGCTTTGCAGGCTTTTTCCATCTTATCTGCTGCCACAACATAGTGGGACGCCGGGAAAATCGAGATATGTTCCAGACTGCAACAGACCTTTCCCGTAATCGGGTCTACCTGCGTAATCCGGTCTATTTCGTCGCCAAAAAATTCCACCCGGACAATGGTATCTCCCGCTTCTGCCGGATTAATCTCCAATACATCCCCTCGCACGCGAAAGCAACCTCGATTTAGATCCATATCATTTCTATCGTACTGAATCCCAATGAGTTCCCGTATCACATCATCCCTGTCCTTTTGCATACCGGGGCGCAGGGACACAATTAATTCCATATAATCTTCCGGGCTTCCCAGACCGTAAATGCAGGATACACTGGCAATGACTATGACATCTTTTCGCTCCGTCAAGGACGCCGTAGCCGAAAGTCGTAATTTGTCAATCTCGTCGTTAATCGCAGAATCCTTTTCAATATAAGTATCCGAAGACGGGATATACGCCTCCGGCTGATAATAATCGTAATAGGACACAAAATACTCCACTGCGTTCTCAGGGAAGAACTCCTTAAACTCACCATAAAGCTGCGCGGCCAGGGTTTTGTTGTGGGCAATAATCAGCGTCGGCTTATTTAACGCAGCAATCACATTGGCCATGGTAAAAGTTTTACCGGAACCCGTAACTCCCAGCAACGTCTGAAATTGATTTCCCTTCTGAAATCCCTCCACCAGCTCTTTGATTGCCTGGGGCTGGTCTCCGGTTGGTGCAAATTCACTGTGTAATTTAAACTCCATTTCACCACTTCTTTCTCAAATTACTATTGGAACCATAAAAAATATGGACAAAACACCCTATTTTTATTCATGATACAGCGTTTTCATCTTATCACAAAGAAGGGCATTTGTCCATATATTTTAGAACACTTGTTCGTTTTTCTGTTGTTGGTTATTCTCTGCTCTATAACATTTCCAAAAGCAATTCTATCGCCTCATCCAGTTGATTGTCTGACTCATCCTCCAGATAAGCCTCCGCATCAAACTCAAGTACCACATCCGGCTCGATTCCCACTTCATGAATATCATTTCCAAGAGGGGTATAATAATGACTCACCGTTAATTTCACAGCAGAACCATCCGTCAAAGTAATCAGTCGCTGCACGATTCCTTTTCCGTAAGTGGTGGTTCCCACCAAGGTACCGATGCCGTAATCCTGAATGGCGCCGGCAAGAATTTCTGATGCACTGGCACTTCCGCCATTGACCAATACCACCAAAGGTACCTCCAATTCGTTGCTTCCGTCGCAGGAATAAGTCATCCGTTCTCCGTATTTATCTTCCGTATAGACAATCAAACCTTCCGGTAATATCATCTGTGCGATTTCCACTACTGACGACAGACTACCGCCGGGATTTCCTCGAAGATCCAAAATCATTCCCTGCATATCCTGCCCCTTTGCGGTGGCCAAAGCTTCGGCAAACTGATCCACTGTCACTATGTCGAATTCCGTAATGGTAATATACGCGATGTCGTTTTCCAGCATTTCATAAGTAACAGTGGGAGATTCCACTCGTCTTCTTATCAGAGTAATCTCCAATTCTTCTCCGGTAGAAGGTCTGACAATGGTCAGAGTAACTTCGGTTCCCTCTTCCCCTTTAATCATGGCTACGACCTCTTCCAGTTCCATGTTATACACATCTTCACCGTCCACCATGTAAATATAGTCATCTACCCTAAGTTCGCTTTCCTCTGCAGGGGAACCCGCAATGATTCCCGTAATCTGCGGGTATAATGTGGTAAGATTTTTTTGCAGGTAGGCACCAATTCCATAATAGATTCCCTGGGTGGAGTTTTGCAGTTCAATCCATTCTTCCTGGGTATAGTAAGCCGCATAAGGATCCCCCAGCGAAGCCATAATCCCGTCATAGATTCCGTTCTTTACCTCTTCCGTCGTCACTTCACCAATGTAATACTGGCTAATCGTTTCCTCCAGAATCAATATCTTTTCCACCAGCTCCGGATCGTCCAAAACCGAAGAAGTCGCCAACGTTTCTTCCTGCTGTTCTCCCCCGGTCGTCACCGTTTCCTCTGCTCTGTCTTCCTCGGTCACTGCTTTATAAATGATTCTTCCGCAAAGAATACCACTCGCAATAAATGCAGCAATCAAAAGCCCCGATAACAGACCACTCCAAAAATCTTTCTTATTCATTCTTGCCTCCAAGCATTCCCAACCTTATATTAACTGTTCTCTTGTAATTTTACTTTTCTAGCCTCCAAGATATGACATGGGATCTACGTACTGCCCATTCAATCTTACGCCAAAATGCAAATGATTACCGGTACTTCTTCCGGTGGTTCCTACTGCCGCAATGTTTTCCCCTCTGGTTACGGTATCACCTCTGGATACATACAAAGCAGAAGCATGCATATATATGGTATATAATTCATCACCATGATCCAACATAATATAATTTCCCATACTGGAGGAATACCCCGCTGCCACCACTCTGCCGTCATAAGCAGCCAAAATCGGAGAACCTCCGGGTGCTGCCATATCCACACCGTTGTGGAATTTGTCCACTCCCAGGGTCGGATGCATACGCCATCCGTAAGGGCTGGAAATTCTGGTATAAGAAGGCGCCGGCCACGCAAACATACCACCGTCGTAGCGAAGTCGGTTCGCCTCTGCAAGCTGCGCCCGCTCGGCTGCCACTGCCGCTTCCAATGCCTCAATAATTTCATTCTGGGCATTGATTTCTTCATCGTATTCCCGAATCGCCTGCTCCTGCGTTGCGATATCTGTTTCAAACGCCGTAATCTGTTGCTCTTTTTCGGAAATCAACAAATTCATGCTTTCCTGCTCTGCTTCTGCGGCTGCCCTTGCTTCTTCCAAAAGCTCCGCTTCTGCCAAAAGCTCTTCCCTGCAAAGTGCCGTGTACTCCACTACCAACTGATACTCTTCCAACATGCGCCGATCATAAGCCGACAGTTGTTCAATATAATCTGCTTTATTTAACATATCCGCAAAGGAATCGGCCGTCAAAAGCATTTCCATATACATATTGTCGCCGCGTTCATACATAAACTGAATCCTGGCTTTCATGGCTTCGTACTGCGCCGTAGCAGTAGCTTCAGCCAAAGCAAGTTCTTCCTGTATCACAAGAATCTCTTCCTCTTTTGCCGCAATCATTTCATTTAATCCATTAATGTTATTTTGGATACTTAATAACTGATTGTCCAATTCCGTTACATAGGATTCCATTTCCTGTTTGCTGGCTTCCAAACCCTGAATTACGTTTTCGATATTGGTTCTGCCCGCAATCAGAGCATCTCTTTCACTTTCCAGGTCATCTAACTCTTCCTGCTTTTCATTGATGCTTTGCTGAAGCTGTGTGATATCCACATCATCTTCATCTGCCAAACTGCTGACACTGCCGTTCATAAAAAGCATGACCCCCAGCAGCAGACAAAACATTATTCTTTTTCCGCATAATCCAAACCTTTTTTTCATGTTTCTCCCATCATCCTTAAACCCACAGATGTTTTCCTATTACACACGAAGATGTCTTCTTACCGTTGCAAAACTTCCGATAAATCCGATTCCGATTCCCAAGATAAGGGAAACCGGGAACAAGTAATGAAAAATATCATTCACCGGAAGGAAATTCAAAAGAGAAGTTAAAATAGAAAATCTGGTCATTACATATTCAATGACTTTGTTATAAACAAAATAAATTATTACCAACGGAATCAGCGAACCAATGGCTCCGATTAAAATACCTTCGATAATAAAGGGCGCACGAACAAAAAAGTCGGTTGCACCAATGTATTTCATAATGGCAATCTCTTCTTTACGAACGGAGATACCGATCATTACCGTGTTGGAAATAAGGAACACGGAGACTGCCAACAAAATGGCAATGATTCCCACGGAAACATAAGCAATCAACTTATTCATACCGCTTAAGGTATTGGCGGTAAGCTCCGAACGATTTACCTGGCGGATTCCTTCTATGCCCTCCAGATATTGTACCAGCTCTGCCTGTCTGGATACATCATTTAAATAAATTTCATAGTTCATGGAATTTTCCAACGGATTTTCCGTAAAGCCGTCGCTGTATTCTCCAAGATACTCTGTCTTAAAGCTTTCCCACGCTTCCTCCGCAGAAACAAAGTCTGCTCTGGATACCGCCGTATGACTGGTAATCATGGTTCCGATGGAAGCAATCTGCTCATCGGAGATACCTTCATCAAAGAATACGGTAACCGACACACCCTCTTCTGCAGTTTTCACCATATTTTGAAAATTCATTACCACCGCATAGCAAATACCAAACAAAAAGAGGCAGGCGCTGATGGTTGCAATGGACGCAAGTGAAAACCACTTGTTCTTAAATGTATTTTTTATTCCCTGATTGATTACGTAAAATAATGTACTAATCTTCATCTATATAGCCACCTTTTTCTTCGTCGCTTACGATAACTCCCTTTTTAATGGTAATTACTCGTTTTTGCATATCATTTACTATCTTTTCGTTATGTGTTACCACAATAACCGTGGTTCCGTTTTTATTAATCTGCTCCAAAAGGTTCATAATCTCAATGGTGTTTTTGGGGTCCAGATTACCGGTGGGTTCGTCTGCCAGCAAAATAGGAGGTTGATTCACCAGCGCTCTCGCCAATGCAACCCTCTGCTTCTCTCCGCCGGAAAGTTCATCCGGCTTTGCCTTGTATTTTCCGGCAAGTCCAACCACAGACAACATATTCGGCACATTTCTCTTCATTTCTCTTGCCGGAACCTGAATGATTCTCTGGGCAAACGCCACATTTTCATATACATTCAAATCCTTCAGCAAGCGGAAGTCCTGAAAAACAACCCCCATGCTTCTTCGAAGCTTGGGAATCTTTCTTTGCTTTAATTTGTCCACCTGAAAACCATTCACCATAATGGTACCGGAAGTGGGCTTTAACTCACGAAGAAGTAATTTAATCAGCGTGGATTTTCCGGAACCGCTGTCTCCTACGATAAAGACAAACTCGCCTTTTTTGATGCGAAGATTGACATCGTTCAAAGCGGGAATCCCCTTAACGTATGCCTTAGTTACCCCTTCCATGGAAATAATCACATCCTCTTTGGGCTGTGCTTTTTTCTTCTTCATCCGGCGACGGGGTTCTGCTACCGTCCTTTCTTCTTCCGCCTCCGGACGTCTGGGACGTTTCTCCGTCGTTTTCTCACGAATCACCTTTTTCGCCTTAGCATCTTCTCTGGCTTCTTCTCTTTGTTGTTCCCGTCTTCTGCGATGTTCTTCTTCCTTTTCCCGAACCACATCACCAATGGTACCCTTTGTCACGGTCTCATCAATGACTTCTTCAAAGGTATCTCCGGCAATCTCTTCCTCTATAGGCTCCTCTTCGTCAGAAGCGGTTTCCTGTAACTTTGCCTCTTCCTTTGCCGCAACTTTTGCCTGAAGCTCCGCAATTACCTCGCGTACTTCTTCGGTATCTTCAATCAATTCTTTCCTGCTCAATGTTTCTTCTCCTTAGAACTCAATGGATTCCATGTATTTCATATACTTTACAACCATAAGGGCAATCTTAAAGGTAATGGCATCTTCAAATACCCGAAGATCCAACCCGGTGCTCTTTTGTAATTTGTCCAATCGATAAACCAACGTATTACGATGAATAAAAAGTTGTCTGGATGTTTCTGACACATTCAAGCTGTTTTCAAAAAACTTGTTGATGGTCGTCAATGTTTCTTCGTCAAACTCATCGGGATTTTTTCCGGCAAAGATTTCTTTGATAAACATTTTACAAAGCGGCAACGGCAACTGATAAATCAATCGACCGATTCCCAGTTCGCTGTACGGAACCACATCTTTGTCCGAGAAGAAAATCTTTCCTACATCCAACGCCATTTTCGCTTCCTTGTAAGAACGGCTCACTTCCTTAATCTCATTCACCGGCGTACCGTAAGCGAGGCGCACTCCGCTAAGGCCTTCCTTATTCAGGTGAGCCACAATGGCTTTTGCAGCCTTAGGAATATCCTTCACGCTCTGTTCATCGCTTAATTCTTTTACAATAATAACGTTATTTTCATCTACGGCAGTCACAATTTCTCTGGTGCCGGTAAGTCCAAGGAAATCCTTCACCATATCCATCACATTTACTTCCTTGGCTGCCGAAGTTTCTACAATCATGACAATTCGTTTTAAATCAATCTGAAGGTGCAATTTCTTCGCCCGGCTGTAGATATCCACCAAAAGCAAATTATCCAAAAGCAAATTTTTGATAAAGTTATCTTTGTCAAAACGCTCTTTATATGCCACCAAAAGATTCTGCAACTGAAACGCCGCCATCTTCCCCACAAGATATGCGTTTTCGCTTGCACCGGCCGCAATCAATATGTATTCCAACTGTTGCTCATCAAAAATTTTAAAGAACTGACAGTTCTGAATTTCCTGGCTGTCTGCCGGAGATTTCACAAACTCCACAATTTCCTCTTCGAATTTTCTTTTTTCTGTCATAGTGGAAACCACACATTTTCCTTCCGTATCGGTAACGCAAAGTTCCACATGGGCAATGTTCATCATTCCGTCGATTGTGTTTTGCAATATCTGATTTGAAATCATACATATTCTCCTTCTCTTTATACAAAATTGCCAATTCTAAATTTGTATATTCTTGTAGTTTTTTAGCACCCTTTCCACATTTTAATACATTTACACAAAATAATCCAT
>JAZNKK010000012.1:0-33492 GCA_045578545.1 Lachnospiraceae bacterium
ATAAGAAGGAACCACCAATGAAACAACACAAAATAAAATGTGACAAGAGAGACAAAAAAAATTATTTCCTTGCGGCGGCGAGCGCAACTATTCTCTTTGCCCTGGGCCAGCTTTTGATATGGCTTCTGCCGGAAATTACAAGAGAGTCGGACGCATTTATCGTGTGCCTGCTGCTTCTTATCACCTGCTTCCTGCCGGTGATTTCGGCCGGGTTGTGGCTGCTGTTCTGGGACAGTGCGCTGTATCTTAAGCGACTGGAACAGTACGGTTTTCCGTTACCGAAAAGCAAGAAGGATTTTGGCAATGATTTGGAGCAACTTGCCTGCAGCGAAGGAAGTCGATATGGTATGCAAAAGCCTGCGGAAGCTACGCGGGACGGCGCAGTGGATGTCATTGTGAATGCTACAGTGAATTCCGCAGTGAATGCTACAGCGGATGCCACTCCTATGGAATGTAAGGAAAGCAAAATATTGGCGTTCCTCTCCTGGGGAATTTTTCTTGCCATGGTGGGATTTACTATCTTTTATTTCATTCGGTTTTCTCATGTGTGGGAGAACGTTGGATTCTTAGGGTATGTAAGCATTTTCATAGCTCTCGCGTGGGGACTTTTTGGAGCGGGCTATTACCGGCAAAAGAACCCGGAGAAATACCGGGACGATGTGGATTTTAAGTCGCCCAAAAAAGAAAGAAAGCAGCTGGTGGAAGGTGTAGTTACCATCATCTTTTTGGCGGGCATCACCCTGTTTGCGGCAAGCAACATTTATTCCATGTCAAAATACGTGGAGCGTTCTGTGGAGGCTCGGGAAGCGGAACATTCCGAGGACGACTTGGGAATGGAGAATTCCGATGAAACTCAGGAAATGTAAAAATTCGGGAAAAGTCAGGAAATGGGAAATTCCGAGGATGCCCGGGGAATGGAAAACTTTGGCGAAGGTCAGGAAATGAAGAACTTCGGGAAAATTGTGAGCATGGACAGCGATTTGGAAGCATAGGTCTGCGAATTAGATATATTGTGAACTTTGAACTTTAACATATTGATAAAGGGGATCTGAATTCAAATGTACAAGATTAAATATGACAAGAAAAGTAAGAAAATTTTATATCATGTGGCTTCGTATTCTACGGCACTATTATCTGCCGGGTTGCTTTGGCAGCAGTGGAGTCTTCCATTATTGTCTGATTCGGAGACGCATGCTGAACAGATGGTAATGTTGATTAATTGCCTTTTGCTGGTAGTTTGCGTAAGTATGTGGTTATGGTATTGGGATAGTTGTTGCTATCTGAAACGGCTGAAAAAGTATGGTTTGCCAATACCGGAGAACAAGAAGGATTACTGCAATAGCTTGAGCAGGCTGGCGGACAGCAATGAAAGTCAATATGGTGTTTCAATGATGGAATTAGTAGAGTTTCGTGAAAATAGGATTTTGGCATGTATATCGTGGATAATGATGCTTATTGTGGCAGGACATACGATTTCTTACTATATTTGTTTTTGGCATGTGCGAGAAAATATAAGAATTTTGGGCTTCATTTGCATTGCAATAACCTTCGTTTGGGGGCTGCTCGGAAGATTTTTTTATAAACAGAGAAATCCGGAAAAATATCGTGATGATGTGAACTTTAGGTCAGCTAAGAAAAAAAGAGTGCAGTTCGTGGGAGGGTTGGCTATCATTATTATTTTAGTAGGAATTACTTTAGTGTCAGGAAGTAGTGTGTACATAATATCATGGAATATAGAGAGTTGTTTGCAGATTCCGCTAGAGCAACCAATGGAAGCTATGTAAATACAAAACAAAAAATGGCCAGTGCATTTTGTAGGGAAATGCATTGGCCATAATATGTTATCGGTCGTGATTCCCCGGTTACCTACTTCACATGCGTGAATCTATTGTTAGTAGGTAAAAAATCGGGGCAGGTAGCAGAGCATACCAACTAGTCGAGAGGAAGTCTTTTGCTAGTAGGTAAAAGTCTGGGAGTGGCAAAAGACTTTACCCACTGTGTATGGAGTAAACTTCTGCCGGTAGGTAAAAAATCGGGGCAGGTAGCAGAACTTACCAACTAGTCGAGAGGAAGTCTTTTGCCAGTAGGTAAAATTCTGGGAGTGGCAGAAGACCTTACCCACTGTGTATGGAGTAAACTTCTGCCAGTAGGTAAAAAACCAGGAGTGGTAGCAGAACATACCAACTAGTCGAGAGGAAGTTTTTTGCCAGTAGGTAAAATTCTGGGAGTGGCAGAAGACTTTACCCACTGTGTATGGAGTAAACTTCTGTCAGTGGGTAAAAAACCAGGAGTGGTAGTAAAACATACATACTGAGCACGGGAAGCTTTCCGCCAGTAGGTAAAAATCCAGGAGTGGCGACAGAACTTACCTACTGAGCAAGAGGAAACTGACCGCTGACAGGTAAATCTGCGTTTTTGTTAGTTGCATAGTAAAACCATATATTTTATAATTAAATCAAATGGTCATAACAAGAAAAAAGGACAAATTTCATAAAAAAAAATCTAATTACTAAAGGAACAATTTTCCATAAAGTACTCCGGCTGTATTCGTATCTGATTTGAAAACGAAAAAACAAAAAAACAAGTTATCATGGAGGAGTGGGAAATGAGTCGTTTTACAAGTATTGAAGCAAGATTCCTGATGAAACAAAATTCAAGGGACAAAGCAAAAGAAATAAAACAAGTAAAAGAAATGAAACAGGCAAAAGAAATAAAACAAGCAAAAGAAATAAAACAAGTAAAAGAAATGAAACAAGCAAAAGAAATGAAACAAGCCAAAGAAATGAAAAAAACAAATAAATCCTCATTCGTAGCTAAGTGGATGCCTATGGCATTTCGGAGGGCATTCTTGCTGGCCTCCTTTATGGTGCTGTTTACCGCCTGCGGCAAAGCGCAGGAGACCTATCAGTATGAGGACCCGCAGGAAGTATTTGAAATCTCGATTGATTGGACCAAGGTGTATGAGGACCGGGTGGAAGTGCAGCTCTCCGATGATGATTGTCTGGGATATGATTTCTCTGACGCGGAAAAGCTCATTTGTTACAACGCGGATTTCGAAGTCATAGAGGAAGATGCGGATTTTGATATGGAGGATGAGGTGCTGATCATATACAGCGAGGCTCCGGAGGAAATCAGCGGTCTCAGGATAGATGTGTCGACGGATTTGTATTTTTGTGTTCGTTATTTGGATTCCGATAATTATGCCATGCTTGGGTACAGCTGGGCCGATGACGTAGGTATGCTGTCTTCCGGTGACGAAGAGGCGTATTATACCGAAGAGGAAAAGGAAGCGCAGGCAAGGGAAGAAGAGGAGCGCATCGCCGAATACGATAGAATATATCAGATGCTGGAAGGTGTATGGGAAGACGAAGAAGGTACGTGCCGCATCGAAGTATGGGAGAGCGGCCCGGAGGATAATTACGGACATTACATCACGCTTTACCGGATGGAAGACGAAGAGTGGGTGCAGGATATGATTGTGTATGCGAAAACACTGTGGGCGTGGGATACAGAGAACGGTGTTTCGGTAGAGGTTACGGAAGGAAGCTATGGTTATCGGCTGGGCTTTGATTTGTATTATGACATGGATGATGATTTGACTGTAATGGAGAGCGATCATTTTATGGGAGTTATGCTTCATCGTGTGGAATAAAACGTGCTGCAGGAAGGCAAGAAAGACGGAAAGATAATAGATTTGAAGGTAAAATCCTATCGGTTGCGAATACGGATGAAACGGATAGGAAAGGCAAAGAAGGTAGTGTCGCCGGGAAAGGCGGCCGGTGTTTTTTCTTTTTCAATGGAGGGTAAACTATGGCAAATCGAAAACGCATTGGGGTGTTAATCGGACAGGCAGAGGAGGGGCATCAGACCCTGTTCATGGAAGGCTTTCTGGCGAAGGCATTTTCCTATGATTATGATGTCTGTGTGTTTGCCATGTACAACAAATATCAGGAAACCACGGCAAGAGAGATTGGGGAATCCACCATTTTCTCGTTGGTTAATTACGACGTTTTTGACGGCTTTGTGGTTCTTATGGA
Source organism: Lachnospiraceae bacterium (assembly GCA_045578545.1). GTDB lineage: Bacteria > Bacillota > Clostridia > Lachnospirales > Lachnospiraceae > NK4A136. The sequence goes on from JAZNKK010000012.1 coordinate 4,038, forward strand.
TACCATTCAGACCAAGGGAATGGCGGATGAAATTGAGGAGCATTTAAAGGCGTATTTCCATGGACCGGTGATTTGCGTGGATAAGGAAAGCAAATATTTCACCACGCTGATGATTCCCCATTATGCGGCGGTGAAGAAGCTGGTGTCGCACTTGATTGACGTGCACGGCTACGAAGACATTGCGTTTCTGACCGGTAAGAGATGGCATCCCCATTCGGCAGAACGATTGAGTGCCTACATGGATGCCATGGCGGAGCATGATTTGGAAGTGCCGGAAAATCGCGTATTCTACGGTGATTTCTGGTACAGCAGTGGTGAGACCATGGTGGAAAAACTTCTGCAGGACAAAGAGCACATGCCCCGGGCCATCGCTTGCGCCAATGACCAGATGGCCATCGGTGTAGCCCAGGCGTTGGTGGCGAACGGCTATCGGATTCCGGAGGACATTGCGGTGGTGGGTTACGATTCCATCGAGGACGGACGTACCAGTCCTAGTCCCATTACGTCGGCGCCGATTCCGTCAAAGGCCTGCGGTCGTCATGCGGCGATTATGATGCATGCCATGTTACTTGGAAAAGAGGTTCCGGCATTTGACCCGGATCCGGAACTCTTCATCGGAGGCAGCTGCGGTTGCAGTTACCACATTGTTCCCAAAGATGTCCTTCGGGAATCCTGGGGAAATGACGATTCCGAGGGAAGTTTCTATGCCCGTTCCAATCATTTGATGGAGGATATGCTGACCAAAACGGAATTCAGCGATGTAATGAATGCGGTATATTCCTACGTATTTCAGATTAGGGAATTTGATTCCTTTACCATTTGCTTAAATTCCCAGTGGAAGGATGTGCGGAAATTACACGACCGGGATGCCCAGTGGGCCGGCTATACAAGTCAGATGTTCCCGGTGCTTCAGTGCAAAAAGGACATTACCATCCATCCTTTAAATTACGAGACCACCTTTGATAAAAAACTCATATTACCGGAACTATACGAGGAAAGAGAGAAGCCGGCGGTATTTTTCTTTACGCCTCTTCATTTTGAAGAACGCTGCCTTGGCTATGCGGCAATTAATTACGGCAATGAAGCAAAATGCTACAATGAGACTTATTGGTTGTGGCTTCGGACGGTAATGCACGGTCTGGAAAGCTTCCGTCGCATGTACGAATTGCAGCTGAGCAATGCCCTTTTGGAATCCACCCATGTCCGTGATTCCCTCACCGGACTTTATAACTACAAGGGGCTGGTGCAACAGGTGGAAGGCTTTCGAAATCGTTTGACCGGTGTTATTGCCGTGGACATCAAGGGCCTTGCGGAAATCAATGAAAAGTTTGGCAGAGAAGAAGGAAACCATGCCATTATTTTAGTGGCCAACGTGCTGAACCGTGTGTTGGAAGAGGGTAGTTGTTGCCGTCTTGGAAACGGCGAATTTGTAGGTGCCGTGGTTTCGGATGAGGAAAAAACACGGATACATGATATTAAAAAAACCTTGCAGGAAGAATTGAAAAACCTGCGGGATATTCCCTATGAATTGCAGGTTTATATCGGAACCGAGACAGAAGAAGTGAAAGAAACCGATGACTTTGAGCGTCTGATTAACACCGCCGTAGCCGTTAAGAACGGAAATAAGATTACGGAGAGAAAGCTTCAAAACAGTGAAGTGCTTACGGAAGAAGAACAAAAAGAAGCGGAAGTGGTGCGGGAAATCCTGGACGAGAATAAATTTGCTTATCATTTCCAGCCCATCGTAGATGCAAAGACCGGAGAGATTTTTGCTTACGAAGCCTTGATGCGCGCCCAGGTAACGCCCTTTATGTCTCCGCTGAAGATTTTAAAATACGCGGAGCATTTGGACCGTCTTTACGACGTGGAAAAGGCCACCTTCTTTAACGTGCTGGAGTGCATCAAGAGAAATGAAACGGCCATCGGAAACCGTAAAGTTTTCATTAACAGTATTCCCGGCAACCGTCTGGAAGGAAAAGATGCGGACCTGCTCCGGCTGAAGATGGAGGAGCAAAACGGCTCCGTGGTTGTGGAGCTGACCGAACAGGCAGAGATTCCCGACGATGCCCTGATGGCGATGAAGACCGATTATGCCGGCATGGGAATCGAAACGGCAGTAGATGATTACGGTACAGGGTATTCCAACGTCACCAATCTTCTCCGTTATATGCCTAATTACGTGAAGATTGACCGTATGCTGCTGTCCAAGATTCAGGAAAGTCCACAGAAGCAACATTTTGTAAGAGAGATTATTGAATTTGCCCACGACAATGATATTAAGGCATTGGCGGAAGGCGTGGAGACCACGGAAGAAATTCAGATGGTGATTCATCTTGGCGTGGATTTGATTCAGGGATATTATACCGCCAAACCGGCGCCGGAGCTTGTGCCCGGCATTGACCCGAAAATCAAGGAAGAGATTGTGAGGTTCTATCAGCAGGAGACCGTAAATAAGGGCCGAAAGGTCTATGTGGCAGGTAAGGAAAGCCGTATTTACCAGACCAAGCTTCGGGCGGATAAGTACTCCATGATAGAAGTTATGGCGGACAAAACCATCTTTAAAGATATTACCATTACCGGTGTTCCCGGCATGAACTGTGAGATGACACTGGATATTCAGGACGGGTACCAGGGCCGAATTGTTTTGGAAAACGTCAGCTTATTCGGAAAGAAACAAAAGGAATGCATCCGAATCGGTAACAACTGTGAAGTGACCTTTGTTTTGAAGGGTGACAATCAGTTGTCGGAAGGCGGCATTTGCGTGCCGGAAAGTACCAAAGTGGTCTTTGAAGGGGAAGGCGATTTGACGATTACCATCGGAAAAGATGATTACTACGGAATCGGAAATGAGTTGACCTTAGGTCACGGCAGCATTCTCTTTGAACAGGATGGCTGCATCCGGATATGCGGAAGCGGTAACCGCGGTATTGCCATCGGTTCCGGTAAGGGCGGCGAAACCAAGATTCATAGGGGCCGCTATGAAGTGGAACTGGTGGGCGAAGAAGGCATCGGTATCGGTGCATTTTACGGCGACGCCAACTTGGTGATTGAATCCACGAACCTGCATTTTAATATTGATTCGGCGAAAAATGTGGGGCTTGGAAGTTTTGAGGGAAATGTGGATGTGTTATTGTCCCACGCACTGTTTCGCTGCGTAAACGGTGGCACGCTGAGTGCAGGAATCGGAACCATTTCCGGCAAACGGGTCAACATTGTCATCGATAGCGCTAACGTCAATATGGATATGCGGGCACAGAAACTGTCTGCCCTCGGTATGGCAGAAGAAGAATCCGTGATTGAACTACGCGACATCGGACTGGTGGTAAAGGCGGAAGGAAAAGAAGCCATTGCCTGCGGTAATTTTGCAAAAACTTCCAAGATGCAATTTTGGAACTGCGATGTGAAGTCCAAGGTGAAAAACAGTCTGGATTTTGACATGGGCGCTTCGGAAGAGAACATCTATATCTGCAACGGCAGAAGCCAGTTTGTACATAATGGCCGGGAAGTAGAGCGAAAGATTGAGGAAGGCGAGTTCTAGGAACAAAAGAAAAAGAGTTATGTAAGGAAAGGGAAATATCCGTCTCGAAAAACGGGGCGGATATTTTTGGAGTAAAAATGAGAATTTTTTGTATGTCAGATATTCACGGTTGCCTTTGGGAATTTGAGGAAGCGCTCACGCTTGTTTTGGAAAATTTAGAAGAGCCGGACACCATGCTTCTTTTGCTGGGGGATTATGTTCATGGCGGCCCGGACAGCTGTGGCGTTTTGGATCGTATCATGGAATTGCAACTGAAATACGGTTCTGAAAAAGTAGTGGCACTGTTGGGAAATCATGAGGAATGGGTGCTTTTCGGATACGCGGATGCGGATTTCACGGACAGCATGCAAAATGATGATGCTAAGCTGCAGGAGGACAAATACATTCGTTTCCTTTCTAAATTACCGTTGTTTTATAAGAAGGGAAATACGATTTTTGTACATGCGGGAATCGATGAAGAAGCCGGAGATTGGTGGGAATGGGGAACCTCAGATGAGATTTTCACCGGAAAATACCCTGCCGAAACCGGAAAAATAGAAGGTGTGGAACAAAAAGTGGTGGCCGGTCATGTGGGAACGGCGGAGATTGCGAAGGACCCTGCTTTTCATGATATTTATTATGATGGAGCATCCCACTATTACATTGACGGAACGGTGTTGCAAAGTGGTGTAATTCCGGTACTTATGGTGGATACAAAAGAGGATAAATATTACAAGGTCACCGACCATGGTTTCAATGAAGTAGTACCCTATGAGGAATGGTAGAACAATGGATTCGAAATACTGAGAAGGAAGCGAAAAAACGGCAGAAAAAGTGCGGAAATTACATCGTTCAAAGATGGTAAACCGCAAGGGAATATGCTATAATGAAAGGTGTTTTAAAACAAGGAGGAAAAATTCCTCTGCTCCTGCAAAAGCAGTCGCATTTTTTTCTCCGAAAAAAACAAGGAGGAATTGGGATGTTTCAGCTGAATAATTTTATGAACAATGCCAACATGAAAGTGGTGGCACAGAAAGGACCTTTTCGGGTGTTTGAACATGAGCGGGATTTGAGTGTACATCCGCAAAATGCCGTCATGGCATACTATGCATCAGAGATGAATGTAAGAAAACGTCAGGTATTTGTGGAAGTAGGGAAAACCGGTTGTGTGACCCAGGCAGGTGCGATGCAGTGGACCTTGGGTAATGTGGAGTCCGGTAGCGGAGTAAAGGGATTTGGCAACTTTATCGGAAAGATGGCAAGCGCAGCAGTTACCAAAGAGTCTGCGATTAAACCGGTTTACACAGGAAACGGCGTTATGATGTTAGAGCCGACCTATAAACATATTATTTTGATGGACGTAGCAGAATGGGGCAGCGTTGTGCTGGATGATGGTTTGTTCCTTGCTTGTGAAGATACCTTGCAGCAAAAGACCGTGGCAAGAAGCAACATCTCTTCTGCAGTACTTGGCGGAGAAGGTCTCTTTAATCTTTCCTTGGCAGGAAGCGGGATTGCAGTATTGGAGAGCCCGGTTCCCCAGGAAGAATTGATTGTCTTCCAATTGGAAAATGATGTAGTAAAGATTGACGGAAATATGGCAATCGCCTGGTCCGGTTCGTTGGATTTCACCGTGGAAAAATCCGGCAAGAGCTTAATTGGCTCGGCAGTTTCCGGAGAAGGGCTTGTAAATGTATATCGCGGAACCGGCAAGATTTTAATGGCACCTACAGCATAGGAGGATGGACATGGTAAACAGTAGTATTTTAAATAATTCTAATATCAAAGAAATTGCCACTCTGGGGAACTTTCACGTGTTGGAGCATCAGAAGGATTTGAGTGTTTCTGCCACCTCTGCCTTGGATTACTATTTTGCATCCAAGATGAATGTGAGAAAACGTCAGCTTATGCTGGATTTTAATGACAGCAGTTTCATCGTTCAGGCCGGCGCAATGCAGTGGATGAGCGGAATGGTGGAAACTAAGAGCAATGTAAAAGGCGTAGGTGATTTCTTAGGCAAGATGGCTGGCTCTATGGTAACAAAAGAAAGCGGAGTAAAACCCATGTATTACGGTACCGGCAAGATGATGTTGGAGCCCACCTACAAACATATTATTTTGCTAAATGTAGCAGAGTGGGGAAGCATTGTGTTGGACGATGGCTTGTTCCTTGCCTGTGAAGGCAGTCTGAACCAGCAGATTGTAGCAAGAACCAATATTTCTTCCGCAGTATTCGGCGGAGAAGGTCTGTTCAATCTGGCCCTTTCCGGTAACGGAATCGTAGCATTGGAAAGTTACGTGCCCAGAGAGGAATTAATCGAAGTTGTTTTGGACAACGATGTTATGAAAATCGACGGAAATATGGCAATCGCCTGGTCCGGTTCTTTAAACTTTACCGTAGAAAAGTCCGGAAAGAGTCTGGTTGGTTCCATGGCTTCCGGCGAAGGTCTTGTGAATGTATATCGCGGAAGCGGTAAGATTTTGCTGGCACCCACGGCTGCGAATTATACGGCCAATCCGGCGGCTTCTGACAGTAACACGGGAGAAAGCCAGAGCAAACCTGCTTCTTCCGCCGTAAGCACTGCCGGAAAAGCACTCGGAACTTTAACCGATGTATTGGATATGCTCAGCTAATAAGCATAAAAAACAGGTTTGGGGGCTTTGGAGGCCCCCGAAACTGTGAAAGACAAACGAACAGGAGCATAGGATGAGCGTAGTAGAAGGAAACGATATCTCCGGATACATAGAGAAAAGGGAAACGATTTCCAACCTGTATGTAATGAAATGTTTCTCGTTAACAATGTTGATTTACTCCTTGGCATTTTTGTTAAATGTCTTGGGGATTTTTGTTATTGACCAAAAGGTCATTGCCGGTGGTTATATCCCTTCTCTTTTGATTTATTTGGCAATGAATCTTGTCATGAAAAAGGTTTCCTTGGAAGACGAAAGGGTCAAATATGTACTGCTTACCATCATCATTTTTGTGTGTACTATCATGGGAATCACCATTACTTATCATGTAGTGCTTGCACCTCTTTTGCCTTTTTTGTATGCTACGTTGTATTCCTCAAAGCCTATGATTCGTTATGTCTATATTACGTCGGTATTTAGTACGATTCTCATCGTGTATGGCGGCTACTATTTTGGACTTTGTGATGCCAATATGGCATTGCTGACCACTACCACCATGGAAAATTATGTGGAAAACGGAGCGTTTGCTTTAACGCAGATTAACCCCAATCCGGCCGTTACACTGATGATTTATTTTGTATTGCCAAGATGTCTGATGTACATTGCGTTTGTTTCCGTATGTGACAGTATTTTTAAAATTGTCAGCGGAAGTATTGAACGGGCAAAGCTTACGGACGAGCTGGCAAAAGCTAAGGAGGAAGCAGAGAAATCCAACCTTGCAAAAACCAGATTTTTGGCAAGAATGTCTCATGAAATCCGTACTCCCATCAATGCTATTTTGGGTATGAATGAAATGATTCTTCGGGAAAGCAAAGCAGATTCCGTAAAAGGATATGCCCGGGATGTAAAAGAATCCTCCGTGATTTTATTAAATATCGTGGATGAAATATTGGATTCTTCCAAGATTGAATCCGGGCAGATGGAAATTGTAACCGTAGATTACAAGCTGGGGACTCTCTTAAATGATTTGTATAATATGTGCCGGATGAAAGCAGGCGAAAAAAATCTGAAACTGATTTTTGATGTGGATGCAGAAATGCCGGGGGAATACCACGGAGACGATAAGCGAATCCGTCAGGTATTGATTAACCTTTTAACCAACGCTTTGAAATATACCGATCATGGCAGTGTAACCTTGAAGGTAAGTTATCAAGCGGAAGGAGAAGAAGCCTGTCTACATTTTAGTGTGAAGGATACCGGAATCGGTATCAAGCCGGAGGACATTGAAAAGTTATACGAAGAATTTAAGCGGGTGGATATTGCCAGGAATCGATACGTACAGGGTACCGGTCTTGGGATTCCCATTGTGCGACAATTCCTAAACTTAATGGGCAGTGAGTTGCAGATTCAGAGTGAATACGAAAAGGGAAGTGAATTTTCCTTTTCCATTCGTCAGGGAATTGTTGACCGAACACCCCTTGGTAATTTCAGAGAAAAATATATGAAAGCGGGGCACAATGAAATCTTCAAAAAGTATTTTGTTGCTCCCGATGCAAGGGTGCTTGTGGTAGATGACTATGCCATGAACCTGAAAGTGTTTAGCGCTTTGCTGCAGACGACAAAGATTATGGTAGAGGAAGCCGGTGGTGGCCGGGAATGTCTGGAAAAAATGGAAAACGGTCGGTATGATATGGTGTTTTTGGACCACATGATGCCGGAACTGGATGGTATCGAAACTTTAAAAATAATCAAGGAAAAACAGCTGTGTCCGGATACTCCGATTGTTATGCTGACGGCCAATGCCATTGTGGGGGACAGGGAGCGATATCTGAAAGAGGGATTTGATGATTTCCTTTCCAAACCCATTATTACGGATCAATTGGAAGAAATGTTGTTGAAATATTTGCCGCCGGAAAAAGTAACTTTTGTTGAAGTGATGGAAGAGGAAACGGAAGAGCCGGAAGAACCCCCGTTGTTGGAAGAGCCGGAAGAGTTTGATTTTGCATACGCAAGACGTTTGCTTAAGACCGAAGAGATTTTGCGAAAGACCGTGGAAGATTATTATGATTCCATGGACGCAATGAAGGATAAATTACAGGCTTCTTTTGAAAAAATACCCGGGGAAAGTGCTTATCAGACATACCGTATTGACGTACATGCCTTTAAGAGTACTTCCCAGCTGGCCGGTGCACTTATATTATCGAAATTGGCAAGGCTGTTGGAGATAGCGGCGGGACAGCAAAACGAAGAGAGAATAAAATCTCTTCATCCGGTGCTCATGGCAGAGATAGATTTGCACAAAAACCACTTGGAAAAAGTGCTTCCTAAAAAGGCGGATAAGGTACAAAAAGAAGTACCGGACGCAGAACTTCTTATCCAGTTGGAAAATTGCATTGATGTGCTGGATTATGACGGTATGGATGAAGCCATGGAGAAAGTGAATGAATTTTCTTATCCGGAGAAAATTCAGAATTTGGTGGATTCTCTTCAAGAAGAAGTAAGGGAATTGGAATTGGATAAAGCAAAAGAAATTGCGTTGCAGATACGAAAGACGGGGATATAAAAAGTAGTAAGGAGATTGGAAAATGGAAGTTATGGTAAGCAAAGAGTTTGCGGAATTCTTTCAAAAAGTCAAGAATTTGGGGAACGAATTGGACATGGAAGAGATGTGTATGACGATTCGGGAAAATATAAAGCCGATAGCGGATAAAATGCATCTTGGAAAATTCACTTCTTTTTTCAGAGCACCGGAGAGCACTTTGGATGTAAACGGCGTGGAAAAACATCTGGTATTGCATCATTCTTCCAACGGTTTTGAGGAGGAAAGAAAAGAATTCTATTATCAGACCGGAGGCGGCGGAAGGTTTGAGGTGAATTGCTATCCGGAGAAGGGACATGTTTGGACTTCGGAAGAGTTGGAAGCACTGGAGTTTTTGGCAGACCAGATTTTTATTTTGACCGGCAGAATTCGTTTGCTGGGACTCATTAATAAATTTGCCGTAACGGATATGGGAACCGGCGCAAGCAACATGAAAGGTTTTGTGGCACATTGCGAAAAACTGTATCGGGAAAAACGGTTTCAGGAATACGACGTTATGTTCCTGAATATGAAAAATTTTAAATTCATCAACCGTCTTGCAGGAGAAGGTCACGGAGATGATATCATCCGCAGGTACGCCCATCGTTTGATGAAATATGTCAGCGGAGACGAATTGGTGGCAAGACCCGGCGGCGATAACTATGTGGTGCTGATTCGAAAAGAACACGAAGAGGATTTTTTGGACTTTATTTCCAATGCATCCTTTACGGTGAATGTGTTAGAGGAAAAGCAAACAGTCCGCTTAATAGCCAGAGTCGGTATCTTTGCGGTAGGTGAAAACGATACCGTTACGAAGGCAATGGACGGCGCCGGTGCAGCACTGAACATGGCGAAGAAGAACGGTATCCATGATGTGGTTCGTTTTGCTTCGGACGTATTGGAAAAGACCATTCGTGCCAACGAGATTTCCACCATCTTCCCGGAAGCGTTAAAGAACAAAGAATTTGTAGTGTATTATCAGCCCAAGGTAAGCCTTAGCGAAAATCGTCTTTGCGGTTGCGAGGCCTTGGCGCGCTGGGCTAACGGTAAGAAAGTGGTATCTCCGGCAGAGTTTGTTCCGGTGCTGGAGAGCGAAGGCTCTATCTGTAGCTTGGACTTCTATGTGTTAAATGCAGTTTGCGCGGATATTAAGCGTTGGATTTCCCTGGGAATGAATCCGGTGCGGGTATCTACAAACTTTTCCAAAATTCATTTGCACAATATTAATTTTGCGGAAGAAATTGTGGAGACCATTCGAAAGCACGGAATTGATACCAAATACATTGAGATTGAGTTAACGGAGTCCTCCGGTTACGATGATTACGATGCGTTAGCAGAGTTTGTTCGCAAAATGAAATCCTACGGAGTGAGCACTTCCATCGACGATTTCGGTACCGGCTATTCTTCCTTAAATATGTTAAAGGATTTGGATGTGGATATTATTAAATTGGACAAGTCCTTCCTGGACAACTTAGATAGCGGTGAACACGAAAGTGAAGTTGTTATCCGTCATATCATTAACATGGTAAATGAATTGAAGATGCGAGTGGTGGCGGAAGGTGTGGAAAATTACAAGCAGGTAGAAATGCTGGAAAAGATGAAGTGCAGCATGGCGCAGGGATATTTGTTTGATAAGCCTCTGACCAGAGAGGAATTTGAAAGCCGATTAAACGGAGAACGTATCTATTCGGAGTAATAAGGGGGAAAAACGATGCAAAGAAAAGTTCGGAAAATGAAATTGAGCGGAAAAATAACAGTAACCACCCTACTAATCGCACTGTTGGTGAGTTTGCTGATTGGAGGCATTTGTATATATTACATGCAAAACTATTTGCTGAATGTCAGCCGGGAACATACCTCTTCCGTGGCACAGATGGCAGCAGGCGTTATTGATGGGGATCAAATTGCAGGCATTACTGACGGTCAGGAAGAGAGTGAAGACTATCAGGAAATATTGGCACTGCTTCAGACCTTTTTGGTGGATGAAGACGTGGAATACATATACACCATGCGTTTAGACGGAGATGTAGTGGAATTTGTTGTGGATGCGGATACGGAAGAAGGTGCGGTAATTGGTGAGGAATACGAAATCTATGATAAGATTGAGGAAGCCTTTGCGGGAAATGTTTCTATGGACGATGAAGTAACCACCGATGAGTGGGGAAGCTTTTACAGTGCTTTTGCCCCCATCTATGATGCGGCAGGCAATGTAGTTGCCATTGTGGGTGTGGATTGTACGGTGGACAGCATTAATGAAAAAGTGGAAGAAATGGTCAAACTTCTTCTTGTTTTCGAAGTGATTTGCGTCGTGATTGCTTTTGTGATTTCCGGTTTTACCGGTCGTATTATGGCCCGCAATGTTTCCAAAATCAATCGAAAGATGGAAGAACTTGCCGGTAGCGAGGGTGATTTGACGAAAGAAATCGATATTCGTAGCGGTGATGAAATTGAAAGTGTTGCCGTTAGCTTTAATTCCTTTATGAATAAAATTCGTGAGATGATGCTTTCGGTAAAAGACAGCGGAGAGAAACTGGAGACTTCCACCAATCGTACCAATCGGGAATTGGAGGAAGCGACGGAAGAGTTGAATCATATTTCCGGCGAGCTGAATCAGATGTCAAGAACCATGCAGGAGACCAGCGGAGCGATTACGGAAATTCAGGGTGCGGCTTCCAGCGTAAAACAGATGTCGGAAGAATTGTATCGACAGACCAAGGCCGGAGCGGATTATGCCGGCACTGTGGGAAAAAGTGCGGAAGATGCCAAATCCTCCTGTCAGGAATCCAAGGCGAATATGCATCGCATGGTGGAGGAAATATCGGAAAATCTGGCAGGTAAGATTGAAGCTTCCATGGAAATATCCAAAATTATGGAATTAACCAATGATATTATTGCCATTTCAGAGCAGACACAGCTTTTGGCATTGAATGCAAGTATTGAAGCAGCCAGAGCCGGAGAAGGTGGGAAAGGCTTTGCGGTGGTCGCCGGTGAAGTTGGAAAACTGGCGGATGCTACGGCAGAAACAGCCAAGGAAATTGAAGGAATCAATCAGTTTACCGTAGATACGGTAAATGAACTGGCTGAAATTTCCAAAAAATTGATTCAATTTGTAAAAGAAGTAATCAGTACCGATTATGACAAAATGGTTGGCGTGGGCCAGTCTTACTATAATGATTCGGCGGAATTTATGGAACAGTTCAACGGATTTTGCTCATTGGCACAGCAGCTTTCCGACAATATGGATACCATTGAAAACCATATCAGCAAAATTATGAGTGTTATTGAAATTGAATCGGCCAGCATTTCTGATGTGGCACAGATATCCGGTGCAATTTACGGACAGATGCAAAATGTCAGCGACAACGGAAAAGTGAACGAAGAAATTGTTGGCGAACTAAGCGAGATGTTGGATAAATTTAAAGTGTAAAATATAAGGGGGTTACGGCATGGAGAATTTTACCTTTTACAGTCCCACGGAATTTGTGTTTGGAAAGAACACGGAGGCAGAATGCGGAAGAATGGTAAAAAAGTATGGAGGTACGAAGGTACTGATTCATTACGGGCAGGGGTCCGTACTTAAGTCAGGACTTTTGGATAGGGTAAAAAAATCATTGGAGGAGTCCGGGGTCACTTATTTAGAACTTGGAGGCGTACAGCCTAATCCCAGGGATACCAAGATTTATGAAGGAATTAAATTATGCAAGGAAAACGGAATTGATTTTATTCTTTCCGTAGGTGGCGGCTCTTGTATTGACAGCTCCAAAGGAATTGCGGCAGGCGCTTTATATGACGGAGACTTTTGGGATTTTTACAGTGGGAAAGCGGTAGTGGAAAAAGCCCTTCCCATCGGAACCGTTCTTACCATTGCAGCAGCCGGAAGTGAAGGAAGCGGTGGCAGTGTGGTAACCAAAGAAGAAGGAATGTTAAAAAGAGATACCGGTTCCGAGCACTTGCGTCCCAGATTTTCTATTTTAAATCCGGAGCTTACCATGTCTTTGCCTGCATACCAGACGGCTTGCGGAGCAACGGATATTATGGCGCATGTATTTGAACGGTATTTTACCAATACCAAAGAGGTGGAAATCACGGATCGTTTGTGTGAAGCGGTGTTGATTACCATGTTAAAGGAAACCCCTCGTGTGATTGAAAATCCGAACAACTACGAAGCAAGAGCCAACATTATGTGGGCAGGAACCGTAGCCCATAACGATATTGTGGGTGTGGGAAGAAGTCAGGACTGGAACAGCCACGGCATAGAACACGAGCTTTCCGGGCTTTACGATTGTGCCCATGGGGCCGGTCTTGCTGTTGTCATGCCGGCCTGGATGGAATTTGTATATCGTCATGATGTGATGCGTTTTGCGCAGATGGCAGTGCGGATTTTTGGTTGCGAAATGAATTTTGAAAATCCGGAAGTGACTGCTGTGGCAGGAATCAAAGCCTTCCGTAAGTTTTTGGCGAGCATCGGTATGCCGATTAACTTTGAGCAGTTAGGAGCAAAGGCAGAAGATATTCCTGTTTTGGTGGAGAAGTTTGGTTTAGAAGGCACTACCGGCGGATTTGTGCCGCTTACCAATGCGGACATTACGACCATTTTGGAAATTGCAGCAAAGGCAACCCTGTAGGTAAAGAATTTGGCTTTGGAAAATAGAAAAAAAAACAGAATCCGGTTCGGACTTGCGTAAGGCGGAATGAAAAAAGCTTCGGAATAAGCAAAGACCGAAACGGCGTTCAAAAATAGGAGAAGCGTATGGTAGGTAAAACATTTAAAGACAAGACATTATCTGCTTTAGGACTGGGAGCAATGCGACTTCCGGTGGTGGCAGGGAAAGATGATGAAATTGATGTAAAAGCGGTGGAGGAAATGGTAGCTTACGCCATGGAAAACGGCATCAATTATTATGATACTGCATGGGGTTACCATGGGGGACAGTCCGAAATTGTGATGGGTAAGGTTTTAAACCGGTATCCCAGAGAGAGCTATTATATTGCTACAAAATTCCCCGGGTATGATTTGGCTAACATGGATAAGGTGGAAGAAATTTTTGAAAAGCAATTGGAAAAGACCGGCATGGAGTATTTCGATTTCTACCTGTTTCATAATGTATGTGAAGTAAATATCGATGCCTATCTGGATCCGAAATACGGTATTTTTGATTATTTGATGAAACAAAAAGAAAACGGACGAATTCGCCATTTGGGATTTTCCGTACACGGCACCTATGAAACCATGAAACGCTTCCTGGAAGCTTATGGTACGCATATGGAATTTTGTCAGGTACAGTTGAATTATATCGATTTGGAATTTCAGAATGCAAAGGCAAAGCTGGAGCTTTTAAAGGAGTATCATATTCCGGTGTGGGTTATGGAACCCTTACGAGGAGGAAAGCTTGCCTGCATCGCAAAAGAATATGAAGATAAATTGAAGGCACTTCGTCCGGAGGAAACCATTCCGGCATGGGCGTTCCGCTTCCTGCAATCCATTCCGGAGGTTACTATGATTTTGTCCGGAATGTCGAACATGCAGCAGTTGAAGGAGAATATTGAAACATTTAAAGAAGATAAGAAGCTGGATGAGAAGGAGTATGGTGCATTGTTGGAAATGGCAGAGGATATGGTGAAACGATTGACCCTTCCCTGCACCGGCTGTAAGTATTGTACCACCCATTGCCCTAAGGGGTTGGATATCCCCATGTTTATGGAATTGTACAATGAACATTGCTTCACCGGCGGCGGATTCTTGGCTCCTTTTGCCGTAAGCGCATTACCGGAAGAGAAACGTCCTTCTGCCTGCGTGGGTTGCAGAAGCTGTGAGGCGGTATGCCCGCAAAATATTAAAATATCAGAAGCATTGGCGGATTTTGTAAAGAGAATGCAGTAGGAGGAAAAAGATGAATTATAATATTGCAAAAGAAAGTAAGGAAAGAAGCCTTGGCGTAGCGGTTGCAAAACAAACGATGGCAGCGTTGGTGGCAGCCGTAGCAGCGGTGGCTTTGCCGCAAGTAGTTCATTCGATTGGTCTTATGACCGGAAGCGGCAGTGCCCTTGGAGAAATGCTTCTTCCGATGCATTTGCCGATTCTGATGGTGGGATTTTTGGCAGGACCAATTGCCGGTGTATTGGCTGGTGCGGTTTCTCCGTTGATTAGTTTTTTGCTTACCGGAATGCCTTCGGCAGCAATGCTTCCGTTTTTGGTCATCGAATTGGCGGTCTATGGCTTTGGCGCCGGAAGGATGCGTGGCGTTTCGATGCCTAAGTTTGGAAAAGTTTTCTTGGTACAAGTGGCAGGCCGCGGAATCCGGGCATTGGCAATTTTACTTTCGGTGGTTGTTTTCCATAGCACGGCAATTTCAACCGGAATTATTTTCTCTTCCGTGGTGAAAGGTGTGCCGGGAATTGTTTTACAGTGGATTTTGATTCCGCTTATGCTTTATTTTGTGGAGAGGAATCAAAAGAATGTCTAACATGCAAGAAGCACTTCGCCTTCTGGAGCAGGAGGATTATACCTGTGTTTTGGTTTGTGAAAAAGAACGATTAACCAGCAGGGAAAGGGGAATAACTCCCCTTTGGAATTGGTACCGGGAAGGAAGGCGGCTGGACGATTTTGTTGCAGCCGATAAGGTGGTGGGGAAAGCCGCAGCGTATCTGTACGTAGTGCTTGGCGTAAAAGAGGTCTATGCCAAGGTGCTAAGCCAGCCGGCGTTGGAAGTCTTCTCGGACTTTGGCGTAAATGCGACCTATGAAACGTTGACCGAAGCTATTCGTAACCGGGCGGGTACCGGATTTTGCCCCATGGAAACCGCAGTACAAAATGCAAAAACCATCGAGGAAGCATTGGCTTTGATTGAGAAAAAGCGCAGGGAACTTTCTTCTTCTTAAAAAATAGGTTTCTAAGAAAATAGGAAAAAGGTCCGGCAGTTGCGTCTTTTCTATGGAATGTTTCCATAGAATGGTATAAAAGCAAAAAGGCTGACGGCTATGATGAACTATTTATGGGGCGGCATGATATTACTTGGGATTGTCTATGCTGCTTTAACGGGAAATTTGGAGGCTGTGTCAGATGCGGCGGTATCGTCCGCAGGAGATGCAGTGAATTTATGCATTACCATGGTGGGTATTATGTCCATGTGGGTCGGATTTATGGAAATAGCAAAAGAGGCAGGAATGGTAGAGAAATTGTCGGACATGATTTCTCCGTTCCTGCATTTTTTGTTTCCCGGTGTGCCAAAGAAAAGTAAGGCAGAAGAATACATTGCCCTGAATGTAATCGCGAACGTATTGGGACTTGGCTGGGCGGCAACTCCCGCAGGTTTAAATGCAATGAAAGAATTGGATAAACTAAGGGAACAGGAAGGTTTACCCAAGGGAAAAGCAACGAATGCCATGTGCAATTTTCTGATTTTTAATATTTCTTCCTTGCAACTCATTCCGGTGAATTTAATTGCGTACCGCAGTAGTTTTGGCTCGGAAAATCCGGCGGCTGTCATTGCACCGGCAATTTTGGCTACCGGTTTTTCTACGCTGGTGGCTGTCGTTTTTATTTTACTGATGAATCGTATCGGAAAGAATCAGGAGGGAAAGAAACATGGATAAGTTGGTTGCCCTTTCCGGAATGATGATTCCGGTTATCCTTCTCGTCATTGTGGCAGTGGGATTATGGGAAAAGAAAGACATTTACAGTTTGTTTATCAAAGGGGCAAATGACGGATTGCAAACCGTCATCGGGATTATGCCTACGTTAATCGGACTTATGGTGGCAGTGGGGATTTTAAGGGCTTCCGGCTTTTTGGATTTTTTGGCAAAGCTCATTTCCCCGGTTGGAAAACTGTTTTCCGTCCCAGGCGAAGTTGTTCCCTTTCTTTTGGTTAAAATGTTTTCTTCCTCAGCTGCAACCGGGCTGGCGCTGGATTTGTTTCAAACCTACGGCACCGATTCCTACATCGGGACACTGGTTTCCCTTGCTATGGCTTCCACCGAAACCGTGTTTTACACCATGAGTGTTTATTTTATGTGTGTCAAAATAAAGAAAACCCGTTACACTTTGGCGGGGGCTTTGCTGGCCACTTTTTCCGGCATAGCAGCCAGTGTAGTGATTGCTTTGGCCATGAATTAAGAAGGAAGCGGAGTTTCGAATCGTAGGTAAGCAAAGACACGTTAAGGAGAAAACACAAAGAAATATATTGTGTCGAAAACCATTAATTTAGGAATAAACCTTGCCGATATATATACAAAGTATACTAATTTGCAAACGGATTTGCGTAGGATTCCAAGGAGGGATAATTATGATAGTAGGTACGGTTCGAAATACGGTAAAACAAATGGAACTGCAAAATCAGTGGCAACAAAAGAAAGAGGATATGGCTACATTTTTGGGACAGAAAAAGAAAGAAGCACCCAAATCCGCCGTGGAGATGCAGTTAGAGCAAATGAAAGAGCAGGCAGAGCAGGCCAGGGAAAATGAAAAGTATGCGGCCATTGCCAATAAAATAAAATCCGGCAGGGATTTGTCGGCAGAAGAGATTGAATATCTGCGAAAGAAAAATCCGCAGGCGTTAAAGGACTATGAAGAAATTAAGCAAGAGGAAGAAAATTATAAGAGAAAACTTAGGGGCTGTGAAACCCAGGAAGAAGTGGAACGGTTAAAGGTTCAGGAAATGGGGAATTGCCTTTGTGCGGCCAAAAAGATTACCGCCAATCCGAACATTCCCAAATCTGCCAAAGTGGCTCTTTTGGAAAAAATTTTGGCAAAGGTATTGGTGGTGCAGGAGGCCCACGCTGAGTTTGTGAAATCACCGGAATACAGGGAGCTTCCTTCGGAGCAGGAAAGAGAGAAAGAAAAGAGCGAAATGCGCAGTAAGGAAAGCGAAGAAGAGAGAACTGAGTTTCGGGAAACGCAGCAGGAAGAAACCAAAGCAATGCGGGAAGAAACCAGGGAAGACTTGTTGGAATCCGGGAAAGAAGCGCAGAATTATGCCGGTAAGACGGAGGAAAATAAAGGTCAGGAGCCGACCGGTTCCGTGCAAGCGGAAACGAACCGCCACGGCGATGTCATAGGAAAAGAAATAGGGAAAATCACGGGAGAAGTTGAAGACAAGATAAAGAAACCAAAAGCAACAACGAAAGAGGTTTTGGCAAGGGATGTGATTTCGTTTATAGATGATTATTTGAAAAAAGAAAATGCAGGAAGCAATAGAGTAGATGCCTGCGTATAATTTTAGCGGAAAATTTATGGCGGGAATGGAAGGAGAAACGATGGAACGCATCATGAAAGTAACCGGAAAAGGGAAAATAGCCGTGAAGCCGGACCGAATCCGATTGGTACTGGATTTGTCGGGAGTAAAGGAGCATTACGGCGAGGCGTTAAGCGAGTCGGGAAAACACAGTATGAGTTTGAAAGAAGCGGTGGAGAAAGCAGGCTTTTGCAAAGAAGATTTAAAGACCACAAGCTTTCATATCAATACCAAATATGAGAATTACCAAACGGAAGACCGAGGCTGGAAAAAACGTTTTGCCGGATATGAATGGAGACACGGAATGCATTTGGAGTTTGATGCAAAAAACGAACTCTTGGGAAGTGTGCTGCAGGAATTTGCCAAAGTGTCTGTGACGCCGGAGTTTTCCATTGTATATTTTGTAAAAGATTCCGAAGGTGCCAAAAAGGAACTCTTGAAAAAAGCAGTGGAGGATTCAAAAAGTAAAGCGGAGATTCTCGCTGCGTCGGCGGGAGTGAAGTTAGGTGAAGTAAAAAGCATCGACTATTCCTTTGAGGAGAACGAAATCTGCTCCACCACTATGGCGCGCATGGCATTGCCGGTGGGCGAGCATGAAAGAGGAATTGCGGCTTGTTCCTTGGATATGGTGCCGGAGGATATTTCCGTAACGGATACCGTTACCGTTATATGGGAAATAAACTAGGGAAAGAACAGGGATAATTAGGAGATGGAAAAAGAAAAAATAAACCAAGAAGAATGCAATGCGGAAGACGCGGCATCCTTAAGAGAATATGGAAAATATTGTATTTTAAACGCCAACGGAAATAAGGAACAAATTAACAAGGGATTACGACTTTTGCTTCGGGCTCATAAGGAAAGAGATCCGGAAGCTACGTTTTTACTGGGGAAATTGATGTGGGAAGGATACATAAAGGCAAAGGAAGGCGGCGGTAAGCAGATGGCAAAGAAATATTTGTTCATTGCTTCTGCGCAAGGGTCTTTGCAAGCCACCAATTTGTTGAATGAAATCTGCAGAGAGAATTATGAAAAAGAATTTTCGGATGAGGAAATTGCAGAAAATGGTCCGCTCAAAGATTTTGACGGGAACCCCATTGAAATTATGCGGGAAGGAGTATTTACACCCATTGATGCCGTGTTGGAATATAAGGAGGAGAAAAATATTCTTACTTTCCGGGTGAATCTGGATTTTTCCAATCATGTCTATATTGAAGATTTTCCAAGATTTAAAGAAGCGGTGATTCGGGGAATCAAAGGCTGGGAAGGAGAATACAAGGTCTTTGGCGGACAACAGCTCACCGTCAAAATTGAAATTACCACGGAAGCCAGATTCATTGACCATGTGATGGTGTTTTTGGTAAACGACAGCTTTTTGGAAGAATGCCTGGGAATCAGTAAGGTGCTGGCGATGATGGGCAAAGAGCAACCGCAGGAATTCTTAACGGATATTGCCAGAAACAATGTGTCCTTTGCCATCTCCGGCAAACGCTGGAAGGTCAATTCCAAGAAGGGAATTTTCCTGACGGCCAATGAAAGTGATGAAAATTTCAGCGAAAAAATCGCTGCTTTGGCCAAACATGAATTCGGACATGCGCTGGGGCTTGGAGATTTGTACCGCGAAAAACGACTTGGGATGGAAGGCGTTAAGGCGGGAGAGTATAAAGAACTGGATGGATATTTTGTATCCGACAGGTTATATCATCTGGTAATGTGTGAGGCTCACGGAGCGGTCAGCAACAACGACATCGAAATGATAGTGCTGGCCTTTAGCAAAAATGCGAAGCAGAATTATCAAAAGAAAAAGGAGTTCGGTGAGATTTCGGAGGCCTTAGGAAGAGGAAATTAAAAACTGTTGTTGGCGCTGATGGCCAGAACTTGTGTGATGAAAAGTGATAAATAAAAATCTCCAAAAGACGATACTTGGTGTCTTTTGGAGATTTTGTTTTGTTGGTTTCTTTTGTTTGTTCTGGCAAAGGATTCTGCCTTTTTGATTTGCAAGGAGTGGTAAACGGAACTATGCTTTTTCGGTTTCCAAGTATTTGTAAACCAAAGCGGCAAGGGCTGCACCTACGAAAGGTCCTACGATGAATACCCAAACGCAAGCAATGGGAGAAGTGTTGCCGGTGATTGCTGCAACGATAGCAGGACCAAGGCTTCTTGCGGGATTTACGCTGGTTCCGGTTAATCCGATTCCCAGGATATGTACCAAAGTGAGAGTAAGACCGATAATAAGTCCGCCAAAAGAACCGTGTCCGGCTTTTTTGCTGGTTACGCCCAGAATGGTTAATACAAAGATAAAAGTAAGTACTACTTCCACCAAAAGACCTGCGGCGATGCTGCCGTTTACTCCGGCAAGACCGTTAGAACCAAAACCGCCGGTCATGTCGGTTACTCCGCCAAGCCCGAAGATGGCTGCTAAAATGCCGGCGCCTGCCAAAGCTCCGAGACACTGGCTGATAACGTAGCAACCAAAATCTTTGACACTCATTCCACCACTCATGAGAACGCCCAGGGAAACTGCCGGATTAATGTGACAACCGGAAATGTTTCCGACACAGTACGCCATGCCTACAATCACAAGACCGAAAGCAAGGGCGGTCAAAATGTAGCCTCCGCCGTTTACGGCATCACAGCCGACTAACATTGCGGTACCACAACCTAATGTGACTAAAACTGCGGTTCCAATAAATTCTGAAATACATTTTTTCATAGAAAATCTCCTTCTCTTTTTCTTTTTTTCGGAATATATATCGGATGATTTTGGGAGAAAGGTTAGGGAAAAGAAGTTTATTTGCCCAATTTTGATAAGACCAAAACCGTCGGAAGAATGGGGTGCTTATAGGAAAGAATTGTGATAAAATGAAATAGTCGTCCCAAGTGGATGAATTCGAGCAAAGGGAAACGGGGAATAAGACGGAGGGAAATGCAATATGAATCGGTCAGAGGCAGAAATTTTTTTTAAGAGATTTAACGGTCATTCTTATCATATGTGGCATGACGAGCCGAAGGAATATAAGGAATACTGCGGACTTCATATTCCGAAAAAACAGGAAAATATTTGGAGATTGGAAAAATTAGAAGAATACCATCAGTGGATGAAAACCCGGCCGGAATACGCAGAGATATGGGTAAGAAATATCGTTGAAATCATGCATGAACTGGACAAAGTAAATGATGAGTTATTACAGCGTTTGTTGGAGGCGTTAGAGCAAATCAGTACGCAGGATATTCAGAAACGAATCCTGGTCATGGGAACGATGGGAGGCGGTAATGACAATCATTTGGACCACTCCGGGTATGCACTGTACTCCGGCAGGGAAAAATATTATGATCGTCTGCATACAGTCATGGAACGAATGATGGATATTTCTTCCGATGACAGGGCGGAAATGGATTTGCTGTCTTCGGAAGGAAAAATAGGATGGAACGATACGTATCAGCACTATCTTAGAGTGGCGAACCGATGCGAGCAGATAGAGAAGAGGTTGCTTAGCGGCGAGGATTTAAAAGAGGCGGCGAAGCGTCAAAAGAAGGAAGAAAAAAAGAAGTACAACTACATAGAAAAGTGGCTGGCATTGGATAAAAAGTAGAGGAAACAGAAACCAAAAAAGACAAGGAAAAACGCAAGGATAGAATACAAAAGGAATGAAAAAACGGTAGGGACAGGATGTGAAAGGGATGGCGAACAAGACAAACAAAGAAAAAAGAAATAAGAGAAAAGCAAATGCCTTTTTTGTGTTTCTTGCTAAAATTTTAAACTATCCGATGATTTCGCTTTTGGGAAAATGGAATACGCCGACTTTCCTGATGAAAAAAAGGTGGCAGGAAAATGAAAAACACAATGCAAAAATTAAAGTAACCTTTCCGGTCAACGGACAACATTTGCAACCGGTGGCAGAGCTGAAAGTTGGTAGGGGAACGTTTGCCAAAAACGGCTGCGGTATTTTGGCTGTCTGCAATTTGCTTTACCTCATTGGGCGCGACCCGCAACTGGAGGCGGTAACCCGGCAAATGGAACAAAAGGGACTGATTATGGATGGGCATCTGGGTGCCCATCCGGTCACGATAAAGAAGATTCTTCAGGAGCAGGGGCTTGATGTGGCATGCTATCGCAGCGTGGAAGAATGGGAGGAAGATACGGAAAGAAAATACGGTATATTGTTTTATTGGTGGGTCAGCGAAGCTTCCTTTGCGGCACATTATATTACCTTAAAACGAAGGGAAGACAAAATAGAACTGTATAATCTTTACGGCAAGGAAAATAAGACGTATCAGTGCAAGGATTTGGAGACTTTTCTGAATGGCGGTTTTTATAAAAGAATGATTGTTTTGTTGGCGGTAAAGGAGTAGAATAAAAAAGTAGGTATTTATTTTACTAAGGAGGTTACCAAAATGGGAAAATTTGTAGTGAAGGAAACAAACACAGGAATTAAGTTTGATTTAAAGGCAGGAAACGGGGAAGTGATAGCTACTTCGGAAGTATATTCTTCTAAAGCTGCATGTTTAAACGGTGTGGAAAGTGTTAAGAAAAATGCACCGGTGGCAGCAGTAGAGGACCAGACCGTGGAAGGCTTTGCTACGGAAAAAAATCCGAAGTTCGAGGTGTATTTGGATAAGGCCGGAGAGTATCGTTTCCGCCTTACCGCAACCAACGGACAGATTATTGCGACCGGAGAAGGATATAAGGCAAAAGCCGGTTGCTTAAATGGAATTGAGAGCATTAAAAAGAATGCACCGGAAGCAGACGTAGAAGAAGTGTAATCAAAAAATAAGAGAGGAATCTCGATTCAGGATAGCGACATCGGATGAAAAAGGAGTAGGCGTCACCGCGGAAATGATTTCATCTGTTGTCGCTATTTCAAAGTCTTTGTGCAGTTTTTGAGAGAAGAAAATGTGCGCAAAAAGGAAGGTTGAACAGATGAAAGCAGACGGAGAAATCAGAAAAGCTTTAAAGGCAGCATTTCCCCATACCATTCCCATTTTTGCGGGATTTTGGTTTTTGGGAATCGCGTATGGCGTGTATATGAATGTATCGGGATTTTCTTTTTGGTATCCCATGCTGATGAGTCTAACCATTTTTGGCGGTTCCTTGGAATTTGTGGCAGTTACTATGTTGCTGGCTCCTTTTGCACCGCTGCAAACGTTGATTATGTCGTTGATGATTCAGGCAAGGCATTTGATTTACGGAATTTCCATGCTGGACAAATATAAAAATATGGGATGGAAGCGCTTTTATCTGATTTTCGGAATGTGCGACGAAAGCTTCTCTATCAATTATACAGCCAAGATACCGGAAGATGTAGATGCCGGTTGGTTTATGTTTTTTGTAACATTACTAAATCATTTTTACTGGTTTTCCGGTTCCACACTGGGCGGAATATTGGGTTCTTTGTTAACCTTTAATACGGAAGGGTTGGATTTTGTGATGACCGCCATGTTTGTGGTGATTTTCATGGAGCAGTGGAAGAAGGAAGAACAGCACATTTCTGCGTGGGTGGGGCTGGCAGCTTCGGTCCTTTGTTTGTGGATCTTTGGCGCAGATGCCTTTTTGATTCCCACCATGATTTGTATTTTGCTGGTATTAACCATACTCAGAAAACCCATAGAGCAGCCAAAATTTTATAGAAAGGAAGGGGAAAAAGAATGACAATTACGCAACAAATCATTACCATCGGAATTTGTGTGTTGGGAACCATGACTACCAGGTTTTTGCCCTTTCTTGCTTTTTCCGGGAAAAAGGAAACCCCAAAATACATTGTTTATTTGGGAAAGGCGTTGCCTTCTGCCATCTTTGCCATGCTGGTGGTTTACTGTTTGAAAAATGTAGATTTCACTGCAGGGAGTCACGGGCTTCCGGAAGGGATTGCCATAGCGGTTACCATGCTGCTTCATCAGTGGAAAAAACAGATGCTGTTATCCATTGCGGGTGGCACCGTTTGTTACATGCTTTTGATTCAACTTTTATTTTAGAACGGAAGGAATATGAAAAAACAGACAGGAAGCGGACAGAAAAAAATCAGGAAACACAGGGCGCCGCAGAAACGGTTTGACGGTAAAGCAGTCGCGGGAAAACAAAGCGGCAGACCGAAACGGCGTCGCAGACTTAACAAAAAAGAAAAAAGAAGACTGACGATGGTGAGCATCTGCGCAGTGGTGTTGTTACTGGTGCTTATCGTATTTTTTCCTCCCTCTGTGGTGTTTTGGGAAACAGAAACGCAGGAAAATACGACAGGTGTGCCCCAAACGGAAACGCAGGGAAACATGGATGGCTTGCCGCAGACAGAGTCGCAGGAAAATGCGGATGGTTTGTCTTGGTGGGAAACAGGAACAAATGCAGTGGTCCCCTCCGGCGTTTTGGAAGTGCATTTTATCGATTGCGGGCAGGGGGATTGTACGTTGCTTGTTTGCGACGGACAAGCCATGCTTATAGATGCAGGGCCGGAGGAAACCGGAACCAAAATACAATACTATCTTTTGGGGGAAGGAATCGAGACACTGGATTATTTGGCAATCACCCACTACGATACCGACCATGCCGGGGGAGCGGATGTCATCCTGCAAAAGCTGGAATGCCGGGAAGTGATTTTGCCAAATTATGAACAGGCTAACAATGCGTATCGAAATATTTACGATTCGTTGGAATACATCAGCCTTTCTCCGACTTATCCGGAGAAGGGGCAGGAATTTTGGCTTGGAGAAGCGGTGGTAACTGTGATTTCTGATCCTTCCGTTTCGATGGAAGAAGTAAATGACGCGTCGCTTTGCTTTTTGGTGCGTCACGGGGAGAACACTTTTTTATTTACCGGAGATGCAGAGGACGATGGCGAAGAAGCTTTGCTTTTGACAGAAAGTTTTTCGGAAAACTCCGGGGAGAATTCCGGGGGAGACACTGCGGAAAGCTCTTCCGGGAATTTTCCGAGCATCTGCAATGTGGACGTGTATCAGGTGGGCCATCACGGAAGCGACACTTCGTCAGGAGAAGATTTTTTACAGTTGATTTCCCCCTTGTATGCGGTGATTTCCTGCGGAGCGGGAAACGCCTACGGGCACCCGCATCAGGAAGTGCTGGAGCGATTGGAGCAGCTGGGAAGTGAAATCTATCGTACGGATTTGCAAGGAACCATCATTGCGGTATCCGACGGAAGAGAAATAACTTGGAGTATGTTGGGAGAATAAGTATGAAATTTTATTTGGCACCGATGCAAAGCGTGACCGGTTACGTGTTTCGCAATGCCTATCATAAGCATTTTTGTCCCATGGATAAATATTTTACCCCCTTTATTTCCAACCGGAAGCTGGGGCAAAAAGAAAAAAATGAAATCCTGCCGGCGAATAACCGGGGAATGGAGGTTGTTCCCCAAATTCTTTGCAATGACAGTGAAGTTTTTTTGGAAATTGCAAAGCAATTGGAGGATATGGGGTACCAAAGCGTAAATTTTAATTTGGGGTGTCCTTCTCCTACGGTAGTGACAAAATGCCGGGGCGCGGGACTTCTTGGGGAACCGAAACGACTGGAAGCGCTATTGGAAGAAATTTTTTCCCATAGTCCGCTGAAAATTTCCGTAAAGACCAGAATCGGACTTTCCGAGGAGGAAGAATGGAAACGGATCTTTGAAATTTATTGTCGCTATCCACTGGAAGAACTCATTGTGCATCCGCGATTGCAGGAGGACCAGTACAAAAACGAGCCAAGGTGGGATGTGTTTGGGGATGTTTTGAAAGAAGCGCCCTTCCCGGTATGCTACAACGGAGATATTTTTTCAAAAGAGAAATACGAGGAACTGGTGAAACAATTTCCGGCGCTTACCTGTGTCATGCTGGGGCGAGGAATGGTAAAAAATCCCGGCCTTTTGGGAGAAATTAAGAAGGAAGAAACCTTGACCGTATCCAAAATAAAAGCCTTTCATGATGAGATTTTGCGTGGTTATGAGGCGATTCTTTTCGGAGATGTAAATGTGCTGTTTAAGATGAAGGAGATTTGGGGATACCTTGGAGAACAATTTCCTTCGGAAGAAAAAATATTAAAGAAAATTCGAAAGAGTAAGAATCTGGCAGAGTACCGGGATTTGGTGAATCGGTTATTATCCCGGAAAGAGAATCGCAGGACGATGGGAGGCATACAATGAAGGTGACCATGACGACCCTTTGCTATTTGGAAAAAGACAATCAATATTTGATGTTACTTCGGAACAAAAAAGAGAATGATTTGAATGCCGGGAAATGGATTGGTGTGGGAGGAAAATTTGAGTTTGGAGAATCTCCGGAAGAGTGCATGAAACGGGAAGTGCTGGAGGAGACCGGATATGTGGCGGACGCATATCGTTACCGGGGGCTTGTGACCTTTGTGTCGGAAGGGGTAGAAACGGAGTATATGCATCTGTTTACCATTCATGAATTTCATGGTACGCCCATAGAATGTAAGGAAGGAACACTTCGCTGGGTACCTATCCCGGAAGTGATGTCTTTAAATCTTTGGGAAGGGGATAAAATTTTCTTGAAATTATTGCAGGAAAACAAGGAGAACTTTTCGCTAAAACTGGTGTATCGCAAGGACGAATTGGTTCATGTAGTGCAATATAGATAATATTAAAATCCATGGAAGGATATTATGTACAAAAATGGAATTCTGCGGTACAAGACAAAGGTTTTGTGCTATAATATAACCAGTAGTTTGTGCAAAAAAAACGAAACGGTAAAACGGGAAAAAGGACAAACAAGATGAAACTAAAAAAGAAAAATATTGCTGTTTTGATGACGGCGATTGATTCGGATGGGCAGGCGCAAATTCTGGAAGGAATTGCAAAGTACGGAAAAGAACACGGATGCAATATTGCCGTGTTTGTTTGGTTTACTTGGGTATATGAAAAAGACAAGCATAATTTAGGGGAATTAAATATTACCAAGTTACCGGATTTGAATTTGTTTGACGGCGTCATTGTGGTTGCCAATGCCTTCCATGTAGAAGGAAATAAGAAAATATTACTGGAAATGCTTTCTAAGGTGAAGTGCCCGGTGTTGTCGTTAGGCAGTAGAGAAGAAAATTTTTACTACGTGGGAACGGATACCTATTTGTCCATGCGGGAATTGGTGGAGCATTTTGTGGTAGAGCATAAGTGTCAAAGATTACATTTTGTAAAAGGTGTGGAAGGAAATCCCGATGCGGAAGAACGATATCGGGCTTATGAAGATGTGCTCAAGGAACACGGCATTCCCATTGAAGAGGAGCGTATTACCCAGGGTGATTTTTATATTATGGGTGGTGAAAATGCGGCCAATCAGATTATGAATTCTAAGTTGCCGTTTCCTGAGGTTGTGATTTGTGCCAATGATACGATGGCCATTGCTGCCTGCAATGTATTTCAGGAGAAGGGTTATTCCATTCCGGAAGATATTATGGTGGCAGGCTATGACGGTACTATGGAAGGGCAGCAGTATATCCCGAACCTTACTACGGTACGTTCTTCTTTTCTGGCACAAGGGGCAGAATCTTGCAGAATTTTATGTGACATTGTGGAAGGAAAAGACGTGCCCAAAGAGGTGTTACTGACAGATGAACTTTTGCTTGGCGGAAGTTGTGGTTGTAATACAGCGCAAAAGAATGAACCCTTTCATAATGAAAATAAGCATTCTCTTGGCGTTCATCGAAAACTTATTAATCATTTGATTGAAGTAGAGAAGAACATCATGGAGGGTGACCAGTACGGGGATTGGATTGAGGCACTGAAAAAATTTGTTCTGAAGACCGAACCGGAAGGTTTTTATTGTTGCGTCAATGAAAACTTTATTGAACAGGTATTCCAGATGGGTGTGCGTCAGCAGGAGGCTATGACGACCAAGGAACGACTGGCGTACGAAGAGAATATTAAGGTGACCTTGGCATATCGGGACGGAAAGTTTTTTGAAAAGGAATCCTTCCCTTCCAAACTGGCATTTTCTGATATTTTTGATGAAGAGGAAGAGCCGAAACTTTACATTTTTTCTCCGATTCATTATTTGGAAAGAAACTTCGGATACTTTGTATTTGTAGATAGCTATTTTCCGGTGAATAATCCGTTGTATGTCAATTGGCTGATTAACATGGGAGATGCCATTGAAAATATTCGAAAGCAGAATTTGCTTCAGATTGCTATTCGGGAATTGAATGAGATGTATATCCGTGATCCGCTTACCGGAGTATATAATCGCTTCGGATTGGAGAAATTCTTTAAACAGTTGAAAGAGCATTGCATCAGCAACAATAAGAAAATGCTGATTGGTTTTGCGGACGTAGATCATTTGAAGTATATTAACGATCACTACGGTCATGAGCGGGGAGACCAAACCATTAAGATGGCGGCCGGTGTGTTGTCTATGTCGGCGAAAGATTACGGAATTGTTCGTTTCGGCGGAGATGAGTTTATTGTTCTTGGTGCGATGGAAGACGAAGCGGAGGCAGTGGTATATTGGAGTCGCGTTCAGGATGCCATCAAGAATTATAATAATATTATGAGTTCGGCAGATGAGAAGTCCGGTTTGTCGCTTAGCTACGGTTATGAGTTGTTTAAAGTGACGGAAGAGTTGTCCCTTACGGAGAGCATTCAGGTGGCGGACAAGAAGATGTATCAGGATAAAAGCCGAAAAAAGAAAGTCAGATAATAATACATAGGTGTAGAGGATAACAAATGAAGATTACCGGTGGGGAAGGAAAAGTAGATACGGGATTAAGATGGCTTCGGGGTGTGTTTGCCGTGTTTACTTTGTTTGTGTTTTTGTATTTTCTTATTGCGGAGGCAGTGCTTCCTTCGGAACGTGATTTTCTTGCTTTTCAGGGAATTGACGACTATCGGAATTGCTCTGATTTTGAGGCGGATTGGTATCAGGTGTTTTCTGACGGAAGTAAGGAATTGGTGGAAATTCCCGGAGAATGTCAGGGAAATCCCGGCGAAACGGTAAGCATTGAAACCAAATTGCCCTCGGATTTGGAAAACAATACCTATCTTTGTTTTCGTCATGTTTGGCAGGAAGTGTATGTTTATGTAGATGGCGTCCTTAGATTGGAGTACAATACGAATGAGACAAGACCGCTTGGTACGGAGACGGCGTCCTCTTACATCTTTGTTCCCTTGTCTTTGGAAGATGCAGGGAGAACCATTCGAATCGATATGCGGTCCGGTACTGCCTATGCAGGTTTTATTAAGGAGATGCTGATTGGAGAGCAATATGGTATCGTGTGTGAACTGATTTTTCGGCATGGTTTGGTCAGTGCATGGGAATTGGTTATTGTGGTGCTTTCTGCTGTTTGTATTCTGGTTTGTTTTATTGTTAGCAAAATTATTCACAGGGAGATTCCGTTGTTTTATCTTTCCTGGGCTTGTTTTTTCTGTGCTTTATGGATGTTTTCCGAAAATGAATTCCGGCAATTTCTCTTTCCCAATTTAACGGTATTTACCTATACCACGTTTTGGAGTCTGATGCTGGTATCTTTCCCCTTTACCATTTATATCAATATGATTCAAAAAAGAAG
>JAZNKK010000013.1:0-9872 GCA_045578545.1 Lachnospiraceae bacterium
TGTTTTTTTCATATGTCAATAATATATCTATCTATTTACAAAAAAAATTTCCAAAAGAGTATTCTCTCCTTCGGAAATTTTTTAATTTTTACGGTATAAAATCCGGCAGTTCATCCAGGGTAATGAAATATTCACCGCCATACACTTCATTTAATAGTTCAATGGTATTTCCGTCTCCGGTATTCGTCAGCCAATCCGTATGCCAAGTCATAAAGAACAACCAATTTGCTCCGGAAGAATTCATTTCTTCTTCGGTAGGTATCACACCGCACTCATGGAATGCTAAGGGCATTCCTTCGGGTGCAACGGTTTCACATTCTTCATAAAGATGTTCATTCGGACCGTTATCGTAACTATCCGCTCCCACAATATCCACATAGCCATCTCCCGGATACCAGGACGCCATATCACCCCCGCTTGAAGAATAGCCGTAAACCCAAATCAAATTATCCAAGCCCCAATAATCCGTATATCGGCTATACATCAGCTGCCATAATTTTACAAAATTGTCGCTTCCGCCTTTGCTCCACCAGAACCAGCCGCCGTCCAATTCATGAAAAGGACGCCACAGCACCGGCACACCGGCATCTTCCAATTCCTGAAGATACGGTACCGCCCGGTCCATGCCCGCAAGCAACGCATTATACGTTTCTGAGCCGGGAACAAATGCTTCCTCCCAATTGATATTGTCTGCCAAACTTTCATTATAACCGCTGGCAAAATCCGCGCCGGTATGCCAACAAATGGTTACAATACCTCCTCTTTCCCACCAATCTTTTGCTCGCTGCGTAACACCTTCAAAATCATTATGCATGAAATCCAGCCCACGAATCGCCGGTAGATAACCGGTGTTGTCCTCAATATAATTCATCTCATAATCCGGCGAGCCCATCCAAGTGGATTCCATTTGTCCGGTCAGACAAGCTGTCCCATAGATTTCTTTTAAATAATCATATACGATTTGTGCATTTTCCGTGGCATTTTCATTGGAAAGAGCACCCGTATAAGTATGTACAATCTGTTCGGTCTCTGCAATTTCTTCCTGATAAGCATACAACTCCCCGGCTACTTCGGCAGAAAGAAAATAGACGCCGTCAATTCGTCCTCCCTGCCAAGCACCGATAGCAAAAGATTGTATCTGAGAAATTTCTTCCGCGCCGGATAAGCGCAATAAATCCTCCATGGTATAAATCACCAAACGGCTCTTTGCCGGGTTATCCGTAGCTGCCAAAATATCCTCCTGACACCAGCCGTTTCCTCCATCCAAACCAACGCCAAGCACACCCCAGCCGCCGTGGGTTGCATCATCACAGCCATAAACAATGGCAAGGGCATCCTCTGTATTTGCAGTTACAAGCCATTCCGGTTGGTCCTCCGGATAATATCCTTCGTCTGTACCTCCCGAAAAAAGCAACGTTCCCTGTTCTAATATTTCCGTCTGACGATTCCATTTTTCTTCTTCCGACAATTCGTTTCGCACTGCCGGAGCTTCCTCCGGCACCCAAACGATAGCATTTTGCGCATCATTTTCGGAAACAATCGTTTCCGGCGCATCCGCTGTCGCTGTACTTTCATTTTGAGAAAGTCCGTTTAAAGATTGCGATGTTTCACCAATGTTTTCTTGTCCGCAAGCAGAGAACACCATAGCGGTCATCATTGCAATAAGTAACATTTTACTTCTCATTTTTCATCCTCCTGCGTATATGAACTTGCACTGTATTGTGTCTTCCATAGGTTACCGTTTCTCGTGTATTACAATAATCGTGCATTCTACTTTCTGCATATATCCACTTCTACACATAAAACGTAACACATTCTTCTGTATCTTCATCTACATATAAAATCCTAATACATTCTTCTGTTGTATCACAGAAAACAGTTTTAGGAAATATTCATTTGCAAATATTTTTCTTTGGTCGCCATACCACCTCGGATATGCCTCTCGGACTTATTTACATCCAACACCTTTCGTGCTTCCTTGGCCAAGGAAGGATTTAACTGCATCAGACGCTCGGTGACGTCTTTATGTACCGTTGATTTACTTACACCGTATTCTTTCGCCGTCTGGCGCACAGTGGCATTGTATTCGATAATATAGTTGGCAATGCTGACTGCCCGCTCCTCGATATATTCTTTCAAAAGAAATCCCCTCAAAATGCTTTTTTACAGTTTATGACACACTTTAAGGGGATATGTCTAACAAAGCCAAAATCTCTTTTACGCCTTCTAAGGTTCTGTCCATTTCCCTTAAAAGTTCCGGGAAATACTGTTCCAAATATTCCAGGTTTCCTTTTCTGCTTTCCGTTTCATGATTGTAGGCAAGCTGGGAAAGATTTCCGGCTCCGATTCCTTTCGCATTTCCCTTTAACGCATGGATTTCCACCGTATATTTTTCCAGCTTTTTTTCTACGATTGCCATAGCCAGTTTTTTTCTTCGTTCCTCATCATACGTTAGATAAGCCTTTAACATGATTTTGTAATTCTCTGTTTTTCCGGCAGAATAACGGATTCCCTCTTTGGCATTTATTCCGTAACGAATCAGGATTTTTTCTGTATTTTCCTTTAGCGCCTCCGCACTTCCCTCCAAAGCTCCTTCTGAATTTTTCTCAATTCGCTTAGAGAACGGCTTCTCGATTAAAGCAGGGGAAAGATGTTTTCGGATGCTGTTTTCCAGTTCCTCCACATCAATCGGTTTGGCAAGGTAATCGTTGAAACCGGCTTTCAAATATTCTTCCCTTGCGCCCTCTATGGCATTGGCGGTAAGAACGATGACCGGAACATTCTTTCCATGCTCCAAATTTCGAATGTGAGAGAGCGTTTCTATTCCGTCCATTACCGGCATCATGTGATCCATCAAAATCAAATCATAGTCAACATTTTTCACCAATTCCAGCGCCTTATATCCACTGGTGACAGAGGTTACCTGCACCTTAATTTCTTTTAATAAACCGACAATTACCTGCAGATTGATTTCATTGTCATCTACCACCAATACTTTTGCTTTCGGTGCAATAAATCGATTTTCTTCTTTTTCTTTTTGCTCGATAATTGCTTTGTATGCCGTATCGTAATAATTTCCTATCGGGGTGTCATCTACTATTTTCTGACGAAGCACAAAGCTGAATTTCGAACCGCGACCATAAACGCTGGCAATCTCCAGCTTAGAATCCATCATCGACAAACACTTACTGGTAATCGCCATTCCAAGACCGGTTCCCTCTACATTACGATTTGCCACTTCATCAAATCTTACAAAGGCCTCCGTCAGCTTTACAATATCTTCTTCTCGGATTCCCACACCGGTATCGCTAACGGACACCCGAAGAAAGCAATAGCCTTCCTCCTGTTCTTTATCGCTATCTTCCTCCAATCCGATTTCAAAGGTAACCGAGCCTTGATTGGTATATTTCACTGCGTTCGACAACATATTGTTGATTACCTGCCGGATTCGCATATCGTCTCCGTACATTTTTCGAGGCAGCTTTTCGCTGATTTTAGTCCGAAACTCCAAATTTTTATTTTCGGCACGAATAATACTCATGTTAATAATATCCGCCAATAGGTTCGTGGTATCATATTCCTTTTGCACCAGTTCCATCTTACCGGATTCTATTTTGGAAATATCCAAAATATCGTTTACCAGAGAAACCAAAATTCCTCCGGCCTTTTTTATTTTATGGGCGTAGTTTTGGACGGAAACCGATTCCGACTCCCGGATAATCATTTCATTCATACCAAGAATTGCACTGATTGG
Source organism: Lachnospiraceae bacterium (assembly GCA_045578545.1). Lineage (GTDB taxonomy): Bacteria > Bacillota > Clostridia > Lachnospirales > Lachnospiraceae > NK4A136. Next base: position 3,755 of record JAZNKK010000013.1, read on the forward strand.
TGTGCGGATTTCATGGGACATGTTGGCCAAAAACAGAGTTTTCGCTTGGTTGGCATTAATTGCTTTCTGGGTTTCACGTTCTCTTTGATACCAACCACGCAAATTCCCGGTACCCATAATGATTACCATAAAGAGGACACCAAAATAAATCACCGGATTACTAAGATATCCCTCGGAACCGCCGTATTGATATTCCACAATCTTCAAAATCATAGACACGGCGATAATCAAAAACGCAATCATGATTTCTATCTGGGCCTTCCAATCCTTTTTCCGGATATCCATAAAGAACACGATACAGGCATAAGAAAAGGCCAGCAAAATCATGATATAAATAAAAATCTGACTGATGGCGAAATCTAACACATTGAAAATATCCAGCCCCAATAACACCAGATAATTAACGTACATAAGCATTGCAACAAAACGATTTGTACTCCGATACCGTCCGTTTTGCTTGCTGTCTAAGAACCAAAGGCAGGGGATACAATATAACGCCATCATGGTGTAACTGACTTTATCCGCAATGAAAAGATTGGATAAATAGAGCTGCCTGGCCTTACAATTTAGCATAATCCAAATTCCGTTCATCAGCGCAAAATATCCTAAATAATGAACGTCTGTCGCCAACTGATACCGATAACGAAGCACCATGGAAGTAATCACATAGATGAGGCCAATTCCCACAAATCCAATCCCCACCACAATATCTATCCAATGATTATGCAAAAGGAAATAAATAAACTCCGTCTGTGTTCCCCAGAAAACCGGACGGATATAGTTTTGAAATTTATTATAATAACTGCTGTAATGAATCTCCAGCGCCTTACCTGCATCTTCCTCATAAAGGGGCACCGACAAAATCACATGGGGGGCAATTAAACCATAATGTTGTAAAGCCAATGGCTGATATGCTATCCGCTCCTCTCCGTCAATAGAAACCGTCACTTCCTGATGATTGCTCACAACAAATAAATACTGATTTCCTTGGACCGAATCCGGAATCTCATTTGTTAATACCACCTCTCCGCTTGCTCTTTCTTGCAATCCCAGTGGTAATGCCACGTTTTTACTATGTACATTCCCTGTCGCATCCTGATACTCTGCAATCCATCCGGAACTGATATCCTGCACGCCTTCTGCAAAAAACAAATAGGACTCCCGGAAATTTTGTCCCAATACTACTCCGATCACCGAAATCAAACAAATGAGTATCAGTACAAACGTTTTCCAGAAATCCTCTTTTCTATTCATCCTTTTCTATTCCTTTTTATTCTTTTCCGTTCCAGCAGTAAGTACATAATTTACATTTATCAATTCCTACTGCATCCAACATATCATCCAATCGATTAAAGCGAAGCGATGTAAAGCAAAGTTTCTCTCGCATCTTCTCCACCATATTCTGATATTCTTCACTATCCGGATCTGCGTAAACATCCAATCTTTCTTTTGACACCTCTTCGGTCCCTTCCAACTCAGAAATCATTCGTCTGGCAATGAGTTCCATATCCGATTTGGAGCTGGAAAAGTTCAGATATTTACAGCCATATAAAATCGGCGGACAAGCCGGTCTGATATGTACCTCTTTTGCGCCTCTTTCATACAAAAATTCCGTAGTTTCCCGAAGCTGCGTTCCTCGGACAATGGAATCGTCAATCAAAAGCAAACGATTGTCTTTAATCACATCTTCCACCGCAATGAGTTTCATTTTTGCAATTAAATTACGCTTGCTCTGTACGGTAGGCGTAAAAGATCGGGGCCAGGTCGGCGTGTATTTAATAAAGGGTCTTGCAAACGGCACCTTGGATTCATTGGAATATCCGATGGCATGAGCCAATCCGGAATCCGGAACCCCTGCCACGATGTCAACATCTACTGTGTCTCGTTTCGCCATATTCTGTCCGCAACGATAACGCATTTTTTCTACGCTGATTCCTTCATAGGACGAAGACGGATATCCATAATATACCCACAAAAAAGTACACATCTTCATATCTGTTCCGGGCTGGACTAAGGTTTTTATCCCATTCTCCGTCATGATGACAATTTCACCCGGTCCCAGTTCTTTCTCTCTTGTATAACCCAGATTTAAAAAGGACGTATCTTCCATACACGCACAATACGCGGTTTCCTTTTTGGCAATGACCACCGGAATTCTTCCCAGCAAATCTCTTACCGCATAAATACCCAGCGGAGTCAAAATCAACATGTTCATGGACCCGTCAATCTTCTCCTGCGCATAACGAATTCCATCAATAAAGTTTTCCTTTTGGTTAATTAAGGCCGCTACCAGCTCTGTCTGACTGATTTCTCCGTTACTCATTTCAAATAAATGAACATTGCCCTTTAAAACATCTTCCACCAGTTCTTTGCTGTTATTAATTTTTCCGACGGTAGTGATGGCAAAAGTTCCGTGATGGGAACGCATCAAAATCGGCTGTCCTTCATAATCGGAAATGGATCCGATGCCGTAGGTTCCGTGCATACTGTTTGCTTCGGAATCAAATTTGGTTCGGAAAGGAGAATTGGAAATACTGTGAATGGCACGATCAAATTTTCCGTCACCATATACACACATTCCCGCTCTTCTTGTCCCTAAATGACAATGATAATCCGTTCCAAAAAATAAATCAAAAACACAATCTTCCTTTGCTGTTACACCAAAAAAGCCGCCCATGATTGTTCCTCCATTCGCTTCTATTTTTTTAATCCCGGCAATTCCCTACACCATGCAATATCCTCTTCACTATATCGGAATTTGTGAAGCTTTTCGATATTTATCTCTCCGTCCTGCATACAACCGGCGTACATACGAAACATTCCGCCGCGTTTAAATGCTCCCCGGAGTAATTTCCTTTTTTCCTCTTCCTCAGAAATCTGCACCAAATGAGAAGCAAATTTTGCCACCAGAATTTTTTCCTTGGTTGCCTTTTTGTTCCCCAAGTAATAACGACACATAGCAACGTCCGAGCAGTCAAAATCCAGCTCATAGCGCTTAATAAATTCTTTGGTGATATTTTCCTCATAGTTGATGGATATTTTCAAAATATCCCGCATTTCCTTACCGGAAGGCAGACAATCCTTTGGTACTCCAAAGGCAATGCAATACAAAAGCTTGGTGGTAAAAAACACCTGCTTGGAAGCAAAGACCAATTCCGTCAAAGAAGCAATTTCCTCTCGGTTCTTGTAATAAAACTTACGTCGGCATCTTTGCAATTTTCGTATTGCACCGGTAATATATTCTTTGTTTTCTTTTTCAATAATCGTCCGATACATGCAAAGAACACTTTTTTCTTTTGCCAACTTCATAAAAAGGGCAAATAAGTTTTTGTTCTCTATAATGTCGGCATAATACTCCCCTGCACAATCATACGCTTCTAAGAAATAAACTGCAATATTTAATCGTTTTAAATCACAATGATTTAATAATTCCTTTACGTTTTCTGCAGACGGAATATAGTCTTTTGCGATTCCAAAGGAAGTATAAGTCTGTAATTTCAACTCCGCTTTGACCTCGGATTGCAAAATATCCTGCAAATACTGCTTTGCAGAAGCTTCCTTAGAACCGTCAAACTTTTCCTGTCCAAAGCCTTTCTTTTCTTCAAAAACTCTGGATAACACACTCCACAATTTTTTTTCGTAGCTGTCTTTTGCCAGACGAGCACAAAGCTCCAATAATTCCATGGAAGATAAACGAGCTGTTATTTTCCGGATTTGAGCCGTTCCTGGTATGTCTTCCGGCAATCCTTCCGAAACAGAATTTTCCATCGTATCCGTTTGTTCTTTTGCTATCTTTCTTTCCTCTTCCATCATAGCTACCCCCGTAACAATCATTTCTACCTACTCAACTATTTGGTTTCCTGTATTCTTTTGTCCGTATAACAAATGTTCAAATTCCGGAACCGTCATAGGTTTTGCATAGTAAAATCCCTGAATCAAATCACAGCCGATATCCTGCAAGAAATTTACCTGCTCTTCCTTTTCAATTCCTTCTGCTACAATTTTCATTTCCAAATGACGAGCCAATTCAACCGTATCTTTTACAATCTTATTGCTTCGGTCAATATCTTCCGTTTCCTTGAAAAATTCACCATCTAATTTGATTACATCCAGCGGCAAATCCTTTAACGAATTCAGGGAAGAATAACCGGAACCAAAATCGTCCATGGATACGGCAAAACCCACATTTTGTAAATTGCGAATGGTGTTGATTAATACCTGCTTGTCTTCAAAGAACGCACTCTCCGTTAACTCCAGCTCAATGCTATCATGAGGAATTCCGTAAAAATCTACAGTAGTCACAATATCTTCCACCAGTTTCGGATCCATCAAATGTACCCTGGAAATATTAACGGAAATCGGAATCAGCTCTTTCCCTTCTTCCATCCATTTTTTTTGCTGCATGCAGGCCTGACTTAACATATAGTGGTCCAGTTTCATGACAAAACCATTACGCTCAAACAAGGGAATAAATTCTCCCGGAGCAATAAATCCCAGCACCGGCGAATTCCAACGAACCAAAGCTTCTGCCCCCACGATTCGACTTCCATCCGGAATGTATTTCGGCTGAAGATACATAATAAATTCTCTCTTACCCAGAGCATTTTCCATTTCATTTTCCAATGCTTTCTCCCGGTGAATGTGTTGCTTTTGTTCTTCATCCATGTAGAAAATATTTTCGTCTTCCTTGGTTCCAACCCGGTCTTTTGCCATTTCCGCATAATTCATAATCCTGCGAATATCAGGTACCTTTTCTTTTTCCTGAATCAGATAGACGCCATATTTAAATTTGGTGTTGTATTCTTTCAGCATACGGCGAAGCTCTTTGTCCATTCCCCGGATACGTCTGTCCAAATCCCCTTCCTCTAAATAGGAATACAAGGCAAGAAATATGTCACTTTGATCCCTGGCCACCAATTCATCTTTTTCGCAGTGTTCTCGTAAATACTCCGCTACTCCGATTAATATTTCGTTGGCCTTTTCTTCTCCGTAAAAATCGTTAATGATTTTAAATTTATTGATATCAGCTACCAAAAGTGCATACTTTTTTTGTCTTCTTCGGCGAAGAACTTTCTTTGCCGCTATTTCAAAACGAGTTCGGTTAATGATTCCCGTTAGTTCATCAAAGTAGGCTACTTTTTGAAGTCGCTTGTAATCATCTGCCCTGGCTATGGCCTGCAAAATGGAAATAACCCACATAATCAGCAGAACCGCAACGTAGATGGAAATCAGATAAATCATCTGCTGCACGGTACGACCGGAAATACTGATATTACGCACAAAGACAATGGTATATGCTGCGCCGTCATCGGTATGAAATTCTTTTTGGAAATAGGCTTTTTCCGGGAAAATGAATTCATAAGAAGACATGGCATTCAAAAATTCCCAGCTAAAGAAACGGATTCTTTCAAATTCCGTCCGTTCTACCCTATCATTATTCCAAATGGTCTTTTCCAGTCTAAAATTTGACTCTCGAAACAAACGATAAATCAGCGTTTTAAATCGTTTATCGTCAAAATATTCCTCTCCCCTTCGGAAGATATCTTCCCTCGGAATATTCTGATACTGAATCGAGGTTCCCATGATTTCTGTATTCGTCTCATCGAAGATATAAATCGCCTCATATCCGCCAATGGTATAATTCAGCTTGTCCCATATTTCCTGATATAAGTCAGATAACTCCGCTTTGGAAATTTTTTCCGCTTCCGCCCAATACATTAAATTGGTCAGTTCCTGATCATAAGTCTCCATATCCGCATCCAGATTCCGCTCCATCACGCGAATAATCACAAAGGCCCCCTCTATGACCGTAAATAACACTGCCAATGCAATTACAATTCCGAATATTGGGTTTTGTTTTCTCTTTAATTTCATAGAATCCTTCTCCCCAAAATTTATTCCACTGTAACATATTTTATCATAAATTCTCCATTAATTAAATATTTTCTCGTTTCTGCTTTGCTATTTTCTTTTTTTGATATTAAAGTTTATCCCCGATAAATTTTGCCAATGTGTATTGCTCAAAATTGGAAACCGTGCAGGAATAGAAATCCAGATTGCTTTGGTATTTTTTCATCAGTGATTTGGGCAAAACCATGTAACTGATACGAATGGTGGA
>JAZNKK010000014.1:0-59903 GCA_045578545.1 Lachnospiraceae bacterium
TGTAAATCCTTGGGGAAAAACCGGTGAAAATGCGTTAAGTTACAGGGGTCCATCTATTGCATCTTACTAAGGGAAAAATTTATAATAAATTTGTGTAAAAGAAAGTGTAAAGGAAAACAAGGAGGAAAATTCCTCTGCTCGCCAGGGGCTCGCATTTTCCTTTAGAAAGCAAGGAGGAATGTATGAATCAATATTTTATCATCGGAATTGTCTTGTTTTTTATAGTATTGAGTATAATATGCCAAATTATGATTGGTGTCTTATACCAGAATATGATTAATGAGACCGACAATATGACAACAACTGACCATCCGCTGCTTAAGCAATGCAAAACAAGATTTATCAATTGTTATCGATTGAATGGGGGAGTATCCAATGTGCAAATTTTCACGGAAAAATTTATCAACCGTCTGCATTTTGGAAAAATCAGTCTCGCTACACTGTATCATATGTCGGGACAAATGATTTTGTTAGCGGTGCTGATTGCGGGAATCGGAATCTATCTAGGAATCACGGCAGGAAACGGAGTAATTAGCCTGCTTCCGTATTACATAGTGAGCCTTGCCGGTTTGTATCTGTTTTTTAGCGTCAGCTCTGCGATTGATATCAGCGGCAAAAAGAAAATTTTGAAAACCAACCTGGTGGATTATTTTGAAAATCACATGGTAAATCGGCTTAAGATATTGCCGGAAAGCCAGCGCAGGGTAGAAGAAGTGGATAGAGTGGCAGAAGAAGATGCGGAAGAAATCATAAGAAAAAAAGAAAAGAATCGTAAGGCAGAAAGAGCGGGCAAAGAAGAAAAACAAGACAAATTTGAAAAATCAGACATTATGGAAGAGCCGGAAGACCAGGCAAAGAATCTTAGAAAAAAAGTACAAAACAAAAAAGAAAAAAGATCCGGTATTTCTAAGAGCACGCAGCAGGAGTTGGAATCTCTTTTACGGGAACTCTTAACCGAATAGTTTTTTTAAAAACCTTGTCAAATAACGGCAAGGTTTTTATAATGATTTTGTAATTTCGGTGAAATGTCTTGTATGGACATAAGGCGGCGTTGATTTTGAGGGTGCATACATGCTGTTTAACAGTGAACTGTTTATTTTTTATTTTTTGCCCATATTGTTGATTTTGTACTATATTCCCGGCAACCGTTTTCGCAACTTATTGCTTATGGTGGCAGGGCTGATTTTTTATGGGTACGGAGAGCCGAAATTTGTTTTCGCACTGCTGTTTTCTATGTTAGTCAATTATGGCTTGGGGATTTTCCTTGAAAAAGCAACCCGGCGAAAGAGAAAAATCTTGCTGGGTGTGGGAATCGGCATTAATGTAGTGGTTCTTTTTGTGTTTAAGTATCTGAATTTCTCCCTTACGATTCTGTCGGAAATGTTTGGGGAGGGGATTCCTGTTACCCAGATTCTGTTGCCGCTGGGCATTTCTTTCTATACGTTTCAGGCGATTTCCTATTTGATTGATATCTACCGGAAGGATACGCCGGCAGAGAAAAATGTGGTGAACGCCCTTCTATTTCTATCCTTTTTCCCCCAACTGATTGCCGGTCCGATTTTGCGATACAAAAATCTGGCATCGGAAATAAAAAAACGTCAGGAATCCTTTGCTTTATTTAGCGAAGGCGCAAAGCGTTTTATCATCGGCCTTTCTAAGAAAACAATATTGGCCAATAATTTGGCCATTGTAGCGGAGCGAAGCTTTGCCGCTGCAGGTACGCAGGATTTGACGGTTTGCGGTGCCTGGATGGGAATGCTTTGTTATACATTACAAATCTATTATGATTTTTCGGGATATTCGGATATGGCCATCGGGCTTGGAAAAATGTTTGGTTTTCATTTTGATGAAAATTTTCGTTACCCATATATGGCAAAGGATGTGGCGGATTTTTGGCGCAGATGGCATATTTCGTTGAGCAGTTGGTTTCGGGATTATGTCTATATTCCCCTCGGCGGTTCAAAGGAGGGGACGGCAAAAAGTATTCGAAATCTTTTTGTGGTGTGGCTTTTGACCGGCATTTGGCACGGAGCAAATTATACCTTTGTGGTATGGGGGCTTGGTTATTTTGTGCTGTTATTTACAGAAAAGTATGTGCTAAAGCCTCGGGAAAGAAGTGCTTGGATACAGGGAATGTACCGGATTGGTACGCTGCTTTGCGTCATGGTTTTGTGGGTGGTTTTCAACAGTCCTACCCTGTCTTTGGCGGGTGCTTACATAGGAAGATTGTTTGCCTGTGGGCAAAGCACAGTCGTTTCCGGAGCGGATTTCTTTTTCCTAAAGGAATACAGCGTGATTATCCTTTGGTCCGTACTTTGCGCAGCACCTATCATTCCGAGCCTTACTGATTTTTTCCAAAAAAGAAAACTTACGGCAGTGGCTTTGGAAACAATAAAACCGGCAGTGTTTTTCTTCCTGCTGATTTACAGCATTTCCTTCATCGTTATGGGGGCCCACAATCCCTTTATTTATTTTAATTTTTAAGAAATCTAAGGAGTGATTCATGAAAAAAGAGGAGCAAACAGAACTTCAAACAAAGAAAACGGCTTGCAGCCGGGGCGATTTGTGCCTGGGTGTTCTTTTCGCGTTTTTTTTGCTCCTCGGAATGTTTTGTTTTAACAACGAGAAAATAAAAATGTATTTTGTGGATTTCAACGGATTTTTAAGCCAGTGCATGGGACAGCGCTTTTTAAATGAAACCCTGCTTTTGGAAAACGGACATTTAATTTCTCCGGAGGAGGAAAGATTGCCGGAAGCCATGGAACAAAATGCAGCAGATTTGGAAGAACTAAGACAATTTGCCGAAAGCATAGATGCAGAGTTTTTGTACGTTCCTGTGCCGGCCAAAAATGTTTTACACGGGGAAGATTTGCCGGAAGGTGTCAATGATTTTGCGGTTTCCAATCTGGATTACTTTATGGAATGTCTGGCGGAAACCCAAGTGGATTATATCGACGTTCGTATGCTTTTGGAGGAAAAAGAGGAGCCTGCATTAAATTATTATTATCTGTCAGACCATCATTGGAAAATTTCTTACGGCTTGGAATTTGCCGGCTATCTGGCCCGGTATTTCAATGAGGAAATGGGAATGAATTGTGACCTGTCTTATCTTTCACCGGAGCGATTCACAACGGAAGTTTATGAAGATTGGCATCTTGGTTCCCACGGAAGACGGGTTGGCCGGTTTTTTGGCCCCGGTGCGGATGCGTTTGAATATATTTATCCTTCTTATGAAACCATGTTTGCCAATGTTAATTCGGGGCAGGAAGGCGATTTTCGAAGTGTTTTGACCGGAGAAGAGGGGTTGGAAGAAAGAAATTACTATTGGGGATTTGTTTATGATGTGGTGTATGAAAAGATGCTGTATCAACACATCGATAATCTCATGAATGAGGATGGGCCAAGGCTATATGTTATCGGTGATTCCATGGGACATGCCGTGTTTCCGTTTCTTTCCCTGGTATGCGACGAAATATATTGGGGCGGATTGGATCAAGAGGAAATCCGTGCATTTCAACCGGATATCATAATCGTTATGCGATGGTCAAGAACATTGCTTTAAAGGAAGAAAACCATAATTTTTTCCGTTCTCTTCTTGAATAACCATCGCAACTTTGCTACACTTATAAATGGTTTCCGATGGAAGAGGATTCCCGGAAATCATATTTCAAAATCAAAGGAGTAAGCATATGAGTTCAAAAGTTACATTTGACTATTCAAAAGCAGCGCCGTTTATTCAGGCACATGAAGTGGAAAACATGAAAAAGTCCGTATTGGACGTAAAAGACGTTTTGGTTAATAAGACAGGTGCCGGAAATGATTTCCTTGGATGGATCGACCTTCCGGTAAATTACGATAAAGAAGAATTTGACAGAATTAAAAAGGCAGCAGCAAAGATTCAGTCGGATTCCGAAGTACTTTTGGTAATCGGTATCGGCGGATCTTACCTTGGTGCAAGAGCTGCAATCGAATTTTTGCGTCACAGCTTCTATAACTTAATCGGCAAAGACCAGAGAAAGACTCCGGAAATTTATTTCGTAGGTAACTCCATCAGCTCTACTTACTTAAAGCACCTGATGGATGTCATTGGCGACAGAGATTTCTCTATCAACATGATTTCAAAATCCGGTACAACTACAGAGCCTGCAATCGCTTTCCGTGTTCTTAAGAAATTGGCAGAAGACAAATACGGTAAAGAAGGCGCAGCTAAGAGAATTTACGCAACCACCGACAAGGCAAGAGGATCACTTAAAAACCTTGCCAACGAAGAAGGCTATGAATCCTTCGTTGTTCCCGATGATATCGGCGGACGTTTCTCCGTACTTACTGCAGTAGGACTTCTTCCCATTGCCGTATCCGGTGCGGATATTGATAAATTGATGGAAGGTGCAGCATCCGGAAGACAGCTTGCATTGGAAAATGCATACGAAGACAACGATGCTCTCAAATACGCAGCAATCCGTAACATCCTTTTGAAGAAAGGAAAATGCATCGAAATCCTTGCAAACTACGAACCTTGCGTTCACTATGTATCCGAGTGGTGGAAACAGCTTTACGGAGAATCCGAGGGAAAAGATCAGAGAGGTATCTTCCCTGCCAGCGTTGATTTGACCACTGATTTACACTCCATGGGACAGTTCATTCAGGACGGTTCCAGAAACTTGTTTGAAACTGTAATCAACATCGAAACATCCCGTGAAGAAATCATCATCGGAGAAGAACCGGTTGATCTTGACGGATTAAATTACCTTGCAGGACAGACCGTAGATTTCGTAAATAAGAGCGCTATGAACGGAACCATTCTTGCACATACCGACGGACAGGTTCCCAACCTTATGGTAAATGTTCCGGAAGTAAACGAATTCTACCTTGGTCAGTTGTTCTACTTCTTTGAATTTGCCTGCGGTATCAGTGGATACCTCCTTGGTGTAAATCCCTTTAACCAGCCCGGCGTAGAGTCTTACAAGAAGAATATGTTTGCTCTTCTTGGAAAACCCGGTTTTGAAGCGCAGAGAGAAGAACTTCTTAAGAGACTGTAATTAGAGGATAGAAAACGAAGAAAGAATGTCTTAGGAGACTGTCGTAAAAGGGTATAAGAAGAGAAAAACGACAGTTTCAAAAGATTGTCACGAAACGACATAAAAGTAAAATAAAATGGGCTGCTTCGGGAGATACCGCGGCAGCCTGTTTTTGAAAAGGAAAGGCATGAAAATGAACATTGTAATTTTAGAGAGAAACAGTGTGGGACCGGATGTGGATGTCAGCAGCTTCCGGGATTTCGGAGAAGTGACGGAATACCGAAATACTTCGCCGGAGGAAGTGGCAGAGCGGGTTAAGGACGCGAACATCATCATTGCCAACAAATGCCCGTTGAATGAAAGCACCTTGAAGGATGCGGCAAACGTAAAATATATTTGCGAATTTGCCACCGGATATGACAACATTGATTTGGAGTATTGCAAATCAAGGGGCATCCGGGTTTCCAACGTGCGGGATTATTCCACCCCGGCAGTTGTGCAGCATACCTTTGCCCTGGCGTTTTACGTTTTGGAGCATCTGGCCTATTACGATAATTTTGTAAAGAGCGGTGCCTATGCAGCCCAGGACCGGTTTTCCCATTATGACATGCATTTTACGGAGCTTGCCGGAAAAACTTGGGGAATTGTCGGTATGGGAAATATCGGACGAGGCGTTGCGAAGGCGGCAGAGGCCTTTGGTTGCAAAGTGATTTACTATTCTACCACCGGCAAAAATACGGTAGCGGAATATGAGCAGGTTTCCTTTGAAGAATTACTTTCCCGGTCGGATATTTTGTCCCTGCATTGTCCGTTAAACGAAAAGACAAGAAGCCTGATTGATTTAGCGGCGATGAAGCAGATGAAGCCTTCTGCGATTTTGGTTAATGTAGCCAGAGGCGCTGTGGTAAATAACGCGGACCTTTATACGGCATTGACGGAAAATATCATTGCCGGCGCCGGACTGGATGTGCTGGAAAACGAACCGATTTCCAAGGAAAATCCCCTGGGCAGATTTCAGGATTCAAGCCGCCTCATCATTACTCCCCACATGGCCTGGGCCAGCACGGAAGCCAGAAACCGCTGCGTAGAGGGTGCCTACAAAAATATCGAGGCCTTTTTAAATGGGGAAGAGAGAAATATCGTGGTATAGGCAGGTAATGCCGCTCCCCTGGTTTGGATGGAAGAGGGAGAAGATAAAATCAATTAAAAAAAGCTGGTAAAGGAGGACGGCCAATGCAGTTCTCCTTTTTGCATTGCGTTTCGGATGCGTCCAAAGCAGGATGAATTTCGGGCACAGAAAGCATACCCAGAGCATTCCCGCAAGACCAAAGCCAAGAGAAGAATAGAGAGAAATATATCCGAAGAAATCCAATGGCCAGCCGGAATAATCCCAGTACCGCAGCTGAAAGAAATAGTGTAATAAAAGACCTCCGAGAAGCTCCAATAAGGTGCCGGCAAGGAAGCAGACAAAAAAGCAAAAGATTTTTTTGTGGCGTTTTCTCCAGAGTAAAAGGGAAAATAAAAGTCCGCCCAGACCGTAAACCGTCAGCCAGGGACCATAGGTAAAGCCGCGATTGGACAGATTGCCGTAATAAAAAAAACAGGAAAAAACTTCCCACAGATAGCCCAGAAAGGCGGGCAAAAGAAAGAGAATGACAAAATTGGTTTTATCGCGGAAAATGTTTTTTTTCATAGTGCCTCTGGAACGGATTTTTGATAGACAGAATCTTTATTTGTTAGTATGGGAGAAAAACAAGTCGGCAATTCTTTCCAAATATTCACAAAAATTTTAAAATTTTGCGGAAGTACGGGGCTTGACTTCTGAAAATGATGTGAATAAAGTAAAGTTATAATGAAGAAGAATAAAAGTGCGGAAATAATCGGAGATTCTGCTCATTCGGGGGATTTATATGCTGAAAATGGATAAGCGTAGGGCAAAATATCATGCATTTATCCGAGTCGGCACTGTGCTGGCTGTTTTTTTCATGCAGATTATTTTGATTTGGAACATGGTGGTGTATTTGCAAATGCATGCGGCAAATTATTACCTTGCTCTGGAAATGCTTTCCGTTCTTACGGTCCTTTTGCTTTTAAATGACTCGGACGAGAACCAGCAGACATGGCTTGTGATTTTGCTGGTTTTTCCCGGTTTCGGATTCATCCTGTATTACCTCTGGGGGCCGCCTCGGAGAAAGAGTAAGCTGCATAAGCGGATTCGCCAGCGGGAAGCGGAGATGAAAGCGCGGCTTTTAAATGATTCGAATGTGGAAGAGGAGTTTGCCAAGATTCATCCCAATAAGGTGCAGATTGCCCGGTATCTGGAGCGGGACGGATTTCCCATGTACAAGGGAACGAAAATGAAGTATTATCCCTCCGGAGAGGCCATGGAGCCGGATTTTATGAAGGATTTGGAGAATGCCAAGGAAAGCATTTTTCTGGAATATTTTATTGTATATGACGGTGATTGGTGGCAGCGTATTTTCCGGATTTTGGAGGCGAAAGTAGAAGAAGGCGTAGAGGTGCGTCTTTTGGTTGACGATTTTGGCAGCTTATCCATCAACAACCGGGAGCTGCGCAAGGAAATTATCAGCAAGGGTATCCAGATTTGCTTCTTTGCCCCCATTGACAGTCGAATTTCGTCCCTGTCCTTTAACTACCGGAATCATCAAAAGATTGCGGTCATCGACAGTACCATCGGGTACACCGGCGGCATCAATCTGGCGGACGAATACATCAATGCCATTGTGCGGTTTGATTACTGGAAGGATACGGCGGTGCGTCTGGAAGGTGCGGCGGTCTGGTCCCTGACCAACACGTTTTTGGAAATGTGGGAGGAATCCGTGTCCGGAGAGGAACCGGAGCCGGAACGCTGGAAACCGAAGTACCATACGGAAGACGACGGCTATGTACAGCCTTTTTCCGGAGGCCCCCACAGAAATCCGAACAATCCGGTGGAAGGAGTTTATCTGAGAATGATAAACAAGGCCCGGGATTATGTTTATATCACCACGCCTTATCTGGTTTTGGATAATAAAATGATGGATACCCTCCGGCAGGCGGCGGCCAGCGGAGTGGATGTAAAAATCATGGTCCCCCACGTATATGACAAGTGGTACGTATACATGGTCAATGTATCCAATTACGGCAGACTGATTAAAAGCGGCGTCAAAGTGTACGAATATATGCCCGGCTTTATCCACGCCAAAAATGTGATTTCCGACGATGAATGTGCGGTGTGCGGAACGGTGAATCTGGACTGCAGAAGCATGCATATCCATTATGAAAATGCGGTATTTTTCAGTGAAAATCAGGCGGTCGGGGACATGAAGGAAGATTTCCTGGACTGTCTTGAACAGTGCGAAGAGATTTCCTATGAAGAATGGACAAAACGGCCGCTTTGGAAAAAAATGATACAAAGCATACTCAGATTGCATTCACCTATGTTATAATAGGTCTGCCTGCAGACTTATTTTAGGCAGAAAGCTATTCAGAGAAATAGAATAATATTTAGAATAATACTTGGGAGGAGAACATTATGATTTCACAAGAATTTAAAGCAATGCTCAGTACCCCTTCGGTAATTCGTGCATTGTCCGTGTACGCTACCGAGAGAGGAAAAGAGATTGGATACGAAAACGTATTTGACTATAGCCTTGGTAACCCGTCGGTACCGGTGCCCAAGGAGTTTACCGATGCGATGATAGAACTTTTGCAGACCAAGGATTCCGCATATCTTCACGGATACAGTCCCAACCCCGGTAATCCCATCGCACGTCAGGCGGTGGCAGATTCGTTAAATCGACGCTTTGGTATGGATTACAAAATGGATCACATTTTTATGACGTCCGGTGCTGCCGGCGCCATTGCCCATGCGGTTCGTTGCGTAACCAAGCCCGGAGATGAGGTTCTTACATTCGCACCGTATTTTCCGGAGTATAATCCATATATTAATAAAAGTGGTGCCGTATTAAAGGTCGTTCCTGCCAATACAGATAATTTCCAGATTAATTTTGACGCGTTTACGGATATGTTAAACGAGAAGGTAATGGCGGTGCTGATTAACACCCCCAACAATCCGTCCGGTATTGCTTATTCTTCCGAAACGATTCAGAAATTGGCAGATATTTTAAGAGAAAAGGAAAAAGAATTCGGTCACGAGATTTTCATTATCTCCGACGAACCCTACCGCGAAATCGTATTTGCAGGGGTAGATGCGCCATACGTATCCAAATTCTATGATAACACCCTGTCTTGCTATTCCTTCTCCAAGTCCTTATCCATTCCCGGAGAACGTCTTGGGTATGTGGCAGTAAACCCGAAATGTGAGGACGCTATGAATATCGTTCCCATGTGTTGCCAGATATCCAGGGGAACCGGACACAACTGTCCCGCGTCCATCATTCAGCTGGCAGCAGCGAAGGTAATTGACATGACCAGCGATTTGTCAGTATATGAAACCAATATGAACATCCTTTATAAGGAGCTTACCGATCTTGGCTTTGAATGTGTAAAGCCCGGCGGAACCTTCTATATTTTCCCGAAGGCGTTGGAAGCAGATGCCAAGGCCTTTAGCGAAAAAGCAAAGAAATACGATTTGATTTTAGTACCCAGTGATTCCTTTGGTGTGGAAGGCTACTTCAGAATGGCGTACTGCATCGACACCGAAAAAGTGGAACGTTCCTTGGAAGCACTGAGAAAATTTGTAAAAACAGAATATTAAATTTTGTTTCCCGGCCTATGTTTCGCACAAGCCGTGTGATTCTATGAAATGGGAACGATCGTACGCAGAAAAAATTTCTACAAAAGACCCTTTGAAAGCGTCGGCACTTAGCGATTTGTCGCAAAGCGAAGAATCGCTTAGTACCGCTACGCTTTCTCGGAGCGAGAGCGAGTCTTTTGGAGATATTTTTCTGTGTGCGGGCAGAACCATTCGGCACCGTATCACGGCTTGTGCGAAACAGGCCCCGGGAAGCAAGGGATTATAAACCTGCGTACAAGGCAGGTGAGGAAAGGTAAGGTTAACGTTATGTATCAGGCAGGTCTTGTGTTAGAGGGCGGCGGAATGCGCGGGCTTTATACAGCCGGTGTGTTGGATTTTTTCATGGAAAAGGAGATTTGGTTTTCGTCTTGTTACGGAGTATCGGCGGGAGCATGCCACTTGTGCAGCTATCTGTCTGGGCAGAAGGGACGGGCACTTCATATTTCCCTTGATTATCTGGACGATAAGGACTATTGCAGTCCCTACAGTTTAATCAAAACCGGAGATTTATTTGGAGTGGATTATTGTTATAATCGGATTCCCAACGAATTAAACCTTTATGATTATGAGGCGTTTGCAAAATATCCCGGAAAGGGTTATGCGGTAGTGACCAACATAGAAACCGGACGCCCCGAATATATTGAATTGAAAGATATGAGAAAAGATATTGAAGCCATTCGTGCGTCGGCATCTCTTCCGCTGGTTTCCAGAAATGTGGAAATCGGAAACAAAAAGTATCTGGACGGGGGAATTGCAGATTCCATTCCCATTCGTCGTTCCATTAAGGACGGCAACGAAAAGAATATTGTGGTTCTTACAAAACCTGCAGGATACAGAAGAAAACCCAGCTCCAACATGAAGTTGATTCGCATGAAGTACAAGGATTATCCGAAGCTGGTAGAGGATATGGAAAGAAGACATATCCGATACAACAAAACGTTGGCACTGATTGAGAAGGAAGAAGCGGAAGGAAGAGCTTTTGTATTTCGTCCGGAAAATCTGGTAAAGGTGAGTCGTATTGAAAAGGACAAGAAAAAGCTGAAGGTATTATACTTGCAGGGTTATCATGATGCGGCAATGAACTACGAGGCGATGAAACGCTTTTTGGATAGATAAGAATTGAGGAGAGATTTCTTGCACTGAGGCAAGAAAGAAAAGAGGGATATGGAGATAATTGAAATATGGAAAGCCGTGCTGTTTGGTATTGTGGAGGGAATCACGGAATGGCTTCCCGTCAGCAGCACCGGACATCTGATTTTGTTAAATGAGTGGGTGCAGTACAACATCTGCGAAACGCAGGAGAAGCTGGATGCCTTTATGGAGGTCTATGACGTGGTTATTCAGCTGGGCGCCATTTTGGCGGTAGTTTTGTTCTTCTTTAAAGACATCTGGCCCTTCGGGATTGTGGGGAAATCCGCAAATACCGAGGATTGGACCTTAGGAGAGAACAAAGAAGGGAAGGCTGCTCTTAGAAAAGATAAATTTTTCCTTTGGTTAAAAATTATCATTGCTTGCGTGCCGGGACTGTTTTACGGAGTCCTTTTGGACGATTTCATGGAAGCAACCACAGCACCTTATAAGGCGTTGATTGTTACGATTATGTTGATTTTAGTCGGTATTCTGTTTATTGTGATAGAAAACTATTACAAGGGAAAAGAAGCAAAAGTAACGGACATTGCCGGCTTAACCTACAAGGTTGCCTTACTGATCGGTATTTTTCAGTTGATTGCAGCGGCATTGCCGGGAACAAGCCGTTCAGGCGCTACCATCATTGGAGGGCTGCTTCTTGGCTTATCCCGAACCGTGGCAGCAGAATTTACCTTTTATCTGGCAATTCCCACCATGTTTGGAGCCAGCTTATTAAAAGTGGTAAAATTTTTGGGCGAGGGACTTAGCTTCACTGGCATGGAATTGGCGGTACTCGCCGTAAGTTCGGTGGTATCTTTTGTGGTATCCATTTTTGTAATCCGATTTCTAATGGGTTATATTAAAAAGCACGATTTTAAGGTCTTTGGTTGGTATCGAATCGTTTTAGGCATCATTGTGCTGGGCTACTTTGCTTTCTTTTAAAAACGTCATAAGAAAATAGGAAAAGCGTTTAACGAAAGGAATTAATTTTCAATAAAGAATTTATTTGACTTTTATCATTATTTGCGATAAACTCTTGAAAAATGGGTATTTTTTAACCTTTTTTTACGTAACGTTGGATAAAAGTGGATAGGAGGAAAAAACATTCTGTGAAAACAGGATGAAACCTCTGATTTAGGGATGTGTATGCGCTGCTTCACAGACCCGTGTGTAAACAGCAGTGCGGAAATGAGGAACAAAATGGCAGAAGATAAAAGCAGGACCATTAAGGCAAAATCACTGGCAAAGGCTTTTTTAGCTACAAAACCGGAAGAGGAAAAGGCACCGGTAGTGCAAGTGAAGGAAAGAAAACCCGCAGTGAAAAGTACGCCGAAGCCTATGGTAAAAGCGTCTGAAATTGCAGCCGTTGCAAGACAGCGAGGACAGGTAGAAAAGGCAGAAGAAAAAGTTACGGAACAGAAAGTTGATGCAGTTGCATCTGAAATAAAGAAAGAAAAAGCCACAGAAGTGTTGACAGCACCGGTGGTAATCAGAACAAAACAGTTATCGGAGGGCGGAGTTGTGAAGAAATTACCTGCATGCAAAATGGCAGTACCCAGAAAATTACCCAGTGAAGAAATGCTGATTATTGCAGCAAAGAGAAAGGCAGCAGCAAAGAGAATCCCGGTTCCTATGGAAGTGGTGAAGGCAGCACCTGTGAAAGAAGCGGTAAAAGAAGCACCCGCTGTGGAAGTGAAAGAAGAAGTAAAAGTAGCACCGGTTGCAGCAGAACCGAAGAAAGCAGAAACTAAGGCAGCGTCGAAGAAGGCGGCTCCTGTAGCAAAAAAGGAAACGGTGAAAAAGGAAGCACCTAAGAAAGAGGCTCCCAAGAAAGAAGTGAAAGCAGAAGCTAAGGCTGCAAAGACAGCTCCTAAGAAAGAAGCAAAAGCAGAAGCTAAGGTTGCAAAGACAGCTCCGAAAAAAGAGGTGAAAGCAGCTCCTGCACCGAAGAAAGAGACAGCTAAGAAAACTGCAGAGAAGAAAGTTGCAGATAAGAAAGCTCCTGAAAAGAAGATAGCAGAAGTTGTTAAAAATACTTATATTCAGTTCCAGTCCGTGCAGTACCACGAAGAAACGATTTTGAAGATGGCAGAACAGGTATGGACTAAGGCTTTGAAGAACAAATTGGCTGATTTGAAATCCATGGAATTGTATGTAAAACCGGAAGAGAAAATGGTTTATTACGTATTTAATAAGAAAGTAACCGGTGGATTTAGTTTATAAGATGGATGAAAAAAGAGAGTTTAGAAATAAATTCTCTTTTTTTAATGATGGAAATAGAATATACTTAATACTAGATAATGTACGTCACGCAAATGGGTAAAAAATAACTTTAAAGGAGAAGCGTATGAAAACTAGCAAAAAACAAAGGATTGGTTTAATAAGTTTATTAGTGATAAGTTTGTTTATTGGTCTGTGTGGATGTAGCAAAAATTTTCCGACGGAAAATGATATTTTAGATGAGATAGAGGATGTGATATTTGAGGAAGAAGAAATATCCTCGATTGAAATCCTTGAGGAAAAAGAAACAACGAATGGCATTGAACAAATTATTTTGGTAACCATAGACAGAGACAATGCACGTGTTTTCCATGAGTACGAAATAAAATATGAATTTGATGATGGCGAGTGGAAGATAGAAGAATATGAATGTCTTAGCACAGAGTATGAACCTTTGGAGGGTGTAAATGTAGAAACATCCAATCAGGATTTTTTGGAAATGATAGGAGACGCATATTATGTAGAAAATTATTCTCTGATTGGTGAAGAGTGCGATTTAGAAGCAGGAGAAATGATTTGTATTTATCAATATACTATTGTTGAAGAGCACAGATATGAGGGCGAAGCCACTATATATTATGTGTTTGATAATGAGGCTGGAGAATGGGTATGTGATGATATTGATTTAAATATTGAAGAAGCTGAAATAACAGATGTTCCATCCGAAAGCGATAGTGTGACAGAAGAAAATGAAAATAATGATCAATGGAATGAAGAAGCATCGGCATACTTAGAGAGAGCAATATCTTTGGCCAGTGATAACTGGGGATACCCTATGTTTACAGCATTATATGGCGAAGATTTTTGTATGACATTTATGTCAGAAGTTGATGCGGATTCCTATATAGTAGACGTATATTTTTATGATGAGAGTGATGAGGAATGTGCTATTTTTGAGTTGGCTTTAATTGAAAAAAGTAATACCGCTTTAATCGAATCAGAATATGCAAATTTTTGTGAAACAGCAGATATGTTGGATTATTTTTGCATGAAATATGAATCTACATATGCGCCGGACTATGAAATTATAGTTCTTTATGATTACAGAGGAATGTTAGCAATGTCTAAAGAAGAGAGATATTCTGCTTTGGAATCCATGGGATATAATATCATTTTCTTAGAGCAAACAAGCACAGACAGTGTGTTATCAGAAGAAGAATTGTATGGATATATAGAAAGAGGTGTAATGCTGGCATATAGTAACTATGGGTATGAACTTACTACCAGGTTGGTCGGAGAGGATTATATTATTTCTTATTTAATTGGAACAGGTGATGTGGCGGACGTGTATGGAAATCAAGTAACTTTCTTTGATAGTGATGGTAATTATATTGTTTCCTTTGAGTTTAGCTATTTTTATAAAGAAAATGAAGAGGCAATTGAAGAGAATTACGAATATATCCTGGAATTATGTGAAGAATGGGGAATGGAAGATTGGGGAGAAGGATGTAGTGCGCTCATTTATGAATCTCCTAATATTGAAGAATATACAATCGGAGTAACATATTTCCCCAGCAGTAAAAACAGTACGAAAGAGGAAACAATAGAGTATTATCGTTCTGAAGGATTTCCGATTATATATGTAAATTAAAGAAATAAGGAGCGAAGTGAACCAATCAAACCACGGTTTACTTCGCTTTTTTAGCAGAAAAATAGGAAAAAGTATAAAATTTAGTTGACATTGAATAATAGTAGTGATATTTTATGAGTAGAGTGTTAGCACTCCAATCAAATGAGTGCTAACAAACCAAATTCATAGAAAAGGTTCTTATTGTATAGAAAGGAGGATGGAAATGCAGTTAGGTGATAGAAAAATGAAGATTCTGCGTGCCATCATCCGCAATTACTTAGAGACCGGCGAGCCGGTAGGCAGCAGAACCATTTCGAAATATACGGATTTGAATCTCAGCTCTGCCACGATTCGAAATGAAATGGCAGATTTGGAGGAATTAGGGTTTATTGTGCAACCCCACACCTCAGCGGGAAGAATTCCCACCGATAAGGCATATCGATTGTATGTGGATGATATGATGGAGGAAAAGGAGCGGGAAATTGCAGAGCTTAAGGAAATGGTTCTTGAAACGGAAGGCAAGATGGACCAGATGCTTAAGAACGTAGCCAAGGTTCTTGCAACCAATACCAATTATGCCACGGTGGTTTCCGCACCTCAGTATAAGCGAAACAAATTAAAATTTATTCAGCTTTCCAGAGTAGATGAAAATCAAATTCTTGCAGTCATCGTGGTGGAAGGCAATGTAATAAAGAATAATATTATTCATGTGTCCGAGCCTCTGGATGAAGAGACCATGTTGAAATTAAACATCTTGTTGAATACTCATTTGAACGGTCTTTCCATTGATGAAATAAACTTAGGAATGATTGCAAATATGAAGCAGCAGGCCGGAATTCACAGCGACATTGTGGGTAATGTGGTGGATGCGGTGGCAGAAGCCATTCGGGCAGATGAGGATTTGGAGATTTACACCAGCGGTGCCAACAACATTCTTCGGTATCCGGAACTGGCCGACCATCAAAAAGCCAGTGAGTTGATTACCACCTTTGAAGAAAAGGAAATGCTGGCAAAGCTTGCACTGGATAGCATTGATAACGAAGAAAATACCGGAATTCAGGTGTATATCGGGGAGGAATCCCAGCTCCAGGCGATGAAAGATTGTAGTGTGGTGACAGCAACCTATGAATTGGGCGAGGGAATGCGAGGAAGCATCGCCATTATAGGACCTAAGCGAATGGATTACGATAAGGTGGTAGGAACCCTTAAAACCATGAGTAGCGAGCTGGAGCGCATTTATAAGAAGGATAAAGGAAAGTAGGTATCGAAATGGCAAGCAAAAAAGACGTGAAAGTTACGCCGGAAGAGATGGAAGCGAAAGAAGCCGCTAAGGCAGCAGAAGAAACTGCCAAGACAGAGGAATCGGCAGAGCAGACAACAGAAGAAACTGCGAAAGAGGAGGCAGAAGAGGTTTCCAAGGAAGATTCCACAGCGGAAGAAAAGGCAGATGCTTCGGAAGAGAATAAAACAGAGAAAAAGCTTTTCGGCAAAGGTAATAAAAAAGAAGTAGAAAAGCTGAAAGCTCAGGTAGATGAGTTAAATGACAAAGTGGTTCGTCAGATGGCAGAGTTTGATAATTACAGAAAACGTACCGAAAAGGAAAAACAGTCCATGTTTGAAACCGGTGCCAAGAGCGTAATTGAGAAAATTCTCCCGGTAGTGGATAACTTTGAAAGAGGCCTGGCGACGATTCCGGAAGGGGAAGCAAAAAGCTCCTTTGCAGAAGGAATGAATATGATTTACAAACAGCTGATGAGCGAGCTGGAAAAAATCGAAGTAAAGCCCATTGAGGCGGTAGGAAAAGAATTTGATCCTAATCTTCATAGCGCAGTAATGCATGTAGATGATGAAAGCTTAGGTGAAAATATAGTGGCAGAAGAACTGCAAAAAGGTTACACGTATCGTGAAACCGTAGTTCGCTACAGTATGGTAAAAGTTGCAAATTAAAATTTTCTAAAATAGGAGGAAAATGAGATGGGAAAAATTATTGGTATTGACTTGGGAACAACAAACTCTTGCGTGGCAGTTATGGAAGGTGGTAAGCCTACTGTTATCGCAAATACAGAAGGTGCAAGAACAACTCCTTCCGTAGTAGCATTTACAAAGACAGGAGAAAGACTTGTGGGTGAACCTGCAAAACGTCAGGCAGTAACCAACGCAGACAAAACAATTTCTTCTATCAAGAGAGATATGGGTACAGACAAAGGTCGTACCATCGATGACAAAAAATACTCTCCGCAGCAGATTTCTGCTATGATTCTTCAGAAATTGAAAGCAGATGCAGAAAACTATCTTGGTGAAAAGGTAACCGAAGCGGTAATTACCGTTCCTGCTTACTTTAACGATGCCCAGAGACAGGCAACGAAAGACGCAGGTAAGATTGCAGGACTTGAAGTAAAACGTATCATCAACGAGCCTACGGCAGCAGCGCTTGCTTATGGTCTTGATAATGAAAAAGAGCAGAAAATCATGGTTTACGACCTTGGTGGCGGTACCTTCGACGTATCCGTTATCGAAATCGGTGAAGGTGTTATCGAAGTACTTGCAACCAGCGGTGATAACAAACTTGGTGGTGACGACTTTGACCAGAGAATTACCGATTGGATGCTTGCTGAATTCAAGAAGGCAGAAGGCGTTGACTTATCTACCGATAAAATGGCTCTTCAGAGATTACGAGAAGCAGCAGAAAAAGCAAAGAAAGAGCTTTCCGCTTCTACAACAACCAACATCAACCTTCCGTTCATTACTGCAACTGCAGAGGGACCGAAGCATTTTGATATGAACCTTACCAGAGCAAAATTCGAAGAGTTGGTACATGACTTAATCGAAAGAACAGCAATCCCTGTTCAGAATGCTTTGAAAGATGCAGGTGTAAATGCATCTGAACTTAGCAAAGTTCTCTTGGTTGGTGGTTCCACACGAGTTCCTGCTGTTCAGGAAAAGGTAAAACAGCTTACCGGACATGAACCCAGCAAGACTCTTAACCCGGACGAATGTGTAGCACTTGGTGCTTCTATTCAGGGTGGTAAATTGGCAGGAGATGCCGGCGCAGGCGAAATCCTTCTTTTGGATGTAACACCCCTCTCTCTTTCTATCGAAACACAGGGTGGTATTGCAAGCCGAATGATCGAAAGAAATACAACCATTCCTACCAAACACACACAGGTATTTACAACCGCAGCAGATAATCAGACTGCAGTTGATATCAACGTAGTACAGGGTGAAAGACAGTTCGTTAAGGATAACAAATCCCTCGGACAGTTCCGTCTTGATGGTATTCCCCCTGCAAGAAGAGGTGTTCCTCAGATCGAAGTAACTTTCGATATTGATGCTAACGGTATCGTAAATGTATCCGCAAAAGACCTCGGAACAGGAAAAGAACAGCACATCACTATTACTGCCGGCTCTAATATGTCTGACAGCGAAATCGAAAAAGCAGTAAAAGAAGCTGCTGAGTACGAAGCACAGGATAAGAAGAGAAAAGAAGCCATCGACGCAAGAAATGATGCAGATTCCATGGTATTCCAGATTGAGAAAGCATTGGATGAAGCCGGAGACAAGATCGATGCTTCCGATAAAGCAACCGTAGAAGCAAATCTTGCAGAATTAAAAGACCTTCTTGAAAAGACCAAAGATCAGGAAATGTCTGAAGATCAGGTTGCAGAAATCAAAGCAGCACAGGAGAAGATGATGGCAAGTGCTCAGAGTCTTTTCACAAAGATGTATGAAAACATGCAGCAGGCAGGCGGTGCAGCAGGTTCTGACATGTCCGGAATGGGTGGCATGGGTGGCCAGAATGCAACCGGCAACAATGATGATGATATCATTGACGGAGATTTCAAGGAAATCTAAGATACAATCGTAACAAAATAGTTTCTCTTAGTCAGGGGACACAAAGTTGCCATGTCATTACTATGTGGATATTTTTGTTCAAACGCAGAAAAATATCTCCAAAAGACGCGCTCTCGCTCCGCGAAAGCGTAGCGGTACTAAGCGGATTATCACATTTGTGATAATCCGCAAGTGCCGACGCTTTCTAAGGGTCTTTTGTAGAAATTTTTTCTGCATTCTCAAAAAATATCCAAAATATGACATGGCCGAGGTGTCCCCGTGACTTGCGTTTAGAAAAGAAATAGTTAGAAGGAATGACCTATGGCAGAAAAAAGAGATTATTATGAGGTGCTGGGTGTCAGCAAGGATGCAGACGATGCTGCGATTAAAAAAGCATATCGTGCATTGGCAAAAAAATACCATCCGGATATGAATCCGGGGGATGCGGAAGCGGAAAAGAAATTTAAAGAAGCTTCTGAGGCGTATGCGGTACTTAGTGACTCTGAAAAGAGACAAAAATACGATCAGTTTGGTCATGCTGCTTTTGACGGTGGTGCCGGTGGCGGATATGGCGGATTTGATTTTTCCGGTGCAGATTTTTCGGATATTTTCGGCGATCTTTTCGGCGATTTGTTCGGTGGCGGAAGAAGCCGCGGAAGAAGCAATGGCCCTATGAAGGGAAACAATGTCCGTACCAGTGTAAATTTAACTTTCGAAGAAGCCGTTTTTGGTGTTACCAAAGAGATAGAGTTGTATGTAAAAGACCCTTGTACCAATTGTAAGGGAACCGGTGCAAAACCGGGTACTTCGCCGGAGACATGTTCTAAATGTGGCGGAAAAGGTCAGGTGGTATTTACCCAGCAGTCCTTCTTTGGTCAGGTACGAAATGTGCAGACCTGTCCGGATTGTGGCGGAAGCGGAAAGATGATTAAGGAAAAATGTACGGATTGTAGAGGAACCGGTTACGTTTCCATCAAGAAGAAATATTCCGTGGAATTCCCTGCCGGTGTGGATAACGGCCAGTTTAAGCGTATGAGCGGACTTGGCGAACCGGGAACCAACGGTGGTCCCAGAGGAGATGTATTGGTAGAAGCTGTTGTGGCAAGACACCCCATTTTCCAGCGTCAGGACCAGAATATTTATTCCACCGTACCCATGTCCTTTGCAGTGGCATGTCTGGGCGGTGAGATTGTGATTGACACCGTGGATGGTAAAGTTGTTTATGATGTAAAACCCGGAACCGGAACCGATACCAAGGTACGACTTCGCGGAAAAGGTGTGCCGTCCCTTAGGAATAAAGATATTCGCGGTGACCATTATGTTACTTTGGTGGTACAGATTCCCAGCAAACTTAATTTTGAGGCAAAAGATTTGCTCAAGAAATTTGATAAGGAAACCGGTGACAGCTTACATGCGGCCGATAAGTTCCGTGCAGAAAAGAACGGAAAAGGTGAGTCAGAGCCAAAGAAAGGCAAAAAGCGAAAACTGTTTTAATCAAAAAGCATCGTGAACAAAGAAAGCGATTGGAGCATATAACAAATAAAGATTCTATAAGATTCTGTGATGGACTTATAGAATCTTTTTGTTTACAATAGAATAGTAGTATTTGAATCGCAGAGATGTTTTGTGTTGCAAAACCGGAAAAGAAGGTGAAATATAAATGGCAACCTGGGCAACCAGAGGACTTCGAGGCTCTACCCTGGAAGACATGATAAACAGAACCAACGACAAATATCGGGAAAAAGGGCTTGCGCTGATTCAGAAAGTGCCGACCCCCATTACGCCGATTAAAATAGAAAAGGAGACCAGGCACATTACGCTGGCCTATTTTGACCAGAAGAGTACCGTGGATTATATTGGCGCGGTGCAGGGCATACCGGTGTGCTTTGACGCCAAGGAATGCGCCACAAAAACTTTTGCCTTGCAAAACATCCACGAGCATCAGGTGGAATTCATGCTGGATTTTGAAAAGCAGGACGGAATTGCCTTTTTCCTGATTTATTTTACCGGCGAAGATTTGATGTACTATTTGTCCATCCGGCAGTTAAAGGTATTTTGGGACCGGAGCAAAAACGGCGGACGCAAGAGTTTCCGGCTGGACGAACTGGACCCGGCCTACGTGATTCCAAAGAAAAAAGGGGTGCTGGTGCCGTACCTGGACATGATACAACTGGATTTGGATAAGCAGGAAGAGAGAACAGAGTAAAAGAGAACGGTAAAAGTAACAGTGAAAAGTAGCGGTGAAAATAACAACAGAATCAGAGAACGGAGGAATAGGATGGCAGATTTGGAAAAATTGCAGGAGCTGATTGACGGAAGTGACAATATTGTGTTTTTTGGCGGTGCCGGGGTATCCACCGAGAGCGGCATCAAGGATTTCCGAAGCGTAGACGGATTGTATCACCAAAAGTATGACTACCCGCCGGAAACCATTCTATCCCACACATTTTACCGCAGATATACGGCAGAATTTTATAAATTCTATAAGGACAAGTTGTTGGAAAAGACGGTGGGAACCGAAACGGTGGAAAAGGCGATGCCCAATGCGGCCCATTATAAATTGGCAGAGCTGGAGGCGGCTGGAAAGGTGAAGGCAGTGATTACCCAAAACATTGACGGGCTTCATCAGGCGGCAGGCAGCAAGAAAGTATTGGAGCTTCACGGAAGCGTGCTTCGGAATTACTGCGAGGACTGCGGAGCCTTCTTTGATGAGAAATACATGTTTGCGGCCGAAGGAATACCCTGCTGCGATAAGTGCGGCGGCGGCGTAAAGCCGGACGTGGTGCTTTATGAGGAAGGGTTGAATCATCAGATTTTGTCGGAATCCATCCGTTGCATTCAGGAAGCGGATATGCTGATTATCGGTGGTACCTCCTTAGTGGTTTACCCGGCAGCAGGGCTGATTGACTATTACCGCGGCAACAAACTGGTTTTAATAAACCGGGACGAGACCCAAAGAGATGGCGTGGCGGACTATATTTTCAAAGGAAATATCGGGGAAATCCTGGGACAGATTAAGGTGAAGTGATTATGGAAGAGAAGAACAAACAGGTTGTATCTGCGGATAAATATGCGCTGGGAGATATCATAACCATGAAAAAGCCGCATCCCTGCGGGAGCAAGGAGTGGAAGGTTTTGCGAGTGGGGGCGGATTTTCGCCTGCAGTGCATGGGCTGCGACCATCAGGTGATGATTGCGAGGAAGCTGGTGGAGAAGAACTGCCGGGGAATCAGGAAAGGATAGAGGGGGATTTTTAAGGCAAAATCCGAGAAAAGAAATCGTGATAGGACGATAAAGGGAGTACGTGAAAATGCGTGTAAAAGACATTAACGGGAAAAAATTTAAAAAGGTAAATTGGCCGTTACTAATCGGGATTGCACTTAGCTGCGTGCTGGCTTTCGTGATTCCGTTTATCAAAGGGATTCCGCTGGGGGTGCAGCTTATTTTGTGTGCGGTGCTGTTTTTGGGCGGAATGATAAGTATACTGGTCATGGCATTTTCGGATAAGAGCTTATACAAAAAACTGGATAAGTTTTCCAAAACCTTAAATGCCCGGTGCTGGACGAAAGCGGCGGATTCGCCCTTTCCGCAACTGTACCTATTTGATTTGGACAATTGCTATGTGTACGGACTCTTTGCGTGGAATCCGTACTGTCTGCAGAAGCTGGACCTGCGGGAAGTGAAAGATGTGGAAATTATTTATTCTGCGCACCAGATGGTGCCCTTAAAGCAGTGGAGCTTCCCTTTAAACGAGATGCGTGACGTGGAAAAAACGCTGGGCGAACAAAACGAAGCCATCAATTCGGGCATTGTTTGTCGCCTGCACCTGGAAGGGGGTCAAACGGATATCTGCCTTTGGCATGACCGCAAAATCAACCATTTGCCGGTTGGTCATCCGGAAGAACTGAAGCTTCGGGAAAGTGGCATCAAGTTCAAGAAGTTCTTTGCGGATTTGAAGACAAAAGGAAAAGGACTGCGGGGATAAGAAAGAGGAAATTACTTTGCGCACTATTGGGTGTTTTGAAGAAAATTACTTTGCGTGCTATATTTGTAAATATGAAAAATAGCTACAGATGAATGCCAAAAAAGAGACTAGATAAGCGAATGAAATGAGCAATTGATTTCCTGCTATTTTGTATATCATTATGCATTGCTATCATACAATTTTCGATTGTAAATGTTGCCGGAATTTTGAGAAAACTATTGACAGAAAAGACAAAAGCAAATAGAATGAAATATTCGATAGATGCGGAGGAGTTGCCATGGGGAAGAAGAGCCAAAAATACTATGCAGTAAAAAAAGGACTGGTACCGGGGATATATATGACTTGGGGAGAATGCCAAGAAAATGTTAATGGTTTTTCCGGTGCTGTTTATAAGAGTTTTGAAACACAGGAAGAAGCAGAACTTTACCTGAAGGAAGATAGAGATACTGACAGAGAAGAGCCTTCTGTAAAAAGAATATATTCAGATGCGGAAGCCGTAGCTTATGTAGATGGTTCTTATAACGAGAAAACGAACGAATATGCATATGGTGCTATTATTTTCTACGATGGCGGAGAGGAACATTTTGCAAAGAAATTTGATGATAGCGAAATGGCGGAAATGAGAAATGTTGCAGGTGAAATCGAAGGCGCAAAAAAGGCAATGCAATTTTGTGTTGATAAGAATATAAAAAGTTTGGATCTTTTTCACGATTATCAGGGGATTGCGGATTGGTGTACCGGTGCATGGCAAGCGAAAAAAGAAGGTACGAAAGAGTATAAGAAGTACTATAACAGTATAAAAGATAAATTGAATGTCAGATTTATTAAGGTAAAGGCACATTCCGGCGATACATATAATGAAAAAGCGGATGATTTGGCAAAGGCTGCACTTGGGCTGGTTGATTTTGTTTCCGCAAAAGATAACGGTGTGGTGGCCAAAGGGATAAAAAACGATGATTTATTGCAAATTTTGGAATTATTAAAAGAAGATTGTGAGGGATTATTGGTATCTGAAAAGGAAATTCCTCACGGAATCAAATATGAGTTGCAGATAAATAAACCAACAAAACAGAAATTGTATATCAATTATTATAAAAGCAAAAATAAAGTCTGGGTAAGCGGAAGAAAAGAGGATTTGTTTAATGCTTTTACAAGGTATGTTATAGAACTGTTGGAGTATGATAATATACCGGAGTTTCTTAATAGCGTTCATAATTTAAACGTAGATAAGGATGTGGTTCAATCCGAAATCGAAAAATTTTTCCCTCATGCATCGGGTAAATTGCCTATGGAAATCAGAAACTATTTGTATCAGGCAGTATATAATCTTCAGATTACCGGAGATGTGTATGTAGCAAATTTTTTGGTTGAACCGGCAATTCGTCCTTTGGAAGGCGTATTAAAAGTTGCTCTTCAAGAAAATGGTCTTCCGATTCAAAGAGAAGATCAAAATTATGATTCTTTTTTCGTGTTTAAGCAAAGAGAATATGGCTATGTTATAAAAGAAGAGTTTTTAAATAATCCGCCAAGCAAAGAAATGCAAAAGTATTTATGCAAGTGCTACCGGTTCTACCATGATAACAGGCATACATTGTTTCATTGGGACAATCCTATAGGGGAGGATACAACAAGAATAATTAAGACAGTAGCAGAGGCGCATGTTATAATCAGAGATGCGATAGCCTTAATTGATGAATATTATTCTATTAGAGAAAAGGCTTAGAATGTAAAAAGAAAGGAGCGGTATTATGACAAAAGATTTTGAAGTAATTGTTTTAAAAGAAAATCCGGAATACAAGTATCTTGTGGTATTATGCAAATCGAAATCGCCATACGAATATCTCGACAGTATCGCTCATAACCTGAATTCGCAAACCGGTGATTGTAAAATTCTTATTGATGAAATATTGCACGTGGGAAATACAGATAAACGATACATGGAATTTTCATTGAAAGACGGTAGATTGGTAAATGGCAAAATTGTACGTATACCTAAATCAAGTGATTACAGATCTCTGAGTTGTGCCTTTTTGAAAAACAATGAGGTAATGGAGGGTTCCATTATTTCTTCTGTTCAATACCGAATGATCAATAAAGGGATTGTAATCTAATAATTGAGTGAGGCTATTAGGTGACAGCGAACGAAAAGATCAGAAAAATAGTTATTACAAAGAAGGAGGCATTGGCCTCCTTTTTTGTGATAAAAAATGTTGAAAAAGAATGAAAAAGAAGAAGAAAATGATATAATGATAATTACCCAATGTTTGTCGGGAAAAATAGCAAATATTAAATAAGCGAAGAGTAATAAGAGGTTTTTATGAGCATAATTACATACAAATTATCACCATCTTCCTGTGTGGAGCAATATTATGTACATCAGTGCGAACGGTTTATGCTGTATCAAGGGCTAAATCGGGAAGGACGAAAAGTAATCGGACTGGAGGCGCCGAAAGGCTCCGGTAGCGAGATAGCAGCTTTAGCCGGGCAGGAATGGGAGCGTAGAGTTGCCACTAAGATGATAGAAAGTGGTAAATTAATATATAAAACAAAGGAAAAAGATGCCTTTGATTCTTTTGATGCAGAAGAAACACTTTCTGCCCTGCGTGAGATGGTTAGCAGTGTAAAGGAAAAGCATGAGAGTAAATATTTATATCAGGGCTCTTTGGCGGTTACGAAGGATTTCTTGCGGGATTATTTCCGCTTTGATAAGAGTCTCTATGATGGTAGTGATGAATATTTGCAGGTTAAGATTTCCAGAACACATCCGGATTTGATTCGTGCATCCTGGGATGGGGAGAAGGTGCTTCTTTCCATCGTAGATATCAAGTTGGCCCAGAAGATGAAAGTAGAGCACAAAATACAGGTGGCTCTCTATACCGTATTATTAGATTATTTGCTGAAGGAATACAATGAAAATGCCTCTGCAGAAGAAAGAATTGAGGCTAAAGTGGAGGTGGAAACAGGTTACCTTTGGAACTACGGACAGGAGACGGAGAGTGCCTTTTCCATAAAGGAAGTGGACGAACTTTTACAGGAATTCTTTTCGGTCATTTTCCCCGGCATGCTGAGAAAATTGCATCAGGCATTACAGGAAGACGGTTTGGAACAAATGTGGGATCGTTTGAATTTGCGCGTTGGCAGCAGCTGCGAATGGTGTGAAAACTATCATCAGTGCAATCATCGGCTGCGTCAGCAAGGCAGTATCCTTCTCTTGCCCTATCTTTCCGGCTATGCCCAGGAATATGCCAGAAAACTGGGTATGCCACTGGAAGTGGAAGCATTTATGGAACATGCCAGGAAACCGGAACTGGCAGAGTCTCTTTCCGGAAGCCGTAGCTGGAATTATATGCTTCAGGACGGAAGTCTTCTTGAGGTACATAAAACAGCAGCTCCTTATACACCGGAGCAATTAAAAAAGGTGGAATATCGTTGGAAAGGTGTACGTTCCTTTTCTCTTTCCACCTGGCAAAATATTACCTTGATTTTGACTGCCCAAAAGGATGTAGCTACCGGATGGATCTACGCCCTTGGATATTACATTTCCCTACGAGAAAAAGACAAGAAGGAAGAAACGGCAGTCCGTCTGTTTATTACAGAGGAAAAAAGCGAAAATGCTTATTTGAGCAATGCCCTTTCTTTTGTAGAAGGACTGTATCAGTTTTTGACAAATGTGGATAAGGAAAACTGCGACGGAAAATCACGTACACTCCAAGGTTTCGTAATGGATAGCTATGAGAAGAATAATCTGGAGGAGCTACTCTATGACCTTTTGGAGAGAAAAGAACTTTCCACCGAAGATTTGGACAAGGTAATCGGACTTTTGTTTTGGTTACAGGGAGACCGTTCGGTCACGGACAACAGCCGCCAGCCGGACAAAGCCATCAGCTATCCGTTGATTGTATTGTCCCGGGAAATCAGGAAATTATTGGCTTTGCCCATTCCGATTGCCTATGATTTACGCAGCATACAGAGAGCGTTTCGCGTCTGGGTGGAAGAGGAATTATTCTTCCATAAGGAGGACAGAAAGTTCTTTGGGCAAATATCGGATGCTTTGCCGGCAGATATAATACATAAAATCTGGAATAATGAAGAAGCGGAATTGTATGGACAATTAGAGAAGCATTTGATAAAGAGACTTCGCAACGAGGCAGCAATTTTATTTAAATTACAAAGAGAAGGCAGCGGAAAAAAAGAAGGACAGGAGGAACGGTTGATTACCGGAAGACTGTCTCCTTTTCGGTTACCCGGAACCATGGACTTTACCAATCCTCTTTTGCAAAAATGGGGATTTGAAACCAGATACGAAGAATTGTTGCAGTATTGCCGCATTCGACAGGCAAGGCAACAAAGTTTGGAAGCTGCCTTGGAAAAAGGGGATATCCTTCTTTTAAGAATGAAAAATATAATTACCGGAACAAACAGCAAAGGCTATAGCGAAACGAAGTTGGTTTTTGAAGTGGAAAACGGAGATAAATTCAATAAAGGAAAGGTGTGGTTTTCCGGACTTTTGTCAAGTGCAGAGGATGCTGTTTTGCAGGAGATGTATGAATTTTCGGATGTGGAGCATCCCTCCTTATTTCCAAGATTGTCTCAGGAGGGAATGGAAGTTCTTAATTTTATTGAAATCGAGAGACGCGGCGGAAAAATGTATTTGACAGGAAAGCCTGCAAACAGATACTTTGAGCCGGAAACGGATAGCATTTTCTATTTGTCGGAACGGTTTGCAGATATTAATACCGAAAAAATATTCTCGGTTCTGCATCGGCTGGAATCCGGGGACAATCCCCAGTTGTTAGAACCGATTCAATTAGCGGAAGAACTTGCGGATACGGAAGACCTGCCGGATATGGAAAAACTTCTTACGTACAGTCACATGGACAAGCTTGGTTTTACGGATTCCCAGGAAGACGCATTCCGGCATTTGGCAAAACACGGACTTACTGTTTTGCAGGGACCTCCCGGTACCGGCAAGACGGATTTTATCGCCAGAGCTTTGGTTTCCCTTTGCAGATATTACCGGGATGAAAAAAATAAATCATTGAAAGTATTGATTTCTGCCAATTCCCATTCCGCCATCGAAAATGCATTATTTGCCATTAGTGAAAAGCGGGGAGAGACAGAAGATATTCTCATCGGTAAGATGGACCGATTTGATTCGGATACCGAGAAAGAGGAAATCAAAGGAGTGCAACTGATTTATCCGTCCCAATTAGAGGATGCCTTTTCCTTTAGCGACGGTGAGGTGGAATTAGAGGAAGGTGAGGAAGCGGAATTGTGTCCGTTAATTTTAGGAGCAACCAATTGGTCCTGTGCTAAAATGGATAATCCGGCCCCCTTTGATATTGTGGTCATCGACGAAGCCTCGCAGGTGAGGGTGATGGATGCCATGCTGGCATTGATGAAAGGGAAGGCAGGAACGACCCGTTATCTTTTGGTAGGAGATGATGATCAGTTACCTCCCATTATTCAGGGAAAATATGTGAAAGAGCCGGATAAAGCATTTTTATACGGTTCGGTATTTCGTTTCTACAGAGACCCCGGAATGTTACAGGGGAAAGCGTATTGTCTCATGCTGGAAGACAATTTCCGGATGAACGACATTTTGCCCCGTTATTCTGCGGAAAAAATATATAGCCCGAAATATAAGGCATTCAACCGGGATATTGCCACAAGACACCTTTCCTATCAGCAGATAGAGGATAGTTCCTTGTGGACAAAGGTATCTCCTGCTGTAAAGCAGTGGGGCGAATACGTTTTGGATGAAATGCAGTACAACGAAGAGAACTATTGGCCTTTGGTCTTTTGTCGTATCACGGATGGAAATGCCAAAGATTTGATTCAGGCAGAGCGGCATTTGGTTACGGAGCTTACGAGGATGCTGCGCTATGTACTGGGCGAAGGTAAGAGTGACGAAGAATTCTGGCTGGGTGATGAAGCGCAGGATGGTATTTTTGGTATTATTTCTCCGCATCATGAACATATCGAAAAGCTGAAGGATTGTATTTCGGAGAGAACCGGAATGCCAAGAGAGACTCTTTATATCGGCACGGTAGATAAGCTTCAGGGACAACAAAGAGAAGCTGTAGTGGTAAGCTATGGAGTGACAGACATTGAAGACGCGGTGGTGGAAGGAGAATTTATCTATAACCGCAACCGGTTAAATGTTTCCCTTACGAGAGCAAAATGTAAGACCATTGTATTTTTCTCGGATGTATTGACCGAACGACCAGTGGAGATGCTTTCTTCCGATGACGAAGATTTGCAAAAAGGAATGGAGTATGTTTGCGGTTTTCTGCCCTTTATGATGCGGGAAGAGGAAGATAGTCAGGTCAGCCGGAAGGATTTTGTCATAGAGACCGACGGAAGAGAAGTGACGGTGGAGGTTTATCGAAAGCGATTAAAAGGCTAAACGGAGTTTATGGCGGTATAAAAATAAAAATACGGAGAGGAAAAGACGATGGGAACGGCAAAAAAAGAAAATAATGAAATAAAAAATCAGATAGCAAAAGTATTTCATGACATATTGATGAAAATACATAATAATTGTCCTCAAAAAAGCGAAAGGGTGGAATACTTGGAAATTTATTATGCATTTTGTATTTTTATTTCCATGGAAGCCGATGATATTTTTAAAAAATTCCAAACCGCAGAATTAAGACAAGAGTATGAAATGATACGAATCGTGGTTGAGGAATGCTTTACCAAATTATTGTGGACAGATGCTGTGGTTCCTAGGCAAAGAAAAGAATTCTACGATGCAAATTTCTCTTTTGTTTATAATGCCATAACAGAGAAAGAATTTGATAATCATAGGGAGAAAAATGTTTTTTTAATCGGTGAAATCCTTGGTTGTTTTAAGGAGGTACCTGAAAAAACGGGAATGGCATATCAATATCTGGGCAATTTGGCAAAAATATGTACCGATAATCTGGGGAATGAAAAACCGTTTATATTTTTAGATAAGGGAAGTGTAAACTTTTCTCCGGAAAAAGTGGATGAGGGCCATAAGAATAAAAACGAAGAAGAACGGAGTGAATCGAATATTCCTTTGCTCAGGAAAAACCTGCAGAAAAAAATGAAAGAAAAAATCAAGGGCCAGGATATGGCAGTTGATAAATTTGTTGATTCCTATATTCGCTACAAAATGCGGGGAAAAGAAGATGGAAAACCTGCAGTGGTTAGTTTGTTTGCAGGACCTCCCGGAACAGGAAAAACCTATTTGGCAGAAACCTTTGCAGGGGCGTTAAAAAAGGAAGGGTATGTTTATAAACGTTTTGATATGTCTGTCTATGGAGGTAACAGTATGCAGGCCGTTGAAGGCCTTGTGGGTTTTGAAAGAACATGGAAAAATGCGAGACCCGGTCAGCTTACGGATTTTGTGATAAAACATCCGAAATGTGTATTACTTTTTGATGAAATAGAGAAGGCCGGTCAATCGGTTATTATGCTGTTCCTCAGTATGCTGGAAGGGGCCAGATTAATTGACCGCTATAATGAAAAAGCAGCCTGCTTTGAAGATGCAATCATTATTTTTACCACAAATGAAGGAAAAGAGTTGTATCTTGATAATTTTGATACGAATCTGACTGCACTTTCGGATTCTGCTGTCTTAAACGGACTTGCCAATTCAAAATTTCCGCCGGAGCTGATTTCCCGTTTTGCTTCCGGTAATGTAATTATGTTTAATCATCTGAATTACAGATATATGGAAGATGTACTGGTAAGTAATTTGGAAAATGCGGTAGGCCGGCTGCAGAAGAATAAAGATTTTACGTTTAAATACGACCAAGAGAATTTGCCCCGTCTGTTTTTATATAATAAGGGCCGCAATGTAGATGCCAGATTTGTTAGTGCTACCATAAGAAAAATGGTGGAAAACCAGTATATGAAAGCGCTGGAATATGTCAGCACTTTAGAAGATGCAGAAAAAGGAATACGGAAAATCTCTGCCTGCATTAAGGTGAAGGAAGAAATAAGGGAATACTTTTCACTTCGAAATGATTTTCGGATTCTTTGTTTCTCTCATTCAAAAAAATGTGCCTACAAAAAAGAAATCGACAAGTATGCAAATACCGATTGGACATCTGAGGTAGAGGAATTTAAGGAAAAATTAGCCGCTTGTAATTGGAACAGTAAGAAAGCGGAAGAGAAGTATCAGGCGATTTTTATCAGTCTGTCCGGAGAAAGAGGAAAGAAGTGTGTTGAAACAAAGGGCTATCAGTGCCTTCTTGCAGTAGAAAATAATAAAAAAGATATTCCGGTTATCATTGAGCAAAATACTTCCGCAAATAAAAAGGTTGCTTTCACGGAAGAAGAAAAAAATTTGTTAAAAGGTCACGGAGCAACCGATTTTGCAGATGTGTATTCCGAGCAGCTGGAGCATGTTTTAAAACAGTATGATTTTGTGGAAAAGGCAACCGAATTATCCGGAGACGGTAAGAAAATTTCGGCCGATGTGACTTATGATTACAATGCAAAAACAGGAGAGGTTCAGATTGTATTTTCTAATTTGAATGTAAATAATGCCTTGGAAGAATCTGCGAGAGAACGGGAGATGAATAAGAGATACCTCTTAAACAAGAAGCCCCAGACCAGATTAGAGGATATTTTCGGAAATGAACTGGCAAAAGAAACCATAAAAAGATGTATTGATAATATTAAGTGTCCCGAGAAGTATCTTTTGAAGGGTGCAAAATTAATGAGCGGTATTATAATGCATGGAGCTCCCGGTATGGGTAAGACCATGTTTGCAAAGGCAATGGCTCAGGAATCCGGTGCAGAATTTATTTCCACCGTAGGCTCCGATTTTATAAGACCCGGCGGAATCGAAATACTTGAGAGTATATTTGCCACGGCACGTCGAAAAAACCCCTGTATTATATTCATTGATGAGTTTGACGCTATTGCCATGCAAAGGAAAGGGAATCCTGATTACCAGGAAATGGTTCAGAACCGTTTATTAAAAGAGATGGATGGACTGGAAAGCGAAAATGACGGAGTTTATGTAGTGGCTGCAACCAACTATCATCCGGATCGTTTGGACCGCGCCGTAACCCGCAGATTCAGTGCTCACATAGAATTCACTTATCCGGATTTGAAGGAACGTCTGCAATATATCATGCACATTTTGAGAAAGAAGGGCTTAGAGGAGGTTGTTTCTGAGAGAACGGCAAAGACCTTGAATATGATGATGTATTCTCATATGAGAAATTTTGCAGAGATAGAGAATTTCTTTGAAGAAGCGGTGGCAGAAGCGGTGTATAAAAGAACGGAAATTACTGAGAGATTTTTGTTAAACTTCGTTCATAATACCAAGTTCGGAAAAGCAAGGCAGGAAGAAAATGCAGAAGAACTGGCAGCAGTTGCTTTTCATGAAGCGGGACATACGGTACTTCAGTGGTACTATGACAATAAACCGGAATATGTTACCATTGTATCCCGCGGTAGTTATGGCGGTTATGCAATGGCTTCCGAAAAGTCTTATACCCAGAGAGACTACTTAAACAGAATAAGAGTATTCTTTGCCGGAAGAATGGCAGAAAAGATATATTTCGAAAATCAGGGTGATAAAGAGAATAAAGGAATTAATGTGGGTGCTTCCAGTGATTTGGAAGGAGCAACGAAGCTGGCGTATGATTATGTAAGCTGTTTTGGATTTGGAACTCGTCTGTCTGTAATGTCAGACCTTTTGGTTTACGGAGAACGCAATCCCGAAGATATTTTACCGGAAGAAGAAAAAGTTGCAATTTGGGCAGAAGTGAATCGGATTTTACAAGAAGAGCAGGAAAATGCAAAACAGGATTTGATGTTGTTGTGGGGAAAGGTGACAGCGATTGCAATTTCCCTGATGTTTATGAAAGAGCTGGATGGTGAGACGATCGAAAGAGTAATGGAGACAGAGATTCCGGAAATAGAGGAATATTGTTTCGGTTACCAAAGCGGGGATTATGCCATCGCTACGGAAGACGGGACAGAAACGTTTTATCCCTATGGCTATCCGATTTTCCCTCTTTCCGTGATAAATTGTGTACTGCGGGAGAACATATCCCAGGAGGAAGAGTCTTATTATTATGCCGTGAAGAGCGAGAGAAAGTCCTTTGGAATTTATAAAGATATCAAAGAAGCATTTGCAATAGCTTATCGGGAAAAAGCCGCCTGCAGACGATTTATCAATGAAGAAGCTGCACGGGAATACGTACAGATGATGGAAGTGATGGTTTGCAGAAAGGATGAAGGATGGGAGCTCTCTCTTGTGACAGATGCGCTAAGCAAAGTGGTTCCGGAGGATATGGACAAAATCGAATTGGTGCAATGGAAAGAAAAAGAGGCGAAAAATCTGCGTAAGGAAGCGAAACGCCGAGGAATGTCTTTGGCGGAATACATTGTTAATGTGGAAATAAAAGAAAAACGAGCGGATGTATCGGAAGATTTGGGTTATATTTTCTACATATATGATGAAGCCTTAAAAAACGACATTTTAAATTATTGGAACGGAAAGACAGGAGCATTTTATGGAGAGGATTAATCTTTTAAAAATGGATGATTCCATGCTGGTGAGAAAAACCGAACAGTATAAAGAGCTTACCTTGGGAGGTGTTACAGCGAGTTATCCGATTTATGAGGTGGATCTTAGTCTGTTGTATTACAATTATGATGACTATCATATAGCATCCAGCGTAAACGGAGAAGATGAATTTGAGGAGTTGAGAAGTAAGAAAAATAAGCAGGATTATAATCAACAGGTAGGAGAACTCTTTTCCAGATATTATGAAGTAAGAAAGTCAAATTCCAAATACAGAAACAGGGATAATAGAAAATACGGGTATGAAGAGTATCTGGAGAGAATAGAGAATAATTATACCGGCATTGTGTTATCGGATGGACTAATTTTGGATGGAAATTTTATTTTCTGTGAGTTAAGAAGACTAAAAGAAAATATGTATGAGCCGGAAGAGGTGGAGGAGGACAAAGAATTCTTTTATTTAAAACTTCTTACCTATATGAGAAAGAACGAGACGAAACCGGATTTTTATTTGCCGGAAAGACAAAACGGAAAGAGTCAAAAGGAAATCGTTTTTCGCACTATCATTTTAGACCTGGACATTTTCTGGGAAGAAAAAAAGATAAAAGAACTCGAGTTGGACCTTGTATTTAATCGAATAAACAATCATAAATGCGAAGAATGCAAGAAGAGCAGTTGTACTCAATGCGAAGTGAAAAACAGTTATAATTCTTTGGATATTTTGGCCGGAATATATCGTGATGTGAAGAAAAAGCAAATATTAACGCCGGAGGAATATACGGAAATATTACAAAGAGATAAGAAACGAAAAGATGCTGCTGAGGATGCAAAAAGATATCTTCGTACCGCGGAGCTGATTCAGGAGTACATAGTGTATATGTGTGTATTAAGGGATTTTGAAAATTTAGTTATTCTCCACATGTATAAAGACTATTTGCGTACAGATAGGTTGAAAGAAGAAGTGGCAAAGATATTTGAAGATATGCAAGGATATCTGGATGCATTACCTAGTTATGACATAAGAATTTGGAAACCTATTCTGTTTATTATGTTTTTCGAAAATCATGATAGTGGTGATTGGAAAAGAATGAGAAGAAGGATGAGAATCCTTTTTTCCTATGATATTTATAAACATCTGGAATCGGACTTAGTGAAATTGCAAAGAGAATTTGAAAAAAGAACCGAACAAATGCGTGAAAGAAGTAAAAGAAATGGTGTGCGACTCACCACATCGTATCGAATTATGCGTGATAATAGAGATATTTTTAAAGAAGTCAGCATGAAAATCCGCTCAGCAGAACAGCACCTGGAAGAATATAAGGACAAGTATTTTGAAAACTTATTTTTGCAGGATATGGAGAAGAATAACGGAGAAAAGATTTCTCGAATGCAAACGGCCGTATCCATAGAAGATTTAACTCTTTCTTCCGAGTGTTCCAATAAGTTGAGGATGGATAGAATCTGTTCGGTGGAAGAACTGCTGGAATGCAGTGTAGAAAGACTGGAAAGGATAGAGCGTTTGTCATTTCAGGAAAGAAGGGAAATTCTGCAGGTAAAAGAATTGGTGGAATGGTTGCGGAAGAATAAAAAATAATAAGAAATGTAGTAGTGAGTCTTTCAAAAGGCAGAAACGGAAACGTAGCAGTTTATATAACGGCTACGTTTTTTTTCGAAAAGAGAACCGCTGCAAAGAGGAATTTGCCGGGAAGAGTTGGTGATTGGTGTGTCGTAAATTTTACGGGCAGAAAAAAATATGATTTAAAATGGATTGCAGAATCAGTTGGGAAAGGAGAAAGTTTATGGCAAAAAAAATGTGGAGAAAATTTCGAGAGATTCTGGAGGATGTTCATAATAAGTACGGTTTGAAGGCAAAGGAAGATATTGTGGAACCCGCAGAGGTACTTTATGCGGCCTGCATTTTTTTCTCCCGCCCGGAGGAAAAGAAGGAAAAATTACTTAATAATGATAAAGAACAGGAGAAGTACTATTTGTTAAAACTCTCTGTGAAAGAGCGAGTAAAACAATTTTCTGGTGAGAGTGAATATGATTTTGAGGAAATGAGAAAGTTTTTTGCCTGTGACTTTCCTTATATTAATCGGAT
Source organism: Lachnospiraceae bacterium (assembly GCA_045578545.1). Lineage (GTDB taxonomy): Bacteria > Bacillota > Clostridia > Lachnospirales > Lachnospiraceae > NK4A136. The sequence goes on from JAZNKK010000014.1 coordinate 35,195, forward strand.
TTCTCATTATTTCAGAACAAAAAAAGAGTCGGAAATGGCATATTCTATGGAAGATTATGATGAAATTGTTGCAGACGATACGGTGCCGGAACACAATAACATCTTACTTTTTGTAGAATGTGCGGCAAGAATGTTTTATTCCAATAAGGATATCTTTTCCGTTTTGAAATATTACAGGGAATATATTCACACTTTAGAGCAAAAAGGGGAAGTGAAAAAAGGAGGAGAAGATATTGAAAACGTGGTACTCCTTAGAAAAGGACTAAGAGAACGTTTAAAAGAAAAAATCAAAGGACAGGACATGGCGGTTGACAAATTTGTAGATGGATTCACGAGTCATTTGATTCGAGGGAAAGTGGCTGGAAAACCTGCGGCAGTATATTTGTTTGCGGGAGCACCGGGAAACGGAAAAACCTATTTGGCAGAGTCCTTTGCAGAAATTATGAAAACGGCAAATTACGCATATAAGAGATTTGATATGGCGGCTTATGGAGGAGGCGGTTCGGATGGTGGTTTGTCCGGACTGGTTGGATTTGAAAAATCCTGGCGTGATGCACAGCCCGGTCAACTTACGGATTTTGTCAGAAAGAATCCAAAGTGTATCTTGCTTTTTGATGAAATCGAAAAAGCCAATGCGCAGGTCAGAATGCTGTTTTTAAGTGTGCTGGAAGGAGCGACACTTACGGATAAGTATTACGACCGGAAGGTTTCCTTTGAAGATGCCATCTTGATTTTTACAACCAATGAAGGGCAGGATTTGTATGAGAAAAATCGGGATACCAATTTAACAGCCATGCCCGATAGCGTGGTCATGGAGGGGCTTAAAGCATCGAAATTTCCGCCGGAACTGATTTCTCGTTTTATGTCAGGGACGGTAATTATGTTTAATCATTTAAATTACAACAACAAGTTGGAAATTTTCAGAGCCTCTGTAGCAGAAGAATTGGAACGCATCAAAAATACGGGAATGGATTTTGAGATAACACAGGATGAAGCGTTGGAAAAACTTTATTTTATGAATAAAGGGGCAAATATTGATGCCAGATTTGTTAGCGCAAATGCCAAGAAAATGGTGGAGGAATATTTTCTGAAGGCAATGGATTATGTGAAATCAGAATATGGGGGCGATTTAAAAGAGATTAAAGAAATATGCGTTGAGGTAGAAAAGAGTGAGGCGGCAAGAGAATTATTCACGAATACCAAGAAACCGAGGATTTTGATTTGCAGCAATAATGCGGACGCGGTTTATCTTGGGAATACCGATGAACTGGGAGAATACAATCCTACGGAAATGAAGGTAGAAAAACTATCCAATGTAGCGGAATATACCTTGGTAAAACCGGAGGATTTGGAGAACTATCTGAGAAATTGTAATTGGAGCTTTAAGGAGAACTCGGAGCATTTTGATGCGATTGTAATCGATTTATTTGCAGACAGAGGAAAGCAGACTGCTTCCTATACAAAATCGAGGGAGTTTTGGTGTATCGGAATAGCTGAAAAAGAAGCACCGGAGGTACCGCTTGTTTTAGTGAACAAAGAAAATGTTTTTTGGCGGTATGACATGGATGAAGATGAATGGGAAAAGTGGCATGAAGAAGATATGACTTTTTCGAAAGAGGAAGAGGGCGCTTTCAATCTAAGAGGTGTTAAGGATTTTATTAAGGGGGCTTACCATACATTAGATGATGTGTACAGTGATGATGCCGATGTTGCTTATCACGAAGGCTGGGAGAAGTGGGACTTGGTGCTGGATAAGAAAGAACTTGGTCGGTTGCTGGAACGATACTATTTTATGGAAGTGCTTTCTTCGCTTGCAAAAAAACGGGAGAAAATCTCCGCCGATGTTATTTTCGATTACAAACAAGCGGTAGGTACATTGAATATTGTTTTTACAAATTTACAAAGAAAAGAGGTCATTGCGGAACAGACAGAAAGCAGAAAACGGAAAGAAGAGAATCGGTTAAAAAAGTGTCCGCAGGTAAGGATGAAAGATGTCTTTGGCAATGAGCTGACCATTAAAACTGTAAAACGTTGTATTGATTATATTCGATATCCGGAAAAGTATCAGCGTGCAGGCGCCAAAACTATGAACGGTATTTTACTGTATGGGGCCTCCGGCATGGGAAAGAGCATAATTGCAAGAGCGATGGCTTGTGAATCCGGTGCTTCGTTTCTTTCTGCTGTAGGAACTGATTTTTTCCGTGAGGACGGAATATTTAAATTAAAGGAATTGTTTCAAGTAGCGCGCTGTAAGAAACCCTGCATTATTTTTATCGATGAAATGGAAGCTATTTTGGAGGGAGGAAATAGGAGAGCTTCTGCCTACGGAAAAAGCTTAACGGAAACCTTATTAAAAGAAATGGAGGATGTAGAAACCGATAACGAAAGGATCTATGTGATAGGCGCTGTTTGTGGCTCATTGGAAAATTTGAGCAATACAGTCCTTCGAAGGTTTGGGGCAAAAGTGGAAATTCCCTATCCTAATTTGAAAGAGAGGGAAGCGTTTTTTGCTCATGTGATGAAGGAAAAAGGATTGGAAGATGCCATTTCGGAAAGAGCGATAAAAACATTAAATTTGCTTATGTATGAAAAAGTAAGAAGTTTTGCAGAAATAGAGCTGTTTATGGAAGAATCCATTGCTGAGGCAGTCTATGAAAACGTACCGGTGACAGAAAAATTCTTATATAAGCGGATACAAGATGAGAAAGACGGGGTTACGTTACCGGAAGAAAACCGGGAGCTAAGGAAGTCGGCTGCTTATCATGAAGCAGGACATGCGGTGCTTCAGTGGATCTTCGGAAAAAGAAATGATTATGTAACCATAGTTTCCAGAGGAAATTACGGGGGATATTCCATAGCGAAGCTGGATTTATATACCGGCCAGGATTTTTTAAATCACATCTGTATAGCTTACGCTGGCCGTGTTGCGGAAATGCTTTACCGGAATCCGGATGCCGAGGAGGAAAACAATAACTTGGCAAATGTAGGCGCTGTGGGGGATTTACAGAAAGCCACACAGATTGCATACGACTATGTGTGCCGATACGGATTTAGTGAAAACAGTATTGTTCTTCCGCCAAAATATGCGATGCAACCCGGAAATTATCCGGAGAGTATCTTGCCGGAGAAGGAGCAGGAAGAAATCTGGAAAATGATTCGCACAATTTTAAAAGAGCAAAGAAAACGCACCGTGGAATTGTTAAAAGCTCACTGGGAAGAGGTAGATGCCCTGGCGCTGTCTTTAGAAATTCGGAAAGAACTGGACGGAGAAACGGTAGAAAAAATTATTCAAAGCAAAGCGGTTGTTCGTGAAAATAACGAACACGAAAAAAGAAGGGTATATTATGGGGATAACAAAGAAAGAGAAGGAGGAACGGTAGGATGAGTAAAAAAGAAAAGATGCAACAGAGAGTTTTGGAGTGTTCCTTAGAAACAGGCAAAGAATGCAGGAGGAAAACCGAAGGATGTTTTACTCTGGGGAGTGGCAGAGGAAAATCGTTGGAGGCATTGTATCACATTCTTGAAAGGGTGTCGGGAGGCGAAAGTTATGACAAAGGAAATGAATGAATTTTTCGCAAGTTATAAGGAAAAATACGGTTGGTATTCCGGCTAAAATCGGATGAGCTTACCACCTGGGACGCAGAGCATAGGGACGGGGTAAGTCATTTTGAAAAGTATTATGAGAAGTTTCGGGAATTGGTCAGAAATCAATAAAAGGAGGAGAAAGATATGGGAAGAAGTACAAAGAAAAAAGATTTTGGAGAAAGAATTTTTGCACCGGGTGTGGTGGTATCGAATGATAGCTACCAAACCGGATTGAACAACAATGATTTGATCATTGGCGGTAGCGGCAGCGGAAAGACGGGAGGATACATTTATAATATGTTGTTAAATCCCCACGGCAGCATGATTGTATCGGATACGAAAGGAATGTTGCATCGAATTTTTGCGGATTCTTTAAAAGAGAAAGGATACAAGGTCCATGTGCTGGATTTTGTGAATCCGGAGAAGAGTGTGGCTTATAACCCCCTTAGCTATATTCGCAGAAACGAGTACGGTATGCCGAATGAGGCAGATATTATAAAGTTGGCAAATATCCTTATGCCGACCTTAGATGAGTCAGAACCGTTTTGGGAAAAGGCAGGGACACGTTATATTTCGATACTAATCGGTTACCTGCTGGAGGCTGCGGATATAGATGAGCAAACCATGACTAATGTCTGCATGCTTCACAGAAGAATGCGGTCAAAAAGCGGACGAAAACTTTTTGAAGATTGGGCAGAGGAGAATATGGATACCTTCGCTGCACGAAAGTATTATCAGATGAAAAGTTCTACGGAAGCGGAAAAAATGTGGAATTCCATTATGGAATTTGTAAATGAAGCACTGGATGTATTTGATTACAGAGAATATGAAAAGATATGGGATTCAGCGGAAACGATTGATTTGGCAAAAATCGGACACGAGAAAACCATTTTGTTTTTGAATACTTCGGATAATGATAAATCCATGCATATTCTGAGTGATCTTTTTAATACCCAGGTAATGCAAGTTCTTCTTGCGGAGGCTGATAAGATGGAGGATGGTCGTTTGCCGATACCCTGCCGATTGATTTTGGACGATTTTGCAGCGGCAGCAAGGATTAAGGATTTTGATAATTTGATTTCCATTATTCGTTCCAGGGAAATCAGTGTCAGCATTATTATTCAAAGTTTATCCCAGTTAAGACATATGTATTCCAGAGAGAGAGCCAATACGATTTTAAATAATTGTGCCCATGTGCTTTATTTGTCCGGAAAGGACCAGGATACCATGCAATACATTGCAGATTACTTAAATCAGACGGTGCACACCGTGTTAAAACTTCCGAGGGATAAGGCGGTTTACATTGAAGAAGGAGCGTCTGCCAAAGTGGTTTCCCGTCTGACTCCTTATCAGGGACATTCGACAAAGGAGGTGGAGCTTTCCCCGGGGAAATAATTGCAAAATGTACACTAAAAATATAAAATAAGGAGGAATGGAAATATGCCTAATTTAATTAAGGAAAGTGTTCGAGGAATTGAGTCATTAAGACCGGAGGATTTGTTGTTTACCAACCGGGAAATTTTCTTAACTACCGGGGTAGATAGCGATACATCCAACGAATTGATTAAGCAGCTTATGATCTTGGAAAAGATGGATGATAACAGTGAAATTACACTTTATATCAACAGTCCGGGAGGTGAAGTCGTCAGCGGTCTTGCAGTGTATGACTATATACAACTGATGAAGGCGCCGGTGCGAACGGTATGCATCGGTACGGCCGCCAGTATGGGAGCCATTCTCTTTTTGGCAGGGGACAAAAGGGAAATGCTATCCCACACCCGCTTAATGATTCACGACCCTGCGTATGGCGGAGGTGATATGGCAGGGAAAAAGCCCCACGAATTGCAGATGTATGTGGATAAATTAAAGCAGAGTCAGGAAATTATTGCCGGTATTATTGCAAGTAAGACGGGGAAGTCCTTGGAGGAAATTTACGAGAAAACCAGGGAGGATAGCTATTTTAATGCAAAAGAAGCCCTGGAGTACGGTTTGGCAACCGGTATTGTGGATTCTACAAACAGTAATCGGGCGTTTCTTTCTTAGGAGCGCCTGAAACGATAATGATTACAATGAAACATCAGGAGGAGACGATATGAACGCAGAAGGCGAATATAATTTAGAAAAATTAAGGGCAAGGATGGAGAAAATTGAGCATACCTTGCTGGGATTGAATGTTCCGGTAGAAAAAGTGGTGGGCACGGAAAATGGAATCATGACAGAGAAAAAGATTCAGGAATTTGCGGATGCGTTAATCTCACGTCAGTGTTTTTTGTATGGATATTATGTGGGAATTCCCGGACATCTGCGCCGTTATATCGAACTTTTTTGTTACCTGGTTTTCCGTGCAAATGATTATGAAAATCATATTATTGATTTTGCAGATTTTTTGGAAGAAACAAAGAAGATGCAGGGAGCATACAAAACCAAGGAAGAACTGCTTATGAGAGAGGCAAATTTTATGAGCGGGCCCATCGGGTTTTTCCGGAAAATACATGAGAGCTGTCTTATTTTAACGGGACGTACACCGGCGGATGATTATAGCGAAGAAGAAATGAGAGAGATGATAGAAACCTATAATGATAAGACGAGCGCATCCAGCCGCAGAGAAAAGAAAAACAAAGAATTGTTTGAAATGTCAAAGCGGGAAAAGAAACAAATGTGGAAAAAATACGAAGATTATATGATCGAAGGAGACATGGACTATTTTGATGCTCTGCGCGAGGAAGAATTCCGTAAGTTCGGAGTGCCCGGTATTGAGGAGGAAGAAGAACAGGAAGAATTACCGCTAACGGTATCAGAAGGAGGAAAAGAGCCCGTATTTTTCCGAAATTTAGACCGTTTAAGACACCGGGAATATTATGAAGAGAAGGCTAATGCATGGAAGAATACGTTTGAGAATCCGGAAGAGTACTTAAATGCATATAGGGAATTTATAGATTTGTATTTTTGTATGGAAAACTTTTCTTTTGAAAATATGGTGCTGGAGGTTTTAGCACAGAAAGGATTTAATAAGGCGGAGAACGACGAAAAGTTTTTGGAACTTTATGCAGAGTTAAACAGAGCTTTGCGAATTGCAGGACGCATAATTTAATCCGGAGGTGCTTATGTTTAAAGAACAAATGTATCGGGATTTGCGTGAGGATTTGGAGCTGTATGAGAGGTGGCGCCGGTCGGAAAAGAAAGATATTCCAAATCCGCAAGCGAAAGAGGCAATTTTGTGTCGTTTTCTCAGACAGGAAAAAGAAGCGGATATGGGACTGGTAATCCGAAGACACAGATTGGCATTGGCTAATACAGAACAGAAGGAAGATCCCGAAGAGTATTATCAAAGAGCGGATTTGTACCGCACTAGGGTGGTAGAATACCTAAAAAGAAATCCTAAAATTTTGAAGACTCCTGATGAAAAGTACAGTTTTGAAGTATTGGCGGGAAAAACAGGTACTGCAATAGAAGAAATTGTATTATTAACAGAGAAATTAGCCCAAAGTATTCTTTTGTTTTGTGAGGGAAAAGGCAGAAAGAACGCCTACGTTGCGGTGAGAGAAGTTTATTTGGATTATCAAATAGGGCAATGTAGTTTGCAACAGGTGCTGGACAGATTGCGGGAAGTATATAACCGTCAGTATGTTGTATGTGAAGAGTATAAAAAAGTTTTAAAGAGTAAGAGAAGCGTATCCGAGGGAGGTTTACGAGGAATACGGGTGGATATGCTTGTAGAGGAATTGCTGACAGCAATCCTGGTAATGCAAGCAAAGGCGGTTTTGTATGACGCAGGATTTCCTTACGAACATAAGGAAAGAACGAAAGACGGTATCGTTCAGGAAAGTGCTGAGCAAATCGATTATAAAGACAATGGAAGGCGAAGAGATTCTGCGCTCGACTTGGTATCTCTTTATGTGGAGGCGAAAGGAAATTCATTTTATAAAGAGGGGATGAGTGCAGGCAACAGGCAGACCGCAGGCAGTTTTGATGATGATTTTAAACTGCATTGTATGAAGACTTTCCAAATTTTGCAAAATGAAAAGCGTGACAAGGTATGTTTGCCGTTGTATGTGGAAAACAAAACCGGTTCCGGAATTTATATTGTAGGAAAGAAATTATTGGATGCAATTGAACTGAAAAAAGCGGAAAGAAAAAAATCGGACTGGAAGCAATTGTATTGCCATTTTTGCTATCTTTATAATTTAGAAATTAAAGAAGAAGGAGAATATAGCGGTTTTTCTGTTTTGATATCAACGGAATATATATGTGGCGATGACATTGATTCCGTGATTCGAGAATTTCAAGATGCCAGAATGGAAAAATATGGCGCTTTTCAAGAACAAAACGGTGCGTTTCCGGAGGGCCTCGATGAAAAGTACAAACTCTTTTTCCGGAAATCGAGACAGAGTTTGGGACAAGAACACAGAAAGGAGGAAATAAACAGTGAACGATATAAGGCGGAGAGAGAAAGAGATCCGTATTATCAGAAAATGCTGAAAAAGAGAAAACTGTAAAATTTTTATTGACAATTAATGAAATAATGGCTTGAAATCGCAGAATTTCTATGGTAATATGAGTATCTGTGAAAATAATTTTCATGAACAATGGGTGAGTAGCCAATAGGTAAAACCTGTTGTATCCTTGCTTCTTAGGAAAATAAGAGGCCACAAGACCAAAAGGAGGTAAAGTAGCATGAACAAATATGAGTTAGCCGTTGTTGTCAGCGCTAAGATCGAAGACGAAGAAAGAGTTGCTACAGTTGACAAATGTAAAGGATACATCGAGAGATTCGGTGGTACAATTACAAATGTTGAAGACTGTGGTAAGAAAAAGCTTGCTTATGAAATTCAGAAAATGAAAGAAGCTTACTACTACTTTATTCAGTTCGATGCGGACAACACTACTCCGTACGAAGTGGAAAACCATGTTCGTCTTATGGAGAACGTTATCCGTTATTTATGCGTTAGACAGGACGAAGCATAAAGAAAGAGGGATTGAATGAACAAAGTTATTTTGATGGGACGTCTCACAAGAGACCCGGAAGTAAGATATTCACAGGGGGAATCACCCCTTGCAATTGCTAGATATACATTGGCAGTAGACCGCAGATTCAACCGTAACAACGGTAGTGATGAGCAGACCGCAGATTTTATTAACTGTGTTGCTTTTGGAAAATCCGGAGAATTTGCAGAAAAGTACCTTCATAAGGGAATAAAAATGGCAATCACCGGAAGAATCCAAACCGGAAGCTATACCAACAAGGATGGCGTAAAGGTTTACACAACAGAAGTTGTTGTTGAGGATCAGGAATTTGCAGAAAGCAAGAACAGTCAGGGTGGACAGGATGGTGGATATACCAGACCCGCTCCTTCCGGTGCCGATGATGGATTTATGAATATTCCGGGCGGAATTGATGACGAGATTCCTTTTAACTAATCGAATTTGAATAGGAGGACAATTATCATGGCATTCAATAGAGATGATAAAGAAGGCGCACCTATGAAGAGACGCGGTGCTGCCGGCATTCGTAGAAGAAAGAAAGTTTGCGTATTTTGTGGTAAAGATAATGAAATCAGCTACAAAGATACAGCAAAATTAAAGAGATACGTATCTGAGAGAGGTAAAATCCTTCCCAGACGTGTAACAGGTTGCTGTGCAAAACACCAGAGAGCTCTTACCGTAGCAATCAAGAGAGCTCGTCACGTAGCACTGATGCCCTACGTTCAGGATTAATATGAAAAAGAATGGACCAATTACTCGAAAGGGTAGTTGGTCTTTTTTTATCTCAAAATATGTATATGAAGAAGAAAATAAAGGCATGGGTAAGTAATAGCTACTCATGCCTCATTGTTTTTATTAGTGCTGATAAAGCATGTATTTGTTTGGTTGATAATCCGTCGGTATCTAGGATTACTTTAGGCGTAATATTTTCTTTGCCCAGTAGATAGTCGGTGCTACACTTATAAAGATAAGATAGAGCAAGCAGATTTTCCAAGCTTGGTGTTCTTTCACCTGTTTCATAGCCGCTTATGATAGAAGGAGAAACATTTAGTTTTTGTGCTACTTCTTTTTGTGATAAGTTGGCGGCAATTCTTAATTCTTTTAACTTTTTAGGTAAATCTTTTATCATATTGTGTACACCTCCTACACTCATTGTAAAGTAGCGAATATCACTTATGGTGTTTTAGAAAAACACTAAAAGAGTTGACCTAAAACACTGATAGAGTTATAATGTGCAAAAGTAAAAAAAAAATAAGGAGAAAGTACAAGATGAAAAAGAGGTTGTTTTTTTTGACGCTAAGTATGGTTTTGGTACTAGGCTTAGGTGGTTGTGGCTCTGAAGGGACGACGGAAGATGAAACAATGGTGTCGGAAGAAATTGGAGATGAATATGGAGAAACAACAGAAGAATTAGTCGAGGAAGAAGAGGAAGCAACGGGAGAAGCTACAGACGAGGAATCGACGGAGGAAACGACGGAAGAAGCTACAGACGAGGAATCGACGGAGGAAACTACGGAAGAAGCTACAGGCGAGGAATCGACGGAGGAAACTACGGAAGAAGCTACAGGCGAGGAATCGACAGAGGAAACTACGGAAGAGGCTACAGACGAAGAATTAACGGAGGAAACGACAACAGCATCTAGCGAGGCTTCTGTACCAATTCAGAGTGAAGTTGAAACAAATCCTGCATTCTATGACTGGGTTAGCCGAGAAAATGAAGCAGCTGATATTGCGTGGTTTACGGAGAATTTTGGAGCTACGGAGGCAGAATTAAGGACGTGGACCAGCGAACAGTGGGATTATGCCATGTATGTATGGATGTATGGAGAAGCGCCGAGTAACAAAAAGACAATTGGATATGATGTTTGTGTAGATGGATTAGGTTTTGCAGAAGAATATTATATAGAAGCAGAGACAGTGTATGATGTGTTGATTGAAGCAGGATTTTATAACTATCATGGAATTGAAGAGCTTTATGTAAATGGTGTGCTTATGAATGATGACCCCAGAAATATTCCGGTAAATGATGGTGATGAAATTCACATAGAAGCGTATGACATATATTAATTAATGCTTATGTTTTAAGAAATATGAGAAAAAGGAGTTGATATTATGAATGTACAAAAGAGTATTCGTAAAGCTATTTTAATTATTGGGAGTTGTTTTCTTTTAACCGGTTGTCATATGAATCATGAATGGCAAGAAGCTACTTGCACACAACCCAGCACCTGTACGATTGGGGGAGAGACGGAAGGAGAAGCGTTAGGACATTCCTGGGTTGAAGCGACATGTACGGAAGCGAAGCATTGTAGTGTATGCGGAGAAGTGGAAGGAGAAACTTTAGAACATACATGGATTGAAGCTACGTGTGCAATGGCAAGACATTGTGATGTATGCGGAGAAACGGAAGGGGAAGCTTTACCGCATACTTTAACAGAAGCCAATTATCAGCAGCCGGCAACATGTACTGTGTGTGGAGGAACCGAAGGGGAGCCGTTACCGGCATATTTCGAGGAAGAAGGTTTGGAATGTGTTGCAGAAATAGGGATCAGATACCCTTATCCGGTAGAATGTAGTGTTGATAGGTCGTATATCACAACCGGAAAGGTTCACTTTTCTGATTATGAAATTTTTGTTTCGGATGATACGCATGAAGCATTAGAAGGATATGAGTGGCGTGCTGTTACAATCACATTCCAGTTTACGGATGACAATGCATATGCACATGGATATTTTGCTAGAATGGGAATGTATGACTATTATGTTGATGAGGAGAATGAGGAGAATGAGGAGAATTTTTCAGATCCTAATTTCTATGAGTCAGAACCATATACCATAAATTATAATGGTGTAGATTATGAAGAGTGTTTAAATACCTATGAAAGATTAAGAAATGGATGGGTAGCACGTATGGCAACGGAAGAATGGAGGGTATATTTCCGCGTTCCGGTCGGTTATGATGGTTGCGTTGTGGGAGCACGTACAGAAAGAGAAACGGAAGCAAGAACAGAGAATGACCTATATTTCCGATTATTATAGAGATTTTACCTAAGAGAAAAGATACTCAAAAATTTAACTATAAGTAGAAAATGAACCGTCCCTTTATGATTTAAAAAATCGAAAGGAACGGTTTTTTCGTAGTTGTTTTATTTCATAAAAAAATATTCACGAGTAAAGGCTAAATTAAAGAAACAAATTTTTTGAAAAATGGAAAAAGTAACAAAAAACCATAGCGAATTTCGTCGCAGAGCCAAATTATATTTTCTGAAAATATGTTATAATAAAAGATGACAATATTTTCGTAAAGGTAGTGGTGAGATGGATTTTAAAAAGACCATTACAATTGTATATGCGTTAGTCATCGTTCTGTTTATCGGGCTTAGTTGTCATGCGCTGGCTACTTCCGATAAAGAAAATACGTGGCAGCTTTTAAATGAGGATACGCGGGACATATCGCAAGGGTGGACGGACAGAAACGGTGCGCCGGTAGATATTGGTCAATTGCAGGAATTGGCTTACGACAGGGAAGAAAGTGTTTTTTATACTTTACCTGAGGAAATAGATCCACAGGAAACTTTAGTATTTTTTGCACATCACATTTTTTATTCGGTTTATGTAGATGGCAGTCTGGTTTATGAGGAAGAGGTGCCGGAGCACGCTCTTTATAATAAAGGGCCGGGACATTGCTGGTGCTTTATTCCCCTGCAACAGGAATATGAGGGAAAACAGTTGGAGGTTCGCTTTACCTGTGCCTACCCCGAAAAAGAATGCTACATATCCAATTGTGTGATTGGGTCAGAACATGGGATTTTACTTCAGATAATTCACGAGAGATTAGTTTCGTTTGTGGCAAGTTTATTGCTGTTGTTTCTGGGTGTGATTTTTGTAATTGCTGATTTCCCTATTAATATTCGAAATGAGAAAAATCACGAGCTGTTGTATTTGGGATTGATTGCGATTTGTGTATCTGTATGGACGATTATGGAAATGCAGTTGATACAGCTGTTTACCGGAAACAGCCGGCTTACTCATGTTGTATCTTACATGGCGCTAATGTTGATGTCCATGCCCACGGTGCTTTATGCAGATGAAGCAATGCAGAACAAAAATAATCTTGTGACGAAGATTATTTGCGGGCTTTCTATTACGCAGTATATGATTTGTCTTGGATTGAATCTGGCAGGGATTTTGGATTTTAAAGAGACGCTATGGAGTTCCCATTTTTTTATTGGTATTTCGGCGGCTTATATTCTGATAGCGATTGTGCGTTCCCTTTATAAGCAGGACAGAAACAGCAATTGGTCTTTTAAACTCCTTCGTTTAATCGGTATTACTACCTTTGTGTTTTCGGCGCTCATTGATTTGGTTCGTTATTATCTGTTTTATGGCAGTGACAGCGCGATGTTTGTGCGGGTTGGTCTGTTAATCTTTGTGTTATGTTACGGATGTGCAAGCCTGGAGAAAACCATCGATATGGTTAAAATGGGTGCCCAGGCGGATTTGATTAAAAAGCTGGCTTATCAGGACGGTTTGACCGGTGTCGGAAATCGTACCGCATTTCAGGAAAAGCTGGAGGCGATTGAAGAGAGGGCAAAGAGCGGAGAGGCTATCAAAGCCGGTGTTGTAGTATTTGACGTAAACGATTTGAAGAAAACCAATGATAAATTTGGTCATCAGGCCGGCGATAATATGATTGTGGATTGCGCCAATATTATCAGTAAGGCATTTGAATCCGTGGGAAAGGTTTATAGAATCGGCGGAGATGAATTTGCGGCCGTGTTGGTAGGCGACGATGCTAAAGCAAAAACAGAAAGGGCCATTGATGTTTTTGAGTATCGAATGAAAGAATTTCGCGAACAGTCGCAAACGGAGTATGCTCTGAAAATTGCAAAGGGCTGCGCTTTCTATGACAGCACCGTGGAGGAAGGAACTTTGGAGGACGTCTATAAAGCGGCAGACGAGAAGATGTATGAGAATAAAAAGCAATTAAAGGAAGCTGTTCGTAAATAGGAGTGAACGGAGGGAAAACGATGAAGAAAAAAAGTGGATTACGATGGAAGCTGTGCGGAGTCATTATACCGGCAGTACTGGTGATTGTTGTAGTATTCTTTGTGTTATCCCGAAATATGGTATTGAAGCTGTCCCAGGAAAAAGTGTATGCAGAGTCGCAGGTTTATGCCGGAGAAATCAGTGCATGGACCGATGCGATTTTTACGGAGCTCAATACATATAAGGATGCCATTGAGAGCGGAATCTATGAAAACGATGAAGAAATACTGGCCTATATGAGAACTACGGAAGGGCGAAATGAAGACTGTCCTTATGGTTTGTATATGGGAGATGACAGTGGTATTTATTTGGACGGTTCCGGTTGGGTGCCCGGAGATGACTGGGTACTGGTGGAACGGGATTGGTACGTAGATGGAAAGGACAATGATATCTTTGCGTTTGGAGAGCCTTATTATGATTCTATGACCGGAGACGTGTGTGTTAGTGCTTCCGTACGTGTGGATTATCCGGATGCGGTTCGCGTTTTGGCATCGGACGTTTACATCAATCATGTTGTGGATGTGGTAGGGGAGATTGCATCTCAGGGTGAAATCGGAGCATTTCTGGTAACCAAGGATAGTAAGACAATTATAGGTCATCCGGATACGGAATATTTGGCGCAGACTTTGGACGAGGAAGGATTTGATTCCTTATACGGCAACGTATCTGTAGCCATTTCCGAAGGAAAAGAAGGCATAGTTCCCTTGGATGGTGATGCCGGAAGATATTACGTTACTTTGAATGAGGTGGCAAACACCGAGTGGATTTTGGTTACTTACATCACCGAAAGAGAGATGCTTTCGGATTTGCATTGGATGGAATGTTATATGGTTATCGTGGCTGCGATAGCGACTCTTGTACTTTTGAGCGGTGTTATTTCCATTACCGGTAAAGTGGTAAAACCGGTAGAGCGTATGACCGGCGTCATTGAGAAGATTGCAGAAGGTGATTTCTCGCAGGATATGGAAGTATCCGGAAATGATGAAATTGCCGTTATGTCCAGAAATATGCAAAGCTTTATCGGCAAAATGCGCGAGACGATTGCGGATATTAATAATACGGCAGAGTGGTTAAATAAGCAGTCTTTTGAGAATGAACAGGTATCGGAAAATCTGTTGTCCTCTTCCAGAAATCAGGAAAATATCATGGAAGCGTTGAAAAAGAATGCGGGAGCCTTATCTTTGGCGGCGGATGATGTAGTAGATCAAATGAATTATCTTGCGGATTTGATTCAACAGACCCATGATGACGGAGATGTTGCTCGCCGGCTGATGCAGGAAAGTGTGGATATGTCCGAACAGGGCAGAACCAATATGGAAATGATCAATTCCGGAATGAACGGAATTCACGGTTCTATCAATACGTTATCAGCGCAGATTGCCAAGGTAAGTACTGCGATGGAACAGATTGGTGAGATGGTAAATATTATCATGAATATTGCGGAAGAGACCAGCCTTCTTTCTTTGAATGCTTCGATTGAAGCGGCAAGAGCCGGGGAGTCCGGACGCGGATTTGCAGTAGTTGCCGAGCAGATTGGACGACTTGCTACGAACAGTAGTATGGCAGCAGATGATATTGCGAAGCTTACGGAAGAGATTCGTATGACGGTAGAAGTGGCGATTTCCGATATGGATAACAGCGTATCTGAGGTAGAGAAGAATGTAGGTACGGTAGCGGATGCCCAGAGAGCCTTTGCAGGATTGTACGGTAAGGTGGAAGAAACCAGCCGACAGGTAGATGAGATGATTTCTTTAATCGGACGGGTAGAGGAAGTTGCTGAAAAGCTTAACAGTATTACAGAAAAACAACACACCGCCACCAATCATATTGTGGAATCCACCATTGAAATGAACTCCAGTACGGGAGAGATGACCACCAGCAGTAGCTTTGTGGCAGAAAATGCAGAAGAGTTGAAACGGGAATCTTTGGAGCTTATGGACAAAATCAGTAAATTTAAAGTGGAATAAGCGAAGGAAAAGGAATTTGTCGGAAAAGACCTATGAAATTTTCATGGGTCTTTTTTCTATAAATTAGATATTTATGGATAAAGTCGGTGGAAAGTAAGATTGATGCGTGTAAAATGTCTTCCAAAATACGACAAAATGTAGAATTTTTTGAGGACAACTTATGAAATGTTAGTATGGAATCTGTTTCCTTGAAGTGATATAATGTACTATGTCGGAGATTTCGTTATAACCATAAAAGGGGTTAGAAAAGAGAAACCAGAGGCATAAAATGAATAATAAATCAAACAACAAAATCAAATTAAGAGGCAGACTGAAAACATATTTACAGACCCCCTTGCTACTTGGAATTATTCTTACCTTAGTGGATTTGTGGATTTATACCATTGACGTGCAGGCGGGATTGATTTTATCCGGTTTTGTGTTGATCTATATGGTGGTCATCGTTGTGATGATGTCCTTTACCAAACCGGGACTTATGAATGAACTAGTCAGTTTTGCTACGGAATATGGACAGATACAGAAGCAGCTTCTAAAAGAGTTGGATATCCCCCATTTCCTTTTGGATGAGACCGGCAAGGTCATTTGGATGAATACCGAGTTTGAAAAGCTGGTGGATAGGGATAAGATTTATATGAAATCCATTACCACTTTATTTTCAGAGATTAATCGAGACAAGCTTCCGGCAGAGGAAGATATGGTGGAATATCCTCTTTCTTACGGAGAAAAAGATTATATGCTTCGTATGAAAAAGATTGGACTCAAAGACATGGCACTGCTTTCGGAAACCATCAGTTCCGGCGAGGATTATGACGGTTATCTGGTAGCGGCGTATCTTTATGATGAAACGGCTTTAAGATTGGCACTTCAGGAAATTGATAACCAAAGTCTGGTAGTAGGTTTAATTTACATAGACAACTACGAAGAAGCCATGGAAAGCGTAGAAGATGTGGGACAGAGTTTGCTCAGCGCTTTCATCGACAGACAGGTCAATCAGTATATTGCAGCGATTGACGGTATTGTACGTAAAACCGAGAAGGACAAGTTCCTTTTGATTATGCGAAAGAGTGCATTGGCACAGTTAAAAGAAGACCGTTTCCGTTTGTTGGAAGACGTAAAGGAAATCAACATCGGTAATGAGATGCCGGTGACCCTTAGTATCGGTATCGGTTTGGAAGGTTTATCCTATGCCCAGAATTGTGAATTTGCCCGAAATGCGATTGATTTGGCATTGGGACGAGGCGGCGATCAGGCAGTCATCAAATCGCCTTCCGCCATTTCCTATTATGGTGGCAAGAGCCAGCAAAAAGAAACCACCACTCGAGTAAAGGCCAGAGTAAAAGCTCAGGCGTTGGAAGAAATTATTTCCTCTAAGGAAAGAGTTTTTGTTATGGGACACCGCGATGCGGATGTGGATAGCTTTGGAGCATCCGTCGGTATTAAGTGTGCATGTTCCAGCTTGGGAAGAAAGTGCCATATTGTGATGGATCAGGTATCCAATTCTTTGCAGCCCTTGGTGGATTTGTATAAGACCCATCCGGAATACGAAGAAGATACTATTTTAACCGGTCAGGAAGCTTTGGAGTTGGCTACGGGAAATACGGTTTTGGTGGTGGTAGATGTTAATAAACCCAGTATTACCGAGTGTCCGGAGCTGATTCGCAGATGTCGTTCCATTGTGGTGCTGGATCATCACAGACAGGGAGCGGAAGCAGTGGAAAATGCTACCTTATCCTATGTAGAGCCCTATGCTTCATCTGCTTGTGAGATGGTTGCAGAAATTTTACAGTATGTGCGAGGCGGAATAAAGATTAAAAGTATTATCGCAGATTGTCTTTATGCCGGAATCGTAATCGATACCCAGAATTTCTCGGCAAAGACCGGTGTTCGTACTTTTGAAGCCGCAGCATTTTTGAGAAGAAACGGTGCGGATGTTACCAGAGTAAGAAAGATGTTCCGGGAAGATGCGCTGGAATATAAGGCAAAGGCGGAAGCGGTACGTCAGGCAGAAATTTATAAAAAGGATTATGCAATTTCCTTCTGCCAGAGCGAAAATTTGAAGAGCCCTACCGTAATTGCAGCTCAGGCGGCAAATGAGCTTCTTAATATCAACGGAATCAAAGGAAGCTTTGTGCTTACGGAATATCAGAATCGAATTTATATCAGTGCCAGATCCATTGATGAGGTGAATGTTCAGATTATCATGGAGCAGCTTGGCGGTGGCGGACATATGAATATCGCCGGTGCCCAAATGGAAGATACGACCATTGAAGCAGCAATTTTGGTGCTGAAGAATACGTTAGACAGAATGATACAGGAAGGTGAAATCTAATGAAAGTAATTTTACATGAAGATGTGAAAAATGTCGGTAAAAAAGGTGATGTAGTGGAACTTAGCGACGGATATGCAAGAAATTGTATCCTTTCCAAAAAGCTGGGTGTGGAAGCTACGCCGGCCAATTTAAATAATCTTAAATTGAAAAAGGCAAATGATGACAAGATTGCCAAAGAGCAGTTGGAGCAGGCCAAGCAGTTTGCTGCAGATTTGGAAAAAATCGTGGTAAAACTTTCCATAAAGCAGGGAGAAGGCGGAAAGAGCTTTGGGGCGATTTCTTCCAAGGAAATTGCCGCTGCGGCAAAGCAACAGCATAATTTGGATTTGGATAAAAAGAAAATTGTATTAAAAGAGCCCATTAAGTTTGCGGGAGAATTTAAAGTGCCCATTAAGTTGCATCCTAAGGTAACCGGCACATTTACGGTAGCAGTATCGGAAGAATAATTTCAATTCAGAAAGGTTGTAGGTCATGGCAGAAGTAGCAGAACCTATTTTAAAAAGAATAATGCCTCACAGTACCGAAGCCGAGCAGTCAGTGATCGGTGGTATGGTGATTGATCCGCAAAGTATATCCATGATATCTGAAATTATTCCCGATGGTGAAATGTTTTACAACCGGTCTTACGGAGCAGTATATGATGCGATGCTGGAGCTTCATAAAGAAGGACGGGCAATTGATATCGTGACCTTGCAGGATAAATTAAAAGAAAAGAATGTGCCGTCCGAGGTCAGCAGTCTTGAATTTATCAGGGATCTTATTACCTCCGTTCCTACCTCCGCCAATGTAAAGCATTATGCCAATATTGTGGCGGAAAAATCTACACTTCGGGATTTGATTCGGGTAACGGAAGATATTACAAATAGTTGTTATCAGGGAAAAGAAAACTTAACGGACTTGTTGGAGGAGACTGAAAAGAAGGTTTTCAAGATTGCCCAGAGACGTAATATGGGAGAATTGGTTCCCATTGATCAGGTCGTTATGGAATCCTTGGAAATGATTGAGAAAGCCGCTAAGACCACCGGAGATGTTACGGGATTGGCGACCGGTTTCATTGATTTGGATCATAAGACTGCAGGACTTCAGCCCGGAAACCTGGTATTGATTGCGGCAAGACCGGCGATGGGAAAAACTTCCTTTGTATTGAGTCTTGCAAAGAATGTGGTTACTAATTTAAAGAAGCCCCTTGTTATGTTTAGTCTGGAAATGTCAAAGGCAGAGTTGGTAAACCGACTCTTGTCTATGGATTCTAAGGTGGATTCCCAGAAATTTAAAACCGGACAGTTGACGGAGGGTGACTGGGAAAGCTTGATTGAAAGTGGGGGAAACATTGGTAATTCTCCATTGATTTTGGATGATACATCCACCACCATCGGAGAGATTCGCTCTAAGTGTCGTAAGTTAAAATTGGAAAAGGACATTCAGTTGGTTATCATTGACTACTTACAGCTTATGAATGGTAGCGGAAAGAGCGATTCCAGACAGCAGGAAATTTCTGAAATCTCCAGAGCATTAAAGCTGATGGCCAAGGAACTTAAGGTGCCGGTGATTGCTTTATCGCAGTTGTCCCGACAGGTAGAAGGAAGACCAGACCACCGTCCGATGCTTTCGGATTTGCGAGAATCCGGTGCCATCGAGCAGGACGCGGACGTGGTACTGTTCATCTATCGAGATGCGGTTTATCATCCGGATACGGATAAGAAAAACATTGCGGAAATTATTATTTCAAAGCAGCGAAGCGGACCTATCGGTACGGTAGAGTTGGCATGGCTTCCGGAATACACCCAGTTTGGTAATTTGGCTAGATAAAAACAAAAGAATCAATAAAATACATAAGAGGACACCCCTGTAAACGGGCAGGTCATTCTCTTGGGATTTACTCCTATGCAGACAATATCTACAAAAGATACGTGATGCTTTCATAAAGCCTTTTGTAGATATTATTTTGTATAGGATTAAAAACCTTAGAAAATGCAATGCGTACAGTGGGATGTCCTTTTTTGGTAGAACGGCGGGAGGAGTAGGGGCAGGAAGAGAAGGAAAGAGAAGGAATGTCGGAAAGAGAGGGAACGTCGGAAAGAGAAGGAATGTCGGAAAGAGAAGGAGCGGCGGAAATAGAAGGATGCAGGAAAGAGAGGGAACGTCGGAAAGAAATAGGAATGCTGGAAAGAGATGAAAAGCGAAAAGAGATAGGATACGGAATTAGAAAGGATAGCGAAAATAGAAGGATGCAGGAAGTGGCAAAATAAAAGGAAGGAGGCGCAGGGTGATGTGAAAGAAATCGGCAGAAGGAAAAATAAAGTAATTTTGGAAAAAGGGGAAAAGAGGAATGAGTAAAACAATTTTTTATATTTCGGAAACGGCAAAATCAGTTCAGGTGGAAAATCATGTTCTTAGGTACTGGGAGGAGGAATTAGGGCTTCCGGTAAAGAGGAACGCCCAAGGACATCGTTATTACACAAAGGAGGACATTCTTGTCTTTAAACGGATTAAACAATTAAAAGAGCGGGGACTTCAGCTCAAGGCAATTAAGTTGGTTCTGGCCGGTGACCGTTTGGAAAGAGCAGAAAATGATGATAAGGAACAGAACAGCATAGGATACATGGGTATAGAAGGGGATGGCAAAGGATATGATGGCAAGGAATGGAATAGTAAAGGATATGATGGTAAAGAGCGGAATGGCAAAGAATATATTGCTAAGAAAAATATGTCGGAAAAAGAGCTTGTGTACGAAGAGAATCCGTTGGATATCACGAGGACATCGGACATCGATTTGCAGAAGATGGGCATAAAGAAAGAGGAGTCGGAGTTAAAAAAGGTAAGTAAAGTAACCTCCTTTCCTCAAAAGGATAGGGACGCAGATGCCGATTACACGGACAAGGTGCGAAAATTACAAATGCTTCTTAAACTAATGATTGGAGAAATCATGGAGGAATATAACGAAGAGTTGTGCGCAGAAATGAAGAGTGTTCTCATCAAGGAGATGGATTATCAATTTCGAGCACAGGAAGAAAGAAACGAGGAAAAGGAAAAAACATTTTTTGAAAAGTTGGAGAGCTTATTTTCCAAGAAAAGAGGGAGAGAAAATAAATTTTTTCATCATTCCGTATAAAGAGCCAATAAAAAAACCTCGCCGTTTCGACGAGGTTTTTTCTTTCATTATTCTTCAGAAATTGCGCCAACAGGACAAGCTCCTGCACAAGCACCGCAGCTAATGCAAGTTGCGGGATCAATTTCAAACTTTCCATCTCCTTCTGAGATAGCACCTACAGGACATCCTCCTGCGCAAGAACCGCAAGAGATGCAAGCATCTGAAATCTGGAATGCCATTTCAATCTCCTCCTTTATCATTACATATAATCGCTAAGATAATTTTAATACATTTAATCTAAAGTGGCAACCCCTTAAATTTTGGGATTTTCACTTCGTCTTCTTCGAATTCCGTCCAAAATCACTTTTTTCTTTTCCAAAACTTTCGTCTGGTCCATGGCCGGAACGTCTTTTAATCGGTAGGTAAGACCTAATTTTTCGTATTTCGGGAGACCCATAGTATGATAAGGGAGTACGTCGAGAGCTTTTAAATGTTTCAAGTTACCGATGAAATACCCCAGCTTGTCCAGATAAACGTCATCGTCAGTAATTCCGGGTACCACCACATGGCGAATCCAGATATCCACGTCTTTGGTGTCCAGATATTCCACAAATTCCAAAATACCGTCATTGGGTTGACTGGTTAAATCCTTGTGTTTTTCATTATCAATATGTTTGATATTCAGCATCACCAAATCCGTTAGTTCCATCAGGGCATCCAACTTGGCAATATATTCCTTATTCTCTTTTTTGTAAGTGATTCCGGAGGTGTCAATGCAGGTGTGAATGTCCTTTTCTTTTGCTAAAGTGAAAAGCTCTATTAAAAAATCAACCTGAAGCAAAGGTTCTCCGCCGGTTACGGTAATGCCTCCTTCTCGATAAAAACCACGGTTACGTTCGTAAGCTTCCAAAATTTCAGAAGCTTCCATGATGGTGCCTCCATTTACTTCCCAAGTGTCCGGGTTGTGACAGTAGGCACATCGCATGGGACAACCCTGCAAAAATACTACAAATCTTACGCCGGGACCATCCACGGTTCCAAAACTTTCTGTTGAATGAATTCTTCCGCTCATAGCTGATTCTCCTCGTTCGCAAATCGTTATTTCCACTTATATTATAGCTTCTTTTTAGCGTGTACGCAATTTTATTTATTATTCGATTGAAAAGGAGATTTGGATTGTGGTAGGATGAATAGAGCAAGAGACGAATTGGCTTGCGACAGGATAAAAAGGTAAGAGATAAATAGGCTTGTGGCAGAATGATAAAATACAAGAAGGTTTGACGGAGTGACTTATGACGGCGCAAGAATTGGCGGAATTGAAAGAAGCAAGGATTGAATCACAGCATTTGGGAGATGCGATTTTTGCTTTGGAAACAGAAGTGAAAGAAATGGATATGGAAATCCGGTTCCTGGGACTTTGGAAGCGATGGAGACCGGTAGGGTTTTTGTTGTCCATATTGTTCTTTGCCGGATTGTGGTCTTTGTATATGGGTTACATTGTAGTGGGCAATGTGAGTATGGAAGCCGGAGGATACAGCGGAACGGCAGGCTATTTTCTGGCTACGTTCATGAGGATTTTTATGTTGTTCTTTGTGGTAGGAATGGCAGTGACCACCATAATTGTCGGTTTAAAATTATACATGGAAATCGGAAGCAGCAAAGTTGCCAGAAGCTTGGCGAAAAAGAATAAAGTAAAAAATTATCATGAAAGAGTAGATTACTGTGTTGCCCATAAGATTGAGCTGCAACGTTCGATTATGGAGTTAAAGGAAGAAAAGCGGTCCTACGATAAAAGAATTGATGAGCTGATTATTATGGAAAGACCTTGGGATCAAAATTAGGGGTATTGGACATAATTTGGGATATAAAGTTAAGGATATAAAGTTAAGGATATAAAGCTAAGGATATAAAGTTAAGGATGTAAAACTAAGGATGTAAAACTAAGGATATAAAGCTAAGGATACGAAACAAAAATAAACGGCGTGATATAAAATCACGCCGCTTTTTGTGTAAATACACTTGTTTTAAATAATATCTCGAAAGAACAATTCCAAGAATTAGATTGCTTCGTGGAATGTACGAGAGATAACGTCAGCCTGCTGTTCCGGTGTTAACTTAATGAAGTTAACAGCGTATCCGGATACACGGATAGTAAGCTGAGGATAGTTTTCAGGATGAGCCTGAGCATCCAATAACATATCTCTGTTCAATACGTTAACGTTAAGGTGATGTCCACCTTTTGTTGCATATCCATCTAATAATGATACAAGGTTATCAACCTGTGCTGCACTAATTTCTGACATAATTCATTCCTCCTTATTTTATTATTGATAATCATCAAGGCCCTGATGAAGGGTAGGTACGCTACAAGCCAAAGGAGTGCGGGAACAATCGGTACATCCCATGGTTTGAACATTCTTGCTTTGAGAGGAATTTTCATCCACATCTACATTGAAATGTCCTACACCGTTAGCAAAACCTTTGTCCAGTTGAGCTACCAGATCTTCAATCATTTGTTCTTCACTCATTTGTTTATTATCCATAGCGATCACCTTTTCTTAGTTGTTACCTAAATCGATTTCGATATCTCCGGCAAATACCTTATCTTCTTTACCAAGAGCACCAGGAATAATGGTGAAGGTATTGGAGATACCATCCTGGCTATCCATGAACGGAAGCTTAGCAACAGAAGAAAGGGAAGCTACTGCACCGTGAGTATCACGTCCGTGTAACGGGTTAGCACCGGGAGCGAAAGGCTGTCCTTTCTTACGTCCATCCGGTGTGTTACCGGTAGCTTTACCGTAAGTTACGTTAGAAGTAATGGTAAGAACTGACATGGTAGGGAATCCATCTCTGTAGCAGTGATGTCTTCTGATCATTGTCATGAACTTAGAAACGATTTCCTGTGCGATTGTATCAACACGGTCATCATCATTACCATATTTAGGGAAGTCACCGGTTGTTTCGAAGTCAACGATGATTCCGTTTTCATTTCTGATAGGTTTAACAGTTGCATACTTAATAGCAGATAAAGAGTCAGCTACTACAGAAAGTCCTGCGATACCTGTTGCGAAGTAACGGCGAACATCTCTGTCATGAAGAGCCATCTGAGCTCTTTCGTAGCAGTATTTATCATGCATGTAGTGAATTACGTTAAGTGTGTTAACGTATGTTGCAGCAAGCCATTCCATCATGTCTTCGAACATAGGCATGAACTCTTCGTAAGTTACAACATCGCCTTCGTACTTTCTGTACTTAGGTCCAACCTGCTTCTCGCTCACTTCGTCGATACCGCCGTTGAAAGCGTAAAGCATACATTTTGCAAGGTTTGCACGAGCTCCGAAGAACTGCATTTCCTTACCAACTCTCATGGAAGATACACAACAAGCGATTGCGTAGTCATCACCGTGAGTTACTCTCATAAGGTCATCGTTTTCGTACTGGATAGAAGATGACTTAATGGACATCTTAGCACAGAATGCTTTCCAAGTCTTAGGAAGTCTTGTAGACCAAAGAACAGTTAAGTTCGGTTCGGGAGCTGCTCCTAAGTTGTTCAATGTGTTAAGGTAACGGAAGGATGATTTTGTAACCATGTGACGTCCGTCAACACCAACACCACCAAGAGACTCTGTTACCCATACCGGGTCACCTGCGAAGAGCTGGTTGTATTCCGGTGTACGAGCGAATTTGATAAGACGAAGCTTC
>JAZNKK010000015.1:0-1656 GCA_045578545.1 Lachnospiraceae bacterium
GACAGAAGAGAGGCTCGTCAGGCAATGTTAGATGCATATCCGCATTTGCAGGCGATGTATTCTGCCGATGACGGCAATACACAGGTATTGTATTTTAAGGATGCTACGGCAACCTTCGCAAGTTTTGGCGGAGCGCCGAGAGAGGTGAAATTCTAAGGAAATGTCACAAGCAAAGTGAGAAATGGAAAGATAAAAGCCAAGTCTCACTTTGCGAGACTGATTTTCGGCCTGCGGGCTGTGCTTTTTTATACCGATTTTGTAGAATTGGGTTGAAAAAATCATTGGGAGGTCTTATATGACAAGAAATTCTATGGGCCAGTTTATGGCAGCCTTACGAAAGGCAAACGGTATGACACAGCAGGAGATGGCAGATCGCCTGAATGTTTCCAATAAGGCAGTAAGCCGTTGGGAACGGGATGAATG
The DNA here is from genome assembly GCA_045578545.1 of Lachnospiraceae bacterium. Classification (GTDB taxonomy): domain Bacteria; phylum Bacillota; class Clostridia; order Lachnospirales; family Lachnospiraceae; genus NK4A136. The sequence continues at coordinate 424 of JAZNKK010000015.1, forward strand.
TGCGCCGGATATTACGTTGATACCTGCGATTGCGGAAATGTACGGAGTGACCTGCGATGAATTGTTGCGGGGAGAACGTATGGCGCAGAGTACAGCGGTACAGCAACCGGGGGAAGAAGGCGCGGAACAGAATGCTTCGGAAAAAGGGAAGCCGGATAAGAGAGCGGAACGCCAACGGAAGGCAGTAATCGGTCGTGTGTTGTCGGGATTTAAAACAAAAACGCTGATTTCTATTGTGTTGTCGGTAGTGGGACTCATTTGTATGTTTGGCATTTCCTACGGCTTTTACCGTCCGGTTGTCGGGTTCGCAGTACTTCTTCTGTTTGTAGCAGCGGCAGTAGTGCTTGAAATCATTGCGGTTAACAAATTGAAGGAACTGAAAGACAACGAGTTGTTTGAGGATGCGGACGAAAAGGATAGAAAGCGGGTGGATGACTGCCACGGAAATAATTCCTTTGCCAGTTTCTTTACGGCACTTTCGGCGGTAGCAGTATCGTTTCCGTTAGTACTTGTGCGTTCGGATTATTATATTGAGAGTGTTTTGGAGTTCCAAAGTTATCTCGTATACTTCGCAGGAGTTGCACTTGTTTTGATTATAGTTTGCCTATTGATAAAAGATCCTTATCTTCGGTGGATTACCGGAAATAAAAAGGATGTGGTGGAATGGAACAAGAATTACATTTTGTTAAATATCATCCAGTTTACTGCATGGGCCTTGGCACTGGTGATTGCTATAATTCTACCGTATTTTGATGAATTTGACCCGGAAACGGAAACAATTGTTTCGGGCTTTGGGGCAGGACCGTTAGTGCTGTTTGTTCTGATGGCTTGTCTTCCGGTAGCGTGGCTGGTGTTTCTTATAAAAGAGAAAAAGGAAAAGCCAAGAATTTTGGTTGCCGGACTTCGGAATGTGCTTCTGATACCGACGATATTTTTGATTTCTAATGCGCATATTGTGGGCTTTGGCTACAACTACATGCTCTCGGAAAGCTATAGAAAATTCGAGCATTGGAATCAAATGCAAATTTTTAAGGGCATTGGGTGGGCATTGCTTGTAATGGCTGTGTTTTTGTTTTTGGAAAAACTACTGGTGCGAAAAAAAGCGTAAGGCAGGAATAAAAGGAATATTGTAATACCGGAAAGGAGGTCGTCATGGAAGAGCATGACAAGAAACAGAAGAAAGACGGCACCCTTCCGGTATTTTTATGGATTTTTCTGGTAGGGACGTTGGCG
>JAZNKK010000016.1:0-91673 GCA_045578545.1 Lachnospiraceae bacterium
CTGCATTTGATTAATATCCTGAAACTCATCAATCATAATATATTCGTAGATATTTCTCCATTTTTCCAAAACCTGCGGTTCTTTACGAAATAAATTTCTGCACATAAGAACCATGTCATCAAAATCAATTTTTCTTTGTCCTGTCTTTGTTTTTTCGTATTGATAATAAATCCGGGGAAAGAGTCCTTTCGGAAGATAAGCCGGTTCTTTTTCCTCTGGGGAAAGGCCGTCATTTTTTATTTTGCTGATTTCTGATAACAATAACTCTTCGTAGGACTCGTCTAACCAATCCATACGAAAGGATTCCAACGTTTCTTTCATAAAACTTCTTTTTTCTTTTTCGGTAATAATATTGGAAAAATCCAAGTGATACGCATTTTGAATGATATGAAAATAGATTGCGTGAAATGTCCCGAAGGTTACGGGAGAAAAGGAGTGGTTCATAAGAGTTTGAAACCGTTGTTTCATCTCAAGGGCTGCCGCTTTAGTAAAGGTAATCACCAGAATTTTTTCCGGCGGTACGCCCTTTTCTAAAATCAAATGCCGAATCCGCCTGGTAATCGTGAAGGTTTTTCCGCTACCGGGGCCGGCCAAAACCATCATGGGACCTTCCCCATGACAAATTGCTCTATTCTGTTCTTTGCTAATCTCCATCCGGTGTCCTCCTTTTTTTATTTCCTGTATCATAATTCAGGAATCCTTTTCTGTCAAATAAAAATATCCCCAAAAGTGCATTTCAGCAATGACTCTTTGGGGATACTGTTTTTGAATGTTTTGAGACAATCAAAAAAGCGCTTCCTTATTGCAATTTTTGAATTGCGGCTTCAATTCTTTGAATGGTCTCTTCTTTTCCGATAATTTCCATAATTTCCGTTGCCCCGGCAGGCGTCATCTGCTTACCGGAAACCGCAGTTCGAATCGGCCACATTACATAACCGGTCTTGTATTCCTTTTCAGAAGCATAAGCACACAAGCACTGATACAACGCATCATTGCTGTAATCGTCCTGCCCTTTCAAAATCGGAAGCACCTCACAAAGTACTTTAAGAGAACTCTCTGCATCGGTTTTCATTTTCTTATGGGTGTACATAGAAATATCATATTCCGGTACTTCCACAAAGAAATCCACCAGTTCTTTGATATCCGGGAAGATTTCGATACGAGTTTTAACCATCTTCGCAATCTTCTTTTGATCCAATCCCGGTTTTAAATATTGTTCCAAATAGGGTTTCGCCATTTCATAGAATTTTTCTTCGTCCATGGCTTTCAAATATTCCCCATTCATCCATTTTAACTTTGTATAGTCAAAGACGGAGGGCGATTTATTCATTCTGCGGTAATCAAAAGCCTCCACCAATTCCTCCAAAGAAAAGATTTCTCTGTTATCTTCCGGGCTCCATCCCAACAAAGCCACAAAGTTTACGATGGCTTCCGTCAAAAATCCCTGTTCCACTAAGTCTTCGTAAGAAGAATGGCCGCAACGTTTGGATAATTTTTTGTGTTCTTCATCAGTAATCAAAGGACAATGCACATATACCGGCACTTCCCAGCCAAAAGCTTCGTACAAACGATTGTATTTCGGAGAAGAAGACAAATATTCATTTCCTCGCACCACATGGGTAATTCCCATTAAATGATCATCTACAACATTTGCAAAATTGTAGGTGGGATATCCGTCGGACTTAATCAAAATCATATCGTCCAATTCCGAATTATCTACTTCGATATCTCCGTAAATTTCATCATGAAATACCGTGGTTCCTTCGGTGGGATTGTTCTGACGAATGACAAAGGGAATCCCTTTTGCAAGATTTTCTTCCACTTCCTCTTTGGATAAGGAAAGACAATGTTTATCATACACCATAATTTCCTTCTCCTCTCCGCCTACCGATTGATTTAAAGAAGCCAGTCTTTCCTTGTCACAGAAACAATAATACGCCTGTCCCTTCTCAATCAGCTGTTTTGCGTATTCCATATAAATACCCTTTTTTTGGCGATCGCTCTGAACATAAGGGCCTACCCCTTTGTCCTTGTCCGGCCCCTCATCATGGACCAGGCCTGTCTTTTCCAAGGTTCGATAAATAATATCCACAGCGCCTTCTACATAACGTTCCTGATCGGTATCCTCGATACGTAAAATAAAATCTCCGCCTTCATGTTTGGTAATCAAATAGGCATACAATGCCGTTCTTAAATTTCCCACATGCATACGCCCTGTCGGACTGGGTGCAAATCTTGTTCTTATCTTTTTCATTTTTTGCCTCCGTTATTTTCACTCAAGCTTAATAGTGACACATCGGTAACGAAAAATCAAGCTAAGTTTTTCTTTTCTAAACATCCATACTTCTTTTCCGTTTCGCAATTCTATGCCTTTCTTCGTTTCCACCAAACGACAATTCCAAGCACCACAAATATTCCCGGAATCAGAATCGTCAAAACCGCGGAGAACAGCCAAACTGCCGTTTCATCCATCATGATAGGGTCATAGGAATATAATTTTACGGGAACCACACTACTTTGGGTGTTTCCAAAGATTTTATTCAAACCATTCATAAAAAGAGTGTAATTGTTTCCGTTTACCACCATATTCACATCTTCGTACAAAAAGTAATCCGAAGAAAAAACAACAATTTGCGAAGCGTGGTTCTCATAGGTCTTTTGGGCATAAATCCCGAGATAATACGGTGCATTTACCGCTTCTTCTCCGGAATACTCATCCATAATATAAGCCCCTTGCGTGGTCTGTAAGAAAGGTTCGATACGAACATCACCGTAATTTTCTTCTGTTACCATTCCTTTGGCATAGGGCATATAAACGTATTTGTTACGGAAAGAACTGTAGATTCCTTCCGTAATATCCGTAGGTAAAATGTCCGGCAACAGATAATATTCATAACTGTTATAATAGCTCGACCCCTGTTCCATAACAAAGCCCGGCAATACCCGAATACCGTAAGGTGCTAAAATACTATGATAATTTTCCAATTCCTCTGCATCGGTAAACGCCAGTACCACCATGGCATTGCCGCCGTTCTTTAGATATTCGCTGATTTTTTCAGTCTCTTCTGCGGAATAATCCACCAAGGGTCCCAGCAAGAAAATACAATCTGCATCCTCCGGTATTTCCTCGTAAGACAACAGATTAATGGTTTCGATGGAATAATTTGCCTTTTCCAATAAAGACGCCAGTTCATTTTCAACAGGAATCTCGTCATGCCCCGTGATGCAATATATTTTCGGTACATCCCTGGTGGCCACATAAGTAATGGCAGAAAGAAGCTGTCCTTCTCCGTCATACCCGGTCACTTCATAATCCAATATCTCATACCGTCCGGATTCATAGCTGTATTCATAATTGTATTCCACCTGATAGCATTCGTAGTAATCCACCACTCTGCTTAAAGCTTCCGAAGCCACAATTACACTGCCTGCCGAAGGAACCGCATCCGTATAATCCGAATAAAAATAGGGATTCTTTGTGGGGGATACATATTCCACCGTAATATAAGGAGAATACTCTGCCATGCCGGTCAAAGATGCATTTAAAGTATCATCACCACTATTTTCTTCCGCCAAAACATACAAGGTAACCTCTTCTTCCAATTGGTCCAAAATATCCTTAGCTTCTTCGGAAAGAGAATAAATATGATTGTAAGTCACATCAACCAGCAAATGTTCTTTGGGTAAAAAAGTCACCGCAACATTGACCAAAACCACTGCCGCTATTACCAAAACAAAAAGCCCGGAATCCCAAAATGCTTTTCCGATTCCGTGGGTGGCAATACGCCAATGCTTTTTTTGAATCAAAAATCCCGTAACATAAAGACACAGAAAAATCACGGAAAAATAATACAAAAAGGAGGGTAAATACAATTTTCCGTACAAAGTTTCATCCATATAGGCGGTCAAATCAAAGATTTTAAGGATTCTGGTAAATAAATTTCCCGCCGGTGCAATCATATCGCAAATTCCGGGGATCATAACGCTGAAAAACAAAACAAAAAAGGTTAATACCGCAGCAATAATCTGATTGTCCGTTAAAGAAGAAATCAACACACCAATCGCTAAGCATGCCATTCCGAACAAAAAGAAGCCAATCAGCGCCAGATAATTTTCCGCCAAAGGCACATCGCCAAAGAGGGACAAAATCAAAGGATAAATACTAATTCCGGCAATTACAACAAAATAGATGGTCACCAAGGCAAAGTATTTTCCCAAAATAATTTTCCACACGGAAAGTGAAGTGGTATATAAAAGCTGATCCGTTCTCAATTTTGTTTCTTCCGCAAATACTTTCATGGAAAGAATCGGCATACTAAAGAGAATCATCATTAAAATCCCGCTTAAAACGTAGGATAGATAGGGCAAGCCCTGCTCCATACCATAGACTCTAAAATACCACCCGGCAAAAAACAGGTTTATCGCAATAAAAAACCAGCCAAGCACCGAATGAAAGAAAGAACGGAGTTCTTTTTTATAAATCGCCAGCATAGCTCTCCTCCTCTTCCTTTGTAATATCGTAATAATTTCCCGCTCCCGTCAGTTTCAGATACACATCTTCCAAGGTGACACGAAGAACATTTAACTCTAAAATAACAAAGCCGAATTCTTTGCATTTCCCGAATATTTTTTCCCGAATATCCAATCCTTTACGAACGGTCACTTTGATGGTACAAGATTCGTTGCTTTCGGCCTTTAACTGATACTCTTCGATTTCACTCATGGAGGAAAACAATTTTTCTGCCCCGGAAGCCGTTCCCTTTAAAACAATTTCAAAAATCTGTTTTTCGTTGTACCTTGCCACCAAATCTGCAGCCGTATCATTCGCCACTAATTTCCCACCGGACAAGATAAGAATCTTATCACAAACGGCACTCACTTCACTAAGGATGTGTGTACTTAAAATCACAGTATGATCATGGCTCAATCGTTTCATTAGATTCCGAATTTCTACAATTTGCTCCGGGTCAAGCCCTACTGTTGGCTCATCTAAAATCAATATTTCCGGTCTTCCCAAAAGTGCTGCGGCAAAACCGACTCTTTGCTTATAGCCTTTGGAAATATTTTTTATCAATCGATCCGACACCGGAAGCAATGACATCATCTCCATCACTCTTACCGCTTCTTCTTTTCGATAGGATTTTCCCGGAACCCCTTTAATTTCTGCCACAAAATCCAAGTATTCTTCGACCTTCATATCCATATAAAGAGGCGGGATTTCCGGTAAATATCCGATGTGTTTTTTTGCCTTTTCCGGGTTTTTCAGCATATCCACACCTGCCACCGTAATGCTACCCTTGGAAGGCGCAAGATAACCGGTAAGCATATTCATGGTGGTTGATTTTCCGGCTCCGTTTGGTCCTAAAAAGCCGTAGATTTTTCCTTTTTCTATGGTAAATGAAATATCATCAATAATTTGTCGTTCCCCGTAGCTTTTTGATAAATGTTTTACTTTTATCAAAGCAATTTTCTCCTTTCGAATCTCTTTTTTAGAGATAATTTGCATATTCCGGTAATTTCTTTATTTTTTCATAGACATCACCGTGTTCTGTTTGAAGGCGCTTCAATATCCGATGGCAAAAAATCTTTCGTTCCTGATAATTGTATCGCAAAATATTTTTATGTCCCCAGACATGGGTAAATAAATCCTGGTCGCCAATATCCGAGGCCAGCGGAAATACCGAAACAATCGCCTGTTTTTTTTGCTTTGCACAAATGGATAACAATCTTTGCTCCGCAAATACCATATGTTTTAAATTTTCCTGTGTTTCCCTGCATTCTGTCATAAAAGAAATGGCAGAATCGGCATAATAATTCTTAAAATCCACGTCTTTGTAATATAACATGGCAGTGTTACAAGGAAGTACATGAAAATCATAATCCTCCGGAAAAGAAAACCCTTCTTTCATAAGGAAAAAGGAAGGCTCCGGGTAAACATGCGGTGTAATTTCCTCCCGATGAATCACACAGATGTCCCCTTTTTGAAACCATTCATTCATATTTTTCCAAATGATTAAATCCAAATCAATCATCACGGACGGTTTTTCCATTTTTCTTAGGGCATATAATTTGCCGGCGGCCCAAAATACTTTCGTAGAAATCTCTTCTGGTACCGTCAATTCTTCTACCCCATCTTGAAAAATATCCAAAAGCCCTTTTTTCTCTAAAAAATTAAGCGCCGGTTTATCCGCAATCATTTTGGTTTTCCCACTGTGTTCCTGCCATTTTAAAGCAGACAACACCATCGTTAAAACTTCAAAATCCTGCATGTCATATTCTTTTGTTTTTTTATTTTCTAGATATGGCTTTGACCATATCGAATAAAATCCATCCATGCGCTTCTCCCTATCCTCCGAATTTCAAAAGAAAGGTTGAAGTTTCCTGCGGTTCACGGAATCTCCAACCTTAAATTAAATTTAATCCGTATCCAAGACTACCAATCCCGAATATTTCCTGTATCATTTTTTCTTCTTCTAAAAACACCAAATAATTCAGTTCCTCTTCCCTAAGGGTTATATCCTTTACAAGAGGAGAATAACTACCGTTTCCAAACCGGTTTTGATAACGAAAACTGCCTTGAAAACTACCGCTAACAGCTGGGCTTGTCTTACGATAACTGCCTAAATAACCGTTTTGACCATTAAAAATCGTTCGAAAACTGCCTGCGAAAAAACTACCTGCGCCATATCCCCTGCGGAAACTACCGCCAAGCCAATTTTCCAAACGAAACTCCCGTCGAAAACTTCCACGTTGGTAACTTCCCTGCCATAAATGATTCCGAAAACTGCCGGTAAGATAATTTTTTAACGAAAAGCTGCCTCTTCCAAAGGAACCGGTATAACTTCCGAGCCCAAGGCCACCTTTAAAACTACCTATTCGATAACTGCCCAGCACGTATACGCCTCGATAGCTTCCTGATTGAAAACTTCTTACTCGAAAACTGCCGCTTGGAAAAGAACCTGTCCGAAAAACACTTCTTCGAAAAGAACCGGCGCGAAAACTTCCGTTCCCCGAAAAACGTCTGTAACTTCCAACCGGGAAACTTCCGTTTGTATAATAATTGACAGAAGAATTTAAGCTCTCATGTGGTTTCTCTGTCTTCCAAAACATCCCTTTTTCATTTTCCTGTATCTCCCAAAAGCAAAATTCCTCCGGAGAATAAACCTCGCAACCATTGTAGGTAACAGGATAACATTTATCGTTAAATTCCAATAGGATTTCTTTCAAAAGCAACTTACCTTGATTAGAAAGAATCTCGGCAAAAACAGGAATCGCTGCTTTGTGATGCAAAAATGTTTCCGCCTCTTTCACCGAACAATGAAGCTGATATCCTCCGGGAGGCATTGCATCTACAAGCTTTTCATTAAATTCACCATTCCATACCAGATAAACGGAAAAAACATGTCTGAACTCATCATAATTGGCCGGATGAAAAAAAGCATATCCGGCATGAATTTTCGGTATTTGATTGATTCTGTTGTCATAATCCTTAATCGTCTCTTTTACCCCACGATTAAGCCAGCTGTACATTCTTCCCATCGATCAATACGCCCCAAGTTATAATACCCTAAATCTCTACTATAATGATATAACATTCAAGCGTTTGATTCAATAAATTTTTTTATCTTTTGTACTTTATTTTCCTTATTTTATCCTATTTTACATTCTTATCAAATCCGGGATTAAAGGCATAGAAATTCTTACTATCCAATCTTTCCTGGGTTAATCGAAGTGCTTCTCCGAACCTTTGGAAATGCACGATTTCTCTTGCACGCAAAAATTTAATCGGTTCACAGACTTCCGGATCACTTACAAGGCGTAAAATATTATCATAAGTTGTTCGTGCCTTCTGTTCTGCGGCCAAATCTTCCATCAAATCGGTGATAATGTCGCCTTTGGACTGAAATTCCGTTGCTTGAAAAGGAACTCCACCAGCGGCCTGGGGCCAAATGCCAAGGGTATGATCCACATAATACTTTTCAAAACCGTTTTCCCCGATTTCTTCCATGGAAAGACCTTTGGTGAGCTGATGAACTATGGTAGCCACCATCTCGAGATGAGCCAATTCTTCTGTGCCAATGTCCGTTAATAATCCGGCCACTTCACGATAAGGCGTCGCATAACGCTGTGAAAGATATCGCATGGATGCACCAAGCTCACCATCCGGTCCTCCGTACTGGCTGATAATTACCTGTGCAATTTTCGCATTGGGCTTAGTAATATTTACCGGGTACTGCAATCTCTTCTCATAATTCCACATATCAACACTCTCCTTCCCAAGGCATAGGACCTGTTGCCCATTTCCATTCCCCGTCCTGATCCGATACCATATCAAGCACCAAGGGGCCATAATTCATCGCATATTCCTTTAAGAGCATATTTCGATTCTTTTTAAAATGCATGAAATACTCCATTGCTTCTTCGTCGTTTGGATGGGTATCCAAATACAAATTCAATTCCACCATAGCAAAGCTTACTATGCCGATATTGTTTAACAAAATCGCTTTCTCTCTCTTGTTGTTTTGCATATTTCGATAATTCATACCTCTCCTCCTTTCCATATTCAACGTCTTCCGCAGAAGGGTAAACAAAGCTCCGGAAAAATGGTTCCGTTTTGAAATCCTTCTTCCAAATTTTCATACATACGAGGTTCTTTTTGCCAAGGCACATAAGCCATCGCCAAAGGAAAATCATTTTTCATTCCATAATCCGAAATTATGTCATGTTCGCATCTTACATTATTTCTTTGCATAATTTTTATCCTGCCTTCATAGATTTATTACAGTATATGAAGAAATAAAAAGAAAGTTCCGACCCAAAGGATCAAAACTTTCTTTTTATAGTATAAAGTATTAAGGAATTAAGATATGTTCTATGCTCGCTTTTCGCCCCAGAAATTGAGCGCAATGGCACCGGCTCCGGTGTGCGCACCGATTACGGGTCCAATAAAACTAAAGGTAAAATCTTCATATCCAAAACGGTTTTTAATTTCCTCTGCAACAAATTGTGCATCTTCCAAGCAATCGGCATGACTGATAAATACCTTGTCTTTGATGTTGTAATTCTTACCGATTCGTTCCTCCATCATATCCACTAAGGAAGCAAGCGCTTTTTTACGCCCTCTTGCCTTTGCGCAAACCTGCAACTTTCCTTCATCATCGACATAAATCATAGGTTTAATACCAATCATAGAACCCACGATAGCAGAAGCCTTGCTGACACGTCCGCCTCTTTGCAGATGATTTAAGTCATTTACGGTTACCACAGTGGCCAAACGCAATTTATTTTCAGAAACATAATCTGCAATTTCCTGCATTGTGCAACCACATTCCTTCATCTCGATTGCCTTATCTAAGATAAGTCCCTGACCTAAAGTAGCACACAAAGTATCAATTACAACAATATTTACGTCCGGATGTTCACTCATCACTTCATCCGCTGCCAATTTTGCACTCTGATATGTTCCGCTAAGTCCGGAAGAAAAAGAAAGACAAAGAATATTTTTATATTCATCAATATACTTTAAAAATTCATCTTTTGCTTCATCAGGATTCACCTGTGATGTGGTAGGCATGCTACCGCCACGAACCTTGTCATAAAATTCATTAATATCAATTGCTTTATCTCTACCATAAGTCTCACCATCCATAAGACAAGACAAATGCATAAGACCAATGTCATTTTTTTCGATATACTCCATGGGCATATCTGCAGATGAATCTGTTACCAACTTAAATTTTTCCATGCTAAAACCAAACCTTTCTTCCTATTTGCATATACCTGCATACTGTTTTTTCCCTCATGCCTTTCTGATTATAACACTCTTGCAAGTAGTTTTCAATACTACAATGTGATATTTTTATACTACTTTTGGTAATACTGGTGTTATTTTACAAAAAAAGCAAAAAACCAAACGAAACTGTACTAAATAAGTAACAAGTCCCATTTGGTTTTTTGACATATTATTGTTTTATTGTGTTTGTATTTTATTCCATTATTGTTTCCCGGTACTCCCGAAACCTCCCCTGTCGGGGCCTTCCAAATGCTCCACTTCGTCAAAAGAAATCTTTGGCTGATTCTCCATAATGCGGAACTGGCAAATTCGGTCATTTACTTTTATCTCGGTGTCTCGCACTGCTAATACCGGCATATACCACTGGTCATTATCTCCGGAATAGGTATAATCAATAACTCCCATATGATTGGTTTGAATCACACCAAAATTTTTATAGGTCGAACTGCGGGGTACCACATGCGCTTCGTATCCCTTCGGCAATTGCATTGCCACTCCCAAAGGAACCAATTTAAATTCTCCCTTCTTTAATACGATGTGTTCTGCACTTCGTAAATCAATCCAATCGGATTTACCGTCAATATAATCGAGTTTTTCAATCTTGTCCGTAAAATATTTTATTCTGATGGTCTCCATAATCCAAGCCTTTCTGCCCAAGCCTTTTATTTTTTACTGTAGTCTTTACAATGTAATACCGCCCTTGTCTGGTCGGTTTGCTGCAATGTCTTTTGTACATCAATTACTTTCTGATTTTTACTTCCCTTCCACAGAAGGTTGTTGTCTTTCAATTCTGCTACAAATTCACCATCAACCAATACATCGATATATTGCATGATGGGATAATGATAAATCTGTTCCCAGCTTGCACCGGTATAAAGCCAAATCGTCTTATCCGGGAACTTTTCTTTTACCTCTTGAGCAAGCTTTCTAACATCTACCCGGTTCGCTGCATGAAGCGGATCGCCACCGGATAAAGTAAGTCCTGAAATGTAGCTTTTCTCCAATTGCTCAAAAATCTCCGCTTTTGCTTCTTCATCGAACAAAAGTCCTCCGTCCGGATCCCACGTAAAGGGATTTTGACACTCTTTGCAACAATGAGAGCAACCGGCTACCCACAAGACCACACGGAGTCCATCGCCGTTTAGCATGTCATCCTTGGTTATATTATGATATCTCATTTTTACATACTCTTCCTTTCAGCAATTTCCGCCATTTTCGCATCATTTAGTCTGGTGTCTCCATGAACTCTGGAGTAGGAAAGATATCCGTTCATACGGTCAATTTTGGTCAAATTCTTGCTTCCGCAAGCAGGACACACATCCATCTCCAATTCCTGATGCCCGCAATCATCACAGTAAGCCAATGACATGTTTACGCCCTCGTAAAATCCATACTCCATAGCTCTGCGAATCAAGGTCTTAATTGCTTCGGTATTGTAATCAATGGGATATTTAACATACTGAATTTTTCCACCGTTGGTAAGTTCCCAGAAACGATATTCCAAATCCTGTTTCTGAATCGGTGTAATATCTTCCGATACATGGCAGTGGAAACTGTTGCTGACATATTCTCTGTCGGACACCCCTTCGATAATTCCGTATTTTTCACGGAACTGTTTCACCTGAAGTCCGCAAAGATTTTCTGCCGGAGTACCGTAAATAGCGTACAAATTACCGTCTTCTTCCTTAAATTCATTAATCTTAACGTTAATATGCTCCATTACTTCCACGGCAAATTTACCGTCTTCAACCAACGATTTGCCGTTATAAAGCATCTGCATTTCATTCAGCGCCGTAATACCAAAGGAGGCAGTTGCTGCTTTTAACAAAGGTTTAATTTTATCGGTTAATTTTAAATCGCCATACAAAAATCCGCCTTCACAGTAAGCCAAGGGGTTGGTAGAGGCACGCATTTCACCTAAGTAAGCATAGGTACGAATGTGAAGCTGACGAATCAAATTCAAGTAGTAATCTAATACTTCATAAAAATCTCTGCTCTCCTGTCTTGCTTTTGCCAAAATCATAGGCAAGTGCAAAGAAACAGCGCCAATATTAAACCGACCTACAAAGATAGGCAAATCCTTATCATCTGCCGGATGCATTCCGCCCCTTTCATACCAGGGCGACAAAAAGGCACGACAACCCATGGGCGAAATTACCCTGCCATACTGTTTATACATGCTGGCAATGTAACCTTTTCCGGTAAGACTAAGCCAATCCGGATACATGGATTTTGCAGAACATTCCACACCTGCCAAAAAGACATCTTCCAATTCTTTCCCGGGACCGTGCAAGTTTTCGTCATACAAAAATACAATCTTAGGGAACAATACCGGTTTTTTGTTATCCTTTTTCCCCTGTCCTCTTCTTCTGACATTCAACATACTGATGGTAGCCTGACGGGCAAATCTTCCGGTGCCGATACCGGCGGTAACGGTAATAAAAGGATAATCTCCCCTACTGGAAGCTACGGTGTTAAATTTGTACTCCCATCCCTGGAATCCCTGTTCAAACTCTCTAACCACATCTGCCATGGCTTCTGCCTGGGCAATCTCTTCCTCTACGGCAAGATTCCGATACTTTTCCAAATACTTCTGGAATGACTTTTCTGCATAGGGCTCTAAAATCTTATCTACCTCAGGAACGGTAAATCCGCCGTACTGCTGACTTGCGGCACTTAACACAATATCCCCGATAACGTCAAAAGCCACATCGAGACTTTTGGGTTCGTTATACCAGATATTTCCCATCTCAAAACCACCGCTGAGAACTTTTTCTACATTAAAAAGACAACAGTTCATGGTATCTCTTCTGGCGGACATATCATGCACATAAATATACCCGTCTCTGCAAGCCTGAAGTTCCTCTGTGGTAAGGAAAAATTTCTGATACAATTCCTTATTTAACTGGTTAAAAATAAGACTTCTCTTGGTAGAAACCAAAGCAGAGTCCGTATTTGCATTTTCTTTATCCCCCACGTACATGATGGACTGACTTTTCTTGTATACGTCATCTAACATACGGACAAAATCCTGTTTATAATTACGATAATCACGGTAGCTTTTTGCAACAATAGGCTTCACCTGTTCCAAAGCGCTTTCCACAATATTATGCATGATGGGAATGGGAATCTTATCCACATTCATTTCATCTACTTTTTCAATCACATATTTACAAATCTGCTGTTTTTCTTCTTCGGTAAAATCCGTCAAAGCACGATAAGCAGACTTACCTACCGCATTAATTACTTTCTGAACATTAAATACTTCCAGACAATTGTCTTTTTTTACTACTTTGACATTCAATTTTGTTTTGAACATCTGTCCGTAATCCATTTCTTTTTTCGCGTCGTTGGTGCTCATAGCTCTCCCCTTTTCTTTTTTACTTCATAAAATATGAATTTCTATTACAAATTTTGATTTCGGATTCTGGTCTTATATCTGTTTTTTTCTCTTTTGCACTATTTTTTTGTGTTTTAAGGCACTCTACATTTATACTTTATTTAGTTTTTTCACTTTTATACGCCACAATATCTTGTGGCGTATAACCATTATATGAAAATGCCTCCTTACTGTCAATGTCACAAATCATCTTCTGTCTCACTTTATATAAGATGCACAAAAAAAAGAAAGACTTTTTATGAAAATGTCTTTCTTTTTACATTTATTATTTACGGATAATTTTGATATATTCTTCCGATATAGTCATGAAATTCTTCTTTGACATCCTGTGGACCTAATATCTTTGCTCTGGTGCCAAGACCGGCCAGCCAACCAAAGAACTGATGACTCGGCACAATAGATACCTGTATTGTAAAAGAATTTTCATCCTGTTTTCGAAGACTGATTTCTTTTCCAAAACGGTCAATTACCACTCCCGCCAAATCATTTTGGAAAGAAATACGCAAATTCTTCTTCTCTCCGCCAAACATACCAAAAGTTGCATTGGTATAATCCGCAATGTCAAAGGATTCAAACAATTCTTTTCCGATTCGGTCCGACTCTGCCGTTTCAATCCGTTTCATACGATCCACTCGGTAATGGCGAATCTCTCCGATTTTTTCATCTACACCAATCAAATAATAATTCTCGCTATTCCAGGTAAGATAATACGGGCTGACGCAATACTTTTCCCCGGCTCTTTTCAGTTTCAGCTCTTTTCCCACGGAATATTCATAGTATTGAAACAATATACCCTTATTGTCCCGAATGGCTTTGTGAATGCAATCCACGTTGTAATACACCGTTTCGTTTTCTGCCTTGGACCTGCCGGTAACGAATACAGAGCGTTGCAGTTCTTTCGCTGCTGTTTCTCCTGCCATATCCTCAATTTTCCCAATCAATTCCCTCGATTTTTTCTTCGTAAGGAAACGGGAGGCCTGCACCATATCCACCAAAATCTTCAATTCTGCCAATTCAAATTCACGGCTGCTAAGATAATATCCGCCGTCTTTTCTGGAAGAATTAAATTCAATATCCATTCCGAATTGTTTTAAGCATTCCATATCATTATAGATGCTTTTTCTCTCTGCCTTAATATCATAGCTCGCCAGCCTCTGAATCAACTCCGGAGTCGATATCGGATGTTCTTCATTGGTCTCTTCCCTAAGAATCTTGGCTATATATAGAAGTTTTAGCTTCTGTCTCTCCGATTTCGCCATAAATTTTATTCTTCCTCAGCGGTCACAGCTTCCTGCTGTACTTTCGCATTTTTTGCTTTACGCATTTTGATACCACAAAAAACAGCTACACCGATACATGCAACAAACACCAAAAAGCAAATCACATACTCCATAAAACTATTTAAAAATACTACCAGATTTTCCATACGTACTCTGCCATCCTTTTTTCTAAATTATTTCCAAAAAACTGTCAAAACATCTGTTTCTATCATAACACTTCGCCAATCACATCGTCAAGCAGAGCATTTTGGTCCGCCGCGGTGGTCGCCAAAGTATCACAGCGCTCATTTAACGGATGACCTGCATGTCCTTTCACCCAGATAAACGTCACCTGATGGGGTTCCATCGCCTTCAAAAGACGTTTCCACAAATCGATATTTTTCACCGGTTCATTCTTTCCCCGTTTCCAGCCTTTTTTTATCCAGCTCTCTACCCAATGTTGATTAAATGCATCCGTCAAATACTTTGAGTCGGAATACAATTTCACGTCGCAAGGTTTAGTCAATGCTTCCAATCCCACAATAGCGGCCATCAGTTCCATCCGGTTGTTGGTGGTTTTCTTATAACCACAGCTGTACTCTCTTTCATGAAGAGTTCCCTTACTGTCTATAAATTGTAATATTGCTCCATACCCTCCCGGTCCGTCGGGATTTCCTCTTGCTGCACCATCCGTATATAAACTAACCTTCATCATCCTTTTATCCTTTTCGTTTCCATGAATTATTTTGTTCAAAATATTCTGCCATTTCCTTTGCTTCTTTCACAATAGTATCTTCAAACGAAAGCATTTTCAGCAGTAGAATGGCATTTTTGGTTTTTGCCTTTCCGGGCAACAATTGGTAGCGAAATACCAACGTTTCTCCCTGCAGTTCCTCTTCAAAATGATAATTTTCAAATTCGGCATCCAAAATACCGGTCAATTCTTCATCGTGGGTTGCCGCCATACATAAAACGCCACTCTCCGACAAGTATTTTAAGATTTGGGAGGAAGCTGCAATTCGCTCCACCGTATTGGTGCCTCGAAGCACTTCATCCACAAAGCAAAGAATCGAAGGACCCTCCTCCTTTGCACTATCCACAATCCTTTTGATTGCTTTAATCTCCGCAATGTAATAACTTTCCCCGTTTAGAAGGTTGTCCGTTAAGGACATGGAGGAATATATCCGGTGAAAAGACGTGGTAAATTCCTCACTACAGGTCGTATAAATGGTTTGCGCCAGCAAGGTGTTCAGGGCTACCGTACGCAAAAACGTAGATTTTCCGGAAGCATTTGACCCGGTAATTAACATGCTTTTTTTCATGACATAATCATTTTTTACCGCATGCTCAATTAAAGGATGATAAATCCCCTTTGCCTTTTCTTCTTTTTTGAATTTCGGCACCGAATACTGCGGCAAAGCCTCCCGAAAGGACCCGATTGCAACCGTGGTTTCCATGAATCCTAAAAGTTCCGAAAGCGAAAGAATTTCCTCTCTACAATCCCTGATTTGAATCAGCATTTTTTTATAAAACAGCAAATCCAGATGAAGAACCATATTGACATAGGACATAAAGACACCGGCCATGCTTCCTTCCGCATCATATCCCGAAAACACATAGAAACCTTTTCTTTGTAATCCTTTTAATGCGTTTATCCTTTTTTTTAGTTGTTTTTGTTCCTCTGCAAATGCCGGCAAGTTCATTTTACAGACTTCTTCTCCCGCCCTTATCATTTTCATGAGATAACGAAGGGACATCAGATGGGAAAAAAGTTTACCTTTCTCCACAAAATAAACAGACACATTAAAGGTCAGAGAAGCCAAAAGAAGCCAGATACCAACTCCGGTTCGGACAAAAATCATAACCAGCGAAAAAGCCAAAAGGGCAATGGAAAAAAAATGCTTTGTGACGTTCTCTGCTTTCCTTTCCTCCACTGCTTTCAAAGAATCCAAAAGAGAATATTTGCCACTTTTTCCGCACCGAGCCATAGACAGCAAAAAATCTTCTCTTTCCTTTGAATGATTGCTGAAATACATTATCTTATCCTGAAGCTTATCCAATTGCTCTATTGAAAAAACGGGAGTTCGAAGCCGATAATACAGGTATTCCTCTCCGGCCGAAGAAAACGTATAATTCATAGCAATAAACAACTTGTCCATGAGCAAATCATTCCACGTGATATCATCGATCCCGTATTCATTTTTTCTTTCTTTATAACACCGGGAAACCGCCAAAAGGTGTTCTGCACCGAGTTCCTTCGTTTGGAGCTTCCCATACATTGCTTTGATTTTTTCCTTTTCCCGATTTGTTCTTCGCTTTTTTTCCCGTATTCCGAGAAAACCCAAAATTAAAAGGAACACTAACGGGACAATCAAAAGAAAATAATCCTCCATTACGTACCTTGCCTTTCCCTACCAATGGTCTCTATCATCAGCTGTTTTTAAAATCCGGGCCGAAGCTTTCCGGCAAAAGTTCTTCCAAAGAATAC
This sequence comes from Lachnospiraceae bacterium, assembly GCA_045578545.1. Lineage (GTDB taxonomy): Bacteria > Bacillota > Clostridia > Lachnospirales > Lachnospiraceae > NK4A136. Next base: position 16,941 of record JAZNKK010000016.1, read on the forward strand.
TCTTTGTATTCCTTCGGGGATTTTGCTACCAAAACCGTAAATTCCTTCGGGTTGGTAAATTCCCGTAACACTTGTCTGCAAATGCCGCAAGGGTATGCATACCCCCATTCTTTATCATCTTCTCCTCCCACAATAGCAATTGCGGACATTTCACGATGGCCTTCGCTTACTGCTTTGGCCACCGCACATCGTTCTGCACACAAAGTACCTCCGTAAGAAGCATTTTCTACATTACAACCTTCATAAATAAAACCATCTTTTGTATATAGTGCAGCGCCTACCTTATACGAGGAATAGGGAGCATAGGCACTTTTTCTTGCATTTATCGCCCTGCGAATCAGTTCTTCTTTATCCATTTTTCTCTCCATCCTTTTCTTTGGTTTTATTTTAGCATGGGAACGCTTGATTTGCAAAAGGAATGCCTTATTTTTCTAAATAATGATACATACCATTCCGCCGTTACTGTCATTGACAATTTTTTGCATGGTTTCCTGTAATTTCACCTGGCTTTCTTCACCAATTTGGGAAAGCTTGCTGTTGATTCCGTCATTCACCAATTGCTCTACGGATTTCCCGAAAATATTGGTTTCCCATATACCGTCCTGGTCCCCTTTGGAATCCGTCAGATACTGAATCAAATCATTGGCCTGCTCCTCGGTTCCCACAATGGGTGCAATCTCTGTTTTTACATTAGCCTTAATCAGATGAAGACTGGGACTGTAGGCTTTGATTTTTACTCCGTATTTGTTGCCGTGACGAATCAGTTCCGGGTTATCTAAGATAATTTCTTCCCGCTCCGGCATAACTACTCCGTACCCTTTATTTTTCACCGCATCCAACGCATCCCGCACCATACCGTACTCTTTTTTCAGCAAGGTAAATTCTTTCATCTTTTCCATAAGCTGGGATTCTCCGGTAATTTCTTCCCCTGTCATTTCACTTAGCATCTTGTAATAACACTTATCTTCTACATCAATTACCGCCTTAATGCATCCGTCTGACATGGAGATTTCTTCCAGTTTACATCGTTTGATATACTCATCCTGCATGGAATAGTCACATTCTTTTAGATCCCGAATCTGTTTTATCCCTGCAAAATTTTCTTTAATTTTGCCAATAATGTCTGCCTTTAACGGATGATTGCAATCCAGCATTTCCACCCATTTGGGCATATAGAATTCCATTTTACTTACCGGAAATTCATACAAAATCTGTTGCATAATATTATGTATGTCTTCTTTCTTTAATTGCTCACAATTTAAAGGAAGCACAAACGAATCATATTTTTCCATCATTTCCTCTGCCAATTCCTGTGTTTCTTTTGCATACGGACGCATGGAATTTAAAATAATCAGATAAGGTTTTCCTATTTTTTTCAGTTCATTTACGGTTTGTTCCTCCGCCGGCACATAATTTTCTCTTTTGATTTCCCCAAAACTTCCATCGGTTGTAACCACGACTCCAATGGTAGAATGTTCTTTAATGACTTTCGCTGTTCCTACTTCCGCCGCCTTGGTAAAGGGAATCTCTTCCGAAAACCAGGGTGTCTTTACCATTCGCTCTTCCTCTTCCTCCATGTGACCGGTGGCCCCCTCCACCATAAATCCCACACAGTCTATTAATCTTACTTTTACCTGACTTTCTTCGTTTAAACTGATTTTGACTGCCTCTTTGGGAATAAATTTCGGTTCTGTTGTGGTAATAGTTTTTCCTCCACTGCTTTGGGGCAGCTCATCTCTGGTTCTTTCCTTTTCGTATTCCTCACTAATCGCCGGCAATACCAATAAATCCATAAATCGTTTGATAAACGTCGACTTTCCGGTTCTTACCGGTCCTACTACGCCTATGTATATTTCTCCGCCGGTCCTTTCCTGTATATCATGATAGAGATCATAGGTGCTGATTGTGTTATTTTCCATTGAAAGACCTCCTACTATTTCTGTTAAATTATATGCGGTTTTTCCAAGGTTATGCCTCCTATTTTACGTTGCATGTTAACCTCCTTTTTGCTACAATCATTTTATGATTACATTAGACAATATTTCATTTTCTTACAAAAAAAATAACATACTGAAAGACATTTCCTTAAGCATTCCTACCGGAAAGTGTATCGGCATTATCGGTGCGAACGGATGCGGCAAATCCACCCTGCTTTCCATTCTGGCAGGCGCCAAAAAAGCAGACCGGGGCACCCTTTCTTTTGATGGAAAAAATTCGCTCCTTTGCAAAAAGGAATACGCATCGAAAATTGGTTATGTCCCTCAGGAAAATCCCCTGTTATCCGATTTAAGCGTTTATGATAATTTGTTTTTGTGGTACAACGGGAAAAAAACAGATTTTAAAGAAAAACTGGAAAGCCGGGAAATCTCCCTTCTTGGGATTCATAATTATATCCATAAACCCATTCACAAATTATCCGGCGGTATGAAAAAAAGAGTGAGTATTGCCATTGCTTTTTTAAATTCTCCCTCCGTCCTTATTTTGGATGAACCTTCCGCCGCCTTAGATTTACCTTGTAAAATGGATATTTTTCATGCCTTGTCCGATTTTAAAAAATCAGGCAATTCCGTGATTCTTACCACCCACGATGAAGTAGAGCTCTCTCTTTGCGATGCCCTGTATGTCTTAAAAGACGGCAGTTTAACCGAAATTGACAAAACCATTCGCGGGGAAGCATTAATAAAATTACTGTAAAAGAAACATCAAAAAATCTCAGAAAGGGGACTCTGCATGAAGAAAAAAACAAAGGTTATTTTAATTTGCATTCCGGTTTTACTCTTAATCGGCGGAATTCTATGTTTTATTTTTCGAGCCACACTCTTTTTATCTCCCAAGGAAAAAGTTACTTTAGCCTTACTGCAAACCTTTGGTACGGACAGCATTTTTTCCCTTTTAGCGGAAGACTTTGAATATAATAATTTCTCCCTGTCCTCCCAAGATGATGCAGGGGTATGGGAAGACCTTTCCGATATGCTTTCTTCCACGAAGGGCTTTTCTTATGAAACCACACTTACACTAAACGACATCGAGATTCCCGGCAATGAAGACCTTCGTATGCTTAGCGGCGTAGGGATTCAGTTGGAAGGGGAGCAAAATATAGAAGAAAAATTACTGTATCAATCCTTTTGCCTTCGTTATACCGCCTTTCCCGTTTTAACCGGAAAGCTTTCATTGGATAACGAGAATCTTTCCCTTGCCTTGCCGGACTTATATGAAGGATATGTTCGTATAAACACCGAAACCTTCGGAACGGATTATAATGCCTCCTCTCTCTGTTCCGTTTTAAATCTTCCCATTCCGGAGGAATATGTTCCTTTATTTGAAGTGAATTTATTTGACCGCACCAACTTGGATTTTCCTCCTTACTTTGTCCTTATGACGGAAAATCACCCTTACCGGGAAGATTATTTGGAACTGCTGCAAACCCTTTATCAGGCAGTTGAAGTAGAGGCGACCCGTGAAACCAAGACCTTTACGATAAACCAAGAAGAAATCACCGGCTACTGCTATCTCGTTACTTTGAATGAGGATGACCTGGTTGATTTTATGGAAGACCGCGTCAATTTATATCGAAACATTTTGTTGGACCGCCTATCTTCCAACGAAGGCTTATTTTTCCTTTATAAAGAAAAATATATGCTTTATGACATGGAAACTCCGGAGGAGGTAGCAAACTTTATTTATCCGGAGTGTACTGAAGAAGGCTGGGAAGCGCTTGGTATTGATGATTGGGAACTGGAAGTCTATTTAGACAGAAACTATCGTCTTCTCTCCCTGGAAGCCGACTCCCTCCCTTATTACGAATTTTCCATCGAAGATGTGAATATTCTTTTTGCCGGCGAAAACTACTGGTGGGAAAACATTTCCGCCAATTTTGATATTGTCGCCATGGGGGAAGTATATTATAGCGTATCCCTCTTAAATGAGAGTTTATCCGGCGAAGAGGAACGAACGGACACCTTGTCTTTTGTGTTGTCTTCTCCTATTTTCAGTTCAGAGGATATTCCTCTTTACGAAAACACCTTAAGTGCCAATTATGTTTATGAGGAAAATCATTTATCGCTAAATGGTTCCTTTATCGAAAGAAATTCCAAAACATCCACTTATGGAGCTGATTTCTATTTTGATTTTAACGAAGATACCTTAGAATTTTCCGTAGAAGCCGATGATTTTTTTGTTCAGTTTCCTGAGCATGCAACGGTAAATTATATAGAGCTATCCGGAGATTTTTGTATTGCTCCCACAGAGGAGGTTACTGCCTTAACCGGTACGGAATATGAAATCTTTTCTATGAATGAAACGCAGCTATTTTCCCTTGCATTGGAAATTGCGGATAACTTAGAGGACAATCCGATGTTCGAATTATTAAAGCAATACGGGTACATTCCTTAATAATACACCGGAAGAAATATCCGCTGTTTTCTCCCTTATGGGCTGAAAACAATATCAGCAGATTCCTGAGCTATAAGGCAAACACAATAATAGCCATTTTCCAAGGTTAAAGGCAAACACGATAATAGCCATTTTCCGGATGATTACCGTAGAAGAAAAATAAGCTTAACGCTACCTATACTTATCGAAAAACGTAAGCGTTTTGCCAAGTAAAATTAAAAGAAAGCGGCGGAATTTTCGGCCAAAAAGAGAAATGAATTATTACATTAAACTATTTCTATTACAATTAAAGCGATTTATTAAGGTAATTCCTTACACCTTCCTCGGTGCAGCGGTACTACTCTCCTTGATTGGTACCATTGCTTTTTGTGCATCTCATTTGCTTTATCAGGATCAGGAAATCACCCGAAAAGAAGTGGCTGTTGTCACTTCGGAACAGGACGATGCCTATATTCAGTTTGCCATGAATATGATGGAAAATATGGATAGCACCTCTCTAGCCCTTACTTTTTCCTTTTATGAAGAGGACAAAGCCTATGAGGCACTGGAAGAAAATAAAGTGATTGCCGTTTTGCTTTTTCCGGACAATGTTATTAACGGAATTCTTTATGGCGATAATTATCCCGTTACTGTTATCTTTCCTACCGGTAACGATTTATCCTCCGTTTTCTTAACGGAAATCACCAAGGCCGCCGGAAATATGTTATCCTGTGCGCAAGCCAGTATATACACCACCACGGATTTATATTACGGGGTAAATATGCAAGGAAGCTTAGGCGAAGCTTATGAAAAAATCAACTTAATCAACCTAAGCCACGTACTTCAAAGAGAAAAAGTATTCCTTACTTCCTCCACCGACCTTGGCGGCGCCCAAAGCACCTTCGACTACTATGTTGCCAGTGCAATCCTTTTATTTTTGCTTCTCTTTGGTGCTGCCTTTGCTCCTGTGATGCAAAGAGAATCCAACGCCTTTTTATCCTTGCAAAAAAGTCAGCACGCCTCTCTTATTGGTTATCTCATGAGTCGTTTTCTTTCATGTTCTGTGCTCTTTTTTGTATGGCAGGTTCTCTTTTTTGCCGCCTTAAAGGGGCTTTTTTACCAACTGGAAATAACAAAACATTTTTCGATAAAAATAGATGACAAAATGCTTTTGCTTCTGCTTCTTTTTTCCGTATTATTCTCTGCCTACACCAACTTTATCTACATTTCGTCCAAGGATGCTTCCTTTGCAGTTTTGACCTTGTTTGTCCTTGGCGGAAGTTTATTGTTTCTCTCTGGGGCCGTTCTTCCTTCTGTGTTCTTCCCGGAAACATTGCGGTCGGTCGGAAGCTATTTGCCCACCACATTTTTACACAAAAATATTTTGACGCTTTTGTACGGCAATACTTCTTTTTTCGTATTACCGCTCTTTTTCTACTTTGTTTTATTTTTCCTACTTTCTTTTCTTGTACTGTTTTTCCAATCCGGCAAGCATCGTGAAAAGAAATAGGAAAATGAGAAAGGTAACCAAATGAATTACGGACGCTTCTTTTTTATCACAATCAAACGCTACTTAAAAAAACCGGGATTTTTAATCCTGCTTTTTCTTATGCTTACCTTTTCTCTGTTCTTAAAATTCGACACAAAAGAACAAAGTTCCGGTATCGAAGTCGCATTTTTTTGTGATTCCACCAAGGACGGGGAACGTCTCATTTCAAGATTAGAAGATTACGAAGGACTGTTTCATTTTGAATGTTTGGAAAGCGAAGAGGCGGTTTATACCATGGTTGGACGCGGAAATTACGAGTGCGGTTACCTTCTCCCTGATGACTTATTGGAAGAACTTTTGTCCGGAAATCACAAGGAGCAAATCACTGTTGTTACTTCACCTTCCACCACAATGGCGGTTGTGATTAATGAAACGGTATATTCCCTGGTCTTTGAAGAACTGGCCAAAGACATATTGCTTTCTTATTTGAAAGATTCCAGCGTTGTGTCAGATTCTTACGGCACTGCCTTTTCTTCTTCTGATGTTTTATCCTTGTATGAACTATATCGAAACAATGGCTCCACCTTCCGCTTCGACTACGACGGTGCGCCAAAAGATTATCAACTCTCCGTTACTTCCATTTTGTTGTCTCCCACCCGGGGACTGATTGCAGTGTTTGTTTTGCTGGGTGGCTTTAGCAGTGTGCTTTCCCTTTATAAAGAAGAAAAAAATCCTTTGTTTAACAAAACCGGCGTAAAATGGATTCAGATAATTACCCCCATGCTTCTTTTAAGCTTTTGCGGATTTCTTATTTTACTGATTCTAAATATTCCGGAAAATATACTGTTTGAGTTTTTTACCATCCTGGGATATTTGATTTTATGTTCTCTGTTCTTACTATTGCTCCATAAAATCATTAAAAACCAAACCTTGTTTGCAACTTTGATTCCGGTTTATGTATTGGGATGTCTTATTTTTACTCCCGTATTTTTTAATATTTCTTTATTTATTCCTGCTTTAAAGCCGGTTTCCTATTTCTTTTTACCTTACTACTATTTGGCTTTTGTTTTATAACCGCGTAAAAATATAACAGTCCAAAGCCTTAGACGATACAAACCGTTTTACCAACTCCTTTTGACCTATCCTTCACCCGCAAGTTCGTTTTATCATGTAAAATATCAAAAAAACCTCCCAAACATCAGATTTTCTCTCTGACATTCGGGAGGTTTTACTTCAACGTAAAAAATGCTCAAATCCATTTTTAATTTCTTCCCATCAATACACTCATCGCCGCATGTAATCCCTCCACAGTTAAAGGTTTCATGGGAAATATTTCTTTAATCGCCGTCTCTGCCTCTCGCCAGGGCGCGGGAACCGGTGACATTTTCGGATTCAACCAAGCGATTTTTTTGTATTTGTGTTTTAATCGAAGCAACCATTCCAATCCGGAATAACCACCGTTGGGGCCTCTGTAATTTCCGTCTTTTGCATAAAGTTCTTCCGGTGCCATGGCTGCATCGCCCACAATCAGCACCTTATAATCCTTGTCCAAATTACGAAACAGCCACTCAGTTTCCACCCAATCTCCGTTGTCACATTCCGGTGTCTTATACACATGGGAATAGATACAATTATGGAAATAATAAGCTTTTACATCCTTATAATGATTGGATTTATGAACTGCCTGAAATAATTCATTCAGCAGTTTGCAATAAGGAATCATGGTACCGCCGGAATCCATTAAGAGAAGTAATTTCACTGAATTCTTTCTTGGCTTGTCCATGACAATCTGAAGATGTCCTCCGTTATTGCAGGTTTTATCAATGGTTGCATCTATATCCAGTTCCGTTTTCGGAATATCCAGCTTTGTGGAAAATTGTCTGAGTTTACGAAAGGCTAATTGAAATTGTCGATTATCCAACATTCTGTCATCTCGAAAATCTCTAAATTTCCTTGCACCCACAACCTGAAATGCCGATTGGTATCCGGTACTTCCACCCACACGGATTCCTCCGATATTACCGCCGGTATTTCCAAAGGAAGTCTTTCCCATGGTACCAATCCAATAGGCACCGCCGTTATGTTCGCTGTCCTGATCCTTCAGCCTTTGTTTGTATTTCTTTTCTACGTCATCTTTATCAATGTGCGCCTGCTCCACCTGATTCAAAAATTGCTTGTCCGTTTCATGAAGCAAATCATTCATTTCCGGTTTGTCCAACCATCGAAGCATACGATCTGTTATTTCATCCTCTGAGCGAATTCCTTTAAAACACTCCTCGAATGCCATATCGAATTTATCAAAATCCGTCTCGCTCTTTACCAGAATCATTCTGGCAACATAATAAAACCGGGTCAGGCTACTTTCGCAGAGGCCCTTATCCAAAGCTTCCTGCAAAGTAAGCCATTCACTCAGCGTTACATTTAATCCTTTTGCTTTTAATACATCAAAGAATCTATTGAACATAATGCTTTACGGTTTCCAAATCCTCATCTTTTTTTACGATTACCCCCACAAAAGGAAGTGTTTCTTTTAATTTATCTGTGGAGATACCTCCCATCTGCAGGGCATTCACCCAGTCAATCAGCTCTGAGGTACTGGGTTTTTTTCGAATATCACGGATATTTCGAATCCAATAAAATACCTCCATGGCATTCTTTAAAAGATTCTCTTCTATATTCGGATAATGGGTCTTAACGATTTCCTCCATTAATTCCTGACCGGGGAACTCGATGTAATGAAAAATACATCTTCGCAGAAATGCATCCGGAAGCTCCTTCTCCGCGTTAGAAGTAATAATAACAATGGGACGCTGTTTTGCCTTTACGGTACGCTTTGTTTCGTGAATATAAAACTCCATCTGGTCCAATTCCCACAAAAGGTCATTGGGAAACTCCAAATCGGCTTTATCAATCTCATCAATCAAAAGAACTACCTGTTCGTCACTCTCGAAAGCCTCACCGAGTTTACCAAGCTTAATGTATCTGGCAATATCATCCACTCCTTCTTCGCCAAATTGTCCGTCATACAATCGCTGAATGGTATCATATACGTACAAACCTTCCTGGGCTTTGGTTGTAGATTTAATATTCCATACAATGAGTTTCTTTCCCAAAGAAGCGGCCACAGCCTGCGCAAGCATGGTTTTTCCCGTACCCGGTTCTCCTTTGATAAGAAGCGGTTTTTGAAGTGCTACTGCCACGTTTACACTAGCCATCAACTCTTCGCTGGCAACATAACTTTCTGTACTTTCGAATCGTTCTCCCATCGCGTTATCCTTTTCCTTCCTATATTTCTACTATTTCCAGCACCTGATTATTCCCAATTCGCATCGTCATGCTCTTCTTTAGCATCACGCATCATTAAATCTTCCACTGCTTCTTTTACTTTTTTATCCTCAAACAAAATCGCATTAACCTGTTCCACAATCGGCATTTCCACATTATATTTTTTTGCCAGGGCAATGGCTGCTTTTGCTGAATAAACGCCTTCTACCACCATTTTTACTTCATCCATGGCTTCCTGCATGGTTTTTCCCTGTCCCATAAGCATTCCTGCTTTACGATTTCTGGAATGAACACTAGCACAAGTTACAATAAGGTCGCCGATACCGGATAATCCGCCAAAGCTTTCGCTTTCTCCGCCCATTGCAACACCAAGCCGGGTAATTTCCGCAATCCCTCTGGTAATGAGTGCGGCCTTTGTATTATCTCCAAACCCAAGACCGTCTGCCATACCTGCCGCCAAAGCCACTACATTTTTTAAAGCTCCGCCAAGCTCAATTCCCAAAATATCGGAAGAAATATAGGCACGGAATACATTGGAGTTAAAAATTTCCTGCACATATCTTGCCGTTTTTTCATCTTTTGCACCTACAACCACGGTGGTGGGAAGCCCTTTTCCAACTTCTTCCGCATGGGAAGGACCGCTTAAAACCGTAACATTGGCCTGAGGAATTTCCTCCTCAATAATCTCTGTCATGGTTTTTAAAGTACTTTCCTCAATTCCTTTGGAAACATTTACAATAATCTGCTTTTCTTCTACTAAATCCTTGATTTGATGCGCTGTCTGGCGAGTAAATACGGAAGGTACTGCTAAAACCAGCAAATCCATCCCTTTCACTGCTTCTTCCACGGTTTTTGTGAAAGACATCGTCTCAGGAAGGGGAATCCCGGGTAACTTATCCACATGTTCTCTTTTTTCATTTAACATATCGATTTCATCGCCCAAAGCAGACCACATCGTTACCTTATATCCGTTATTACATAACAAAATTCCGATGGCCGTCCCCCAACTTCCGGCTCCTAAAATACCAATATTCACCATAGATATTTACCTCTCTGCTTCTTAATTTTATTCTTCTGTTTTCTCTTTTTTCTTGAAAATATAAGTTTTTCGTTCCGTACCGCTAGCCAAACGTTTGATGTTCTCTGCGTGACGAATGTACGCCAGTGCCATAAGCACAAATCCCAATACATACATCTCGATAAGGATTGCCTGGGGAATCGCTGCGAAATTACCAATTCCAAGCTGTCCCATCAGAATCATCTGAATCGGGAACACTGCAGTAAGTACCAAAGAGCCCAAAGACACATAATGAGAAACAGCAAAGGTTCCAAAGAATGCCAAGAGTCCTACCGGGACAAAAAACCAGTCGAAACTAAGGATCATACCCCCGGTAGCAGCAATTCCCTTTCCTCCCTTAAACTTAAGATAAAAGGGAAAATTATGTCCGAGGACTGCCCCAAGACCGGCATATAATTTTAATAAATATAACTGTTCCGGATATTTTTCCTGAAACAAAATTCCGATTAAAATCACAGCCAATATGGTTTTTAAAATATCTCCGAGAAAGACAATCAAACCTGCTTTCTTTCCCAATACCCGAAGGGTATTGGTAGTTCCTGCGTTTCCGCTTCCGTGCTCTCTGATATCAATCCCCTTCATTTTGCCTAAGATATATGCGGTCTGAAACAAACCAAATAAATATCCGATTCCTAAGCATGCCAAACGAATCATTTTTCTTTTTCCTTCCTCTCACGTATAATAAATTTCAGCGGTGTGCCACGAAAACCAAAGGCATCTCTGATTTTATTTTCAATATATCTCGTATAAGAAAAATGCATCAAATTCTTATCATTCACAAAAATAACAAACGTAGGCGGTTTTACGCTGACCTGTGTAATATAGTATAATTTCAGTCGTTTTCCTTTATCGGTGGGCGGTTGTTGCAACGCAACAGCCTCCATCATAATTTCATTCAACACACCGGTAGCAACTCTAAGAGAATGATTTTCAATCACTGCATCAATCATATCATAGAGTTTGGGCAGTCTTTGTCCCGTTTTGGCGGAAACAAAAATCATCTCTGCATAGGGCATAAAAGAAAGAATTTCTTTTATTTTGTTGGTATATTGATAAATGGTTTTGTCATCTTTTTCCACAGTATCCCATTTATTTACGACGATAATCATACCCTTGCCGCGTTCATGCGCAATTCCGGCAATTTTAGCTTCCTGTTCCGTTACACCTTCCGCCGCATCAATCACAAGCAATACAACATCCGCTCGTTCCACTGCGCTAACGGTACGAACAATCATATATTTTTCCAGTTCTTCTTTAATCTTGTTTTTACGACGAAGACCTGCCGTATCAATAAAAACATACTCTTTTTTGTTGTGTACCACTTCCGTATCAATGGCATCTCTTGTGGTACCGGCAATATCAGAAACAATGACTCTGTTTTCACCAATCAATTTATTGATAATGGAAGATTTTCCAACGTTAGGTTTTCCTACAATGGCAATACGGGGGCGTTCGTCTTCTTCCTCCTCATCAGCCACGTCCGGAAAATGTTTGATTACCTCATCTAACATATCTCCGATTCCTAACCTGCCGGAGGCAGAAATCGGCAACGGTTCTCCGATTCCCAAATTATAAAATTCATAGACATCCGCCATCATTTTCTGGAAATCATCTACCTTATTTACTACCAATAACACCGGCTTTGCACTGCGGCGAAGCATATCCGCCACTTTAGAATCTGCGTCGGTAAGTCCCTGCCTTACATCTGTCATAAACAAGATAACATCAGCGGTATCAATAGCAATCTGTGCCTGTTCCCGCATCTGGGACAAAATAATATCCTTACTGTCCGGTTCAATACCGCCGGTATCAATCAATGTGAAATTTTTATCCAACCAACTAACATCTGCATATAAACGATCCCTGGTAATTCCCGGGGTATCTTTTACAATTGCAAGATTGGTGCCGGAAAGCGCATTAAATAATGTTGACTTTCCCACATTGGGGCGACCAACTACCGCCACAATGGGTTTTCTTTTTTTACTCATAGCTTACCTAAACCTTTCTAACAATTCCCAAAACACTTTCTACAAAATCCATACCGCTTGATTTTACAATACCTACCTGAACTTGTAAAGCATTTTGAACATTCGAAACGGTGATATCATCCAAAAAGACCTCTTCTCCGCTTCGAAGCATATTCTGCGGTAGCAAAAGGACTTCTCCTAACTTTTTTTCCTTCAGCTGGGCAATCAAATCCTGCCCGGTAATTAAGCCGGATACGGTAATATTTTCACCGAAAAAGTCATTTCGAATACTGCATACCTCAGCATCAACAAAAGGAAATGCCTCTTTTATTTTCTCTATTAACGTACAAAGGGTAGGATACGCTAATTGACCGGTTACCATAGTTACACTTCTCTTCTTTACAGAAAAATTCTCCTCTGTTTTGCAATTTTCTGATTTGCAATTATTCTTTTTCGTACTTTCCATTGGAGAATGCTCTAATGAAGTATTTTCACTCTGAAAAAGTTCCCCATCTTTTGAAAGCAACTTTTGATATTCTAAAATCGCTTCCTCCACCTGGTTGTGTAAAAGGCGAAGCATTCCCACACCGTTTTCCAATTGCAAATATCCATCGTAGGTTTCTTCCTTTGGCAATGGAAGCTCTGCCAAAAGATACCATTCATCGCTGGCATGAACGAAATGATAGGGACTGATTTCCAATGCCTTTTTTTGAAATTCTTCAATCATGGCAATCACTTCCCTTGCCTCCTCTTTCGTAAAAGGCTCTAAAGGATATAATCCCTCCCGGTACTTCGATAATCCGACCGGAACCACCGACACGCTTTCCAGCACCGGCAAATATTCCAATAACTTATTTAAACTGTAACGAAGTTCTTCCCCGTCATTTACGCCTTTACACAACACAATTTGTCCGTTCATCCGAATCCCTGCTTCGAATAATCGTTCTGCTTTTTTTAATGCTTCACCGGCAAAACGGTTATTTAACATCTTACAACGAAGCGTCGGATTCATGGTCTGAAAGGAAATATTGATGGGTTCCAAATGATAACGAATCATTCGGTCTATATCATGATCCGATAAATTCGTCAGAGTCACATAATTTCCCTGTAAAAAAGACAATCTGGTATCATCATCCTTAAAATAAAGGGTTTCCCTCATTCCGGGAGGCATTTGATCAATGAAACAAAAAATACATTTGTTATGACAGGAATGGTATTCATCCATTAACCCGTTTTCAAATTGAATCCCCAAATCTTCATTTTCGTCTTTGTCAATTTCCAAAAGCCATTCTTCCCCATCCGGTTTACGGATAAGAACTTCCAGATATTCTTCTGTGCAATAAAACTGATAATCAAAAATATCTTCTATTTTCTGGCCGGAAATCTCCAAAAGTTCATCTCCTGCCTCAATTCCCATTTCTTCAGCAATACTGCCGATTTCCACATCTTTCACAAAATGTCTGTTTGCTTTCATAATGCTCGTTAAAACCTTTCTGTTTTGCAAGAACAAAACACGCCTTTTCATGCCTTTCCTTGTTCTCCCATCCCTTATTTTACTAGAATTATCTTGACGTGTCACTAGCATAATGATATAAAATAATTGTTGATTTTAGTACGAAAAATGCTTATTTTGCAGAAATGAGGTCACTATGCCACAGTTAAAAGAATTAGAAAATGCTATGCCGGTTGCCCCTTTAAAATTAATTGCGTTAAACAGTGCAACCGCTCTTGGAAACAGCATCAACAACTATCTTGTTGATTATCGTAAAAATGTAAAAAATACCTTCAAAAACGACCCTGCATTTCAGGGATATGTTGCTGACAACTATCTTTTAAATGCAGAATGTCCCCGATTCGGAAGCGGTGAAGCCAAAGGCGTTTTAAAAGAATCCGTTCGAGGAACTGACTTATATATTTTAGTGGATATCACCAATCACTCCATCACCTATCAGGTCAATGGTTTTGAAAATTCCATGTCTCCGGATGACCATTATCAGGACTTAAAGCGTATTATTGCTGCCTGCAACGGTAAAGCTCACCGAATCAATGTTATCATGCCCTTCTTATATGAAGGACGTCAGCACAAAAGAAGCTCCAGAGAATCTCTAGACTGTGCCAATGCACTGAAGGAATTGGCAGATATGGGAGTAAGCAATTTTATTACCTTTGACGCTCATGATCCCAGAGTGCAAAACGCTACTCCTCTCTACGGATTTGACAACTTCTCACCCAACTATCAGATCACCAAGGAATTATTAAAGCATGTTCGTGATTTGACCATTGATAAAGATCATACCATTGTCATTTCTCCGGATGAGGGTGCTCTCGACCGAGCCGTTTACTTTTCCACGGTTCTTGGAGTAAACACCGGTATGTTCTATAAGAGACGTGATTATTCGGTTATCGTTAATGGCAAGAATCCTATTGTTGCACATGAATTTTTGGGTGAAAATATTGAAGGCAAGGATGTTATTATTATAGATGATATGATTGCATCCGGTGAAAGTATGCTGGATACTTCCAGACAACTGAAGGAAATGAAGGCAAGACGCGTATTTTTGTGTACTACTTTCGGTTTATTTACCAACGGCATGGCTTCTTTTGATAAGGCTTATGAAAACGGTTACTTTGATTACTTAATCACTACCAATCTAACGTATCTGTCACCGGAGGTATTGAAACGTCCTTATGCACTGATTGCAGATATGAGTAAATTCATGGCTTCCATCATCGATTTTGCCAACCATGATATTTCCATGGCAAAGGTATTGACTCCTACCGAGAAAATCCATGAAATTGTACGTCGATACAATGCCCGCATCTTTGATGATGAAAACTAAGCCTTTGGGGTTGTAATTCTAATTCCAGAATTAAAAATTAGCTCCGGTTTGCCGCCACCTGTTCAAGGTACAACGCACAAACCGGAGCTTTTTTCTTTCAAAGTTACTTATTGTTTTTCGGTCATTATTCCATTACATACTTCATAAAGGTTTTCTTTCCTTTTTTTACAATAAAATCTTCCGCAAAAGCATCTTTTCCGTAAGAAGTTTTGATATCATTCACCTTTTCACCATTCACAGAGACACCGCCCTGTTCCACATTACGTCTTGCATCCGAACGGGAAGAAGCAATATTTCCTTTTACCATCAAGGACAAAATATCAATCTGTCCTTCCAGGAAATCCCCTTCAGTAATGGTCGTAGTCGGCATATTTTCACTAACGCCGCCGCCTGCAAACAAGGCTCTTGCAGATTCTTTTGCCTTATCCGCTTCTTCTTTACCGTGTACTAAATTGGTAAGTTCCCAAGCAAGGATTTCTTTCGCCTCATTCAACTGACTTCCTTCCCAGCTTTCCATACTGCGAATCTCTTCCATCGGAAGGAATGTAAGCATCTTAATACACTTTAATACATCAGCATCTGCCACATTTCTCCAATACTGGAAAAATTCAAAAGGACTGGTCTTTTCCGGATCAAGCCAAACCGCACCCTTCTCTGTTTTACCCATCTTCTTTCCTTCGGAATTAAGCAAAAGGGTAATGGTCATGGCATAAGCATCTTTTCCTAATTTCTTACGAATCAGTTCTGTTCCGCCAAGCATATTGCTCCACTGATCGTCGCCGCCAAACTGCATGTTACAGTTGTATTTCTGGAAAAGTTCCAAGAAATCATAACTCTGCATGATCATGTAGTTGAATTCTAAGAAACTAAGCCCCTTTTCCATACGCTGCTTGTAACATTCTGCACGAAGCATATTGTTTACAGAGAAATAAGGACCTACTTCACGAAGCATTTCCACATAATTTTTATCCAAAAGCCAATCTGCATTATTAACCATCAAAGCTTTTCCTTCGGAAAAATCAATAAAACGGCTCATCTGCTTTTTAAAGCAGTCACAGTTGTGCTGAATGTCTTCTACGGTGAGCATTTTTCTCATATCTGTTTTTCCGGAAGGGTCACCTATCATACCGGTACCGCCCCCAAGAAGCGCAATCGGCTTATTTCCTGCCATCTGAAGACGCTTCATCAGGCAAAGTGCCATAAAATGTCCTACAAGCAAACTATCTGCTGTAGGGTCAAAACCAATATAAAAAGTTGCTTTTCCGTTATTGATCAGCTCTTTAATTTCCTCTTCGTCGGTAAGCTGTGCCAGCAAACCTCTCTCTTTCAGTTCTTCAAATAATGTCATTTCATCCTCCATTCCGCCGCTTTCGCAAGCAGGTATTCCGTCAAGTAAAGATTATACAATACCGACACATACTTTTCCAGTCATTTTTTCTTCCCATCGTAAATCCTATCGAAAATCATTAGCAAAATAGTACGCCGCCAGCTGTGCTCTGGAAGAAAATTCTTCTTTCGAAAGAAGTTCCTTCACTTCCTCCTTCGTATAAAATTTCGCTTCGATTTCCTCGTTTGCGGACGTATGATCGGAAATATCTCCCTTTGCTTCCACAAAAGCAATATAGGTTTTCACATCCGAAATGGCTACCGCTGCGAAACTGGGCGGTAAAATATCTTTTATGGTTTTCACCGTAAGACCAGTTTCTTCATACAACTCTCTTGCAATACATTCCTCAATGGTTTCTCCCGGCTCCATAAGTCCTGCGCACAAATTATACACATAACGATTTACTCCCATGCGAAATTCCCGCAGCAAAAGCATTTTGTCTTCGTGGGTTGCCACAATGGAAACGCCGCTGACAATGTTTCCAACATCCTCCGGGGACAAGATTTCATGTCTACTTACCATTTCATACTTTTTTTCTTTCCCCTCTTTGTTTAGATAAACCAGCTGATAATGCCTTAAATATTTCTCCTGTTCCTGCTTTTCAATTCGTAAAAATTTCATAAAAACTCCTTTTAATCCAGCCCCAGAAATGCACCTAAATTGCCTCGCTTTCCCTGGCTTCCCCGATGGGAAAACAAAAGTTCTTTGTTACAACAGGTACATACGTCCGTAACGGAAATATTCTGCGGTTCGATTCCTGCTTTCTGCAACACAAGGCTGTTTGCCAACCATAAATCCAGCTGGTATTTTCCGTTCTCTTTTTGATAAAACAATGCCTTCTTTTTTTCATCCTCTATATCCTCAACACCAAGAAGAAAAGAGACCTTATCCGTTTGATATCTTTGCCAAAAGCGTTCTTCAAAGGCAATCTTTACCTCCTCACTTACTTCATAGCAGTTCTTACAAATAGAGGGGCCAATCGCCGCAATCAGATCTTTAGGCTCACTTCCGAATTCTTCCTGCATTTTTTGAACCGTTTTTTCCCCGATACCAAGCAGCGTCCCTTTCCAGCCGGAATGCGAAAGTCCAATTGCTTTTTTTACGGGATCCACAAAATAAAGCGGGACACAGTCTGCAAAAAAAGCAGCCAAGACAACGCCTTCGTCCTTTGTTACAAGACCATCGGTATCAAAAAAGGTTTTCTCTCTTGTAATACCATGTCCTTTTTCTGCTTTTCCTACTCTTTTCACATTACAGGTATGCGTTTGGTCCGTGGAAATCATATCCGCACAGCTACACCCCATAACAGTCGCTACCCGGTTAAAATTTTCCCGAACATGTTGTTCCTCATCTCCTCTGGTAAAGCTAAGATTTAAACTGCTCCACTCCTTTTGACTGACGCCACCTTTCCTTGTGGTAAATAAATGTTTCACAATCCCCGTCTTTTCCAGCTTCGGAAATACGAAATACTCCATTTCCCCGTAGGTTCTTAATTCCAATTCCGACGCATCTATATTTTTTCGACGATATTCCATCTCGTATCCGCTGACACCTTTCTTTTTTATATCTAAATTTATAATAGAAACAAAGAAGACAAAAAACAACTAATTCAAAGAACTGATTTGAATGCCCATTTCCTCAGCCCGCTGTATATAGCCATTTGCAATTTCCTGAGTAGCCATCAATTCCTTTTTTACATACTTTCCGCCAAAGCGTCTTGCCACCGTATCCAATTCATAAAGTGCCATCTGATCCACTTTTCCGTTTTTACAGGAAATAAACACCGGAATATAACCGGAAAGAAGCATGACATCCACTTCATTTTCCACATCAATGCCGGGGCCTTCAAATTTCCCGTTCCAATCTATGTGTACACCGATTTTACAGTCTGTATATTCTCCGGTTTTCTTTCGTTCAAAATAAGTTGCCAGTTCTAAAATGCAACCGGCATCCAGCAAACAATCCCTTATTTTTTCGTTAAAATAAGAAAAAGAAAGACTTCCGTTTCGTTCTTCCAACTGCCAAAGCAATTGTTCCTTTTCCAATTGCTTTGCAAATTTCATAAAAGAATCAAAGTTTTCAATTTCCGGACTTCGTTTCCCTATTTGTTCCAATTCCGACTTTTGAATCCTTACTCGGAAAGACTCATCTTCATAATGGGTTAAACCCTTTAAGACATAGGAAAAGGCGTTCCATTTCCTGGGATTTCTCGATGCTATCTTCCACATCGCCTCTACTTGCCGCTCAAATTCTTCCTCCCCCAAATCGTCTTTTGCCAGTTTATGATGCCGATAATCAATTATGCCACCCTGAAACCCGATGATATCATCTAAATTAAGTTCTATTTTTTCCTGAGGCACCAATGCATCAATTCCGGAAATGGTGCGCTCGTTTAAAATGTGAAGCTTATTCTTTTCAATGTCAAATTGGTGCATGGGTGTCTGATGCATGGTAGATAAAATTCCCATTGCCACTAAAATCAAATCTTCCCCGCCGGTCAAATCAAAAAAACATTCGTTATTTTCTTTTTTTTCCGCCAACAGGACCTCCTGCATGCGTGAAACAATGCTTTGCAAATCTTTTTTGCTCACCGTATGAAAGACCACCTCAAAAATACCGCAAAGCCGATTTAAAATCTTTCTTGTTTGCTCCTGTTTTTCCTTTGTCATCACATCATCATGTCCGAAAAAAACCACCTTATCCATCTTAAAGTTAAGACAGGTAATCAGATTTTCTATCGGCTCTGCATCAAAAAACTCTATATTGACATACATCTTTTGTAGTTCCTTAAACCTTCCACTTTATTTTTCATTTCCAAGTTTTTTATTAAGAACACGGTCAACGTTTCATAGACTTAAACACAGCCCCAAAAGCACTCCGTTCATTATTCTGTATAAAAAAACGCATCCTTTTGCCAGGAAATTTCCTCTTGATCAATGGCAATCACATCAAATCGCAGAAACGAATCAAAGGAAATCTTTTTCTGAAACAGGTAATATTTTGCCACCTTGGAAATGGTTCTTTGTTTTTCATAGGTGACTGCCTCTTTTGCCGTTCCAGAAAAACCACTGTTTCGCCATTTAACTTCCGTAAAAACCAGATAATTTTTATCCTTCGCAATTAAATCAATCTCGCCAAACCGACACCGAAAATTTTTTTCTATAATTCGTAGTCCCTGATTTTCTAAAAAACTCGCCGCAAGATTTTCATAGTAACTCCCAATCTGCCTTTTATTCAAACATATAACCCTTTCTTTTTTCTATAAAAATTACCCCAGAATCCGCTTTCGCTCCGCCGCTTCCGTTTTTGCTTTGATTTTATCCATGGCATCAACAAACACAAGGATTTCTGCCACCACTTCATACAACTCCGGCGGAATCATGTCGCCGATTTCCAGACGGGATAAGGTATCCGCCAACTTACCGTCCTGATGAACCGGAACATTTTCCTCTTTTGCCTTTGCTATAATTTTGTCCGCCAAAGCCCCCTGCCCGGATGCGATGATTTTCGGCGCCGCATCATCCGGATCGTATTCCAATGCAATGGCCTGACGACGTTTTTGTTTTATTTTATCTTCCAACTTTTCTCTCCTTATGCTCTCATATCAAAGCTAAAATGTCCTACTGTAGTGGGGATCACACCCTGTTCTTTTGCAAAAAGCTGTGGGCTAATCTTTTCCTCGTCTCCCCGCTTTAACATTTCGCTTTGAACCTGATAGCCTTTTTGGTTCAATCGTTCTGTCAAAATAGAAATATTTTGTTCAATAAAAGTAATCATATCATCACTTTCCAGATAAAATTTGGTAAAAACCGACTGGGAAGGCGTAATGGAAGCATACACATCCAAAGCGCCCAAATGTGGCATATCCAGATGTAGCAATGCACTTACATTTCCGTCCTTTTGCGCAAGATTCTTTTTGTCCGTATAAACAAATAAATCACCGGTGGTTTCGCTGCCGTTCATTTTCAGAGGAAGCTGCACATATTGATACATCTGATTCATTTGATTCATAAAATCCAAATTTTGATTCATGGAGGACAAATGATTGGACAAAGCAGACTCGGGTTTTGCAATCGAGGTAAGTACTTTCGTTAAATCCTGGGTCTGTTTTTGTAAGCGGTCAAACAAAGTTTCTACGGTTTGTTTTTTCTCCACTTGCTTCGGAGACAACATCCATTGATTTTGTATTTCCTCCTTCAATAGACTTTGAAATTCTTTTCCTTCCAAAAACTCCTTTAAAGCAGGCGTCATGCCATGCTGCGCCAATAATTGTCTGGCAAGAACCAGGGCATCCTTCGGAAGCATATTCTGGGTTTCCGGTAATGTAACCGTAGCCCCTTCCGAATCCATATTTTTAACCAAAGAAAGCAGTTCTTTTTGCATTCCTTCTGTCAAAAATCCAGTTTTTCCGCTTTCTATATTTTCATTTTGCTTAAGAGGCATCCCCTCTTGTGTTGTTTGCGCTTCTGCCGGTTTTGTTTCGGAAAGTATTTTCCCTTCCGTTACTTCCCCTTCTTTTCCTTCCGCAACCAGGTTAAATACTTCCTTTGCCGTCGTTTCTGCAATTTTATCCCGGAAAGTAGCTGCGTGATTTAAATCCGCGGTTCCAGGCGCTTCCGGATTCGCATTTGCCGGTTCCTGTGCCACGCCGGAGACCAACTCGCCATTTTCATTTACCTTTCGGTTTAGCGCCTGTCCCTCCGGTAAAACTACCGATTCTCCGTTTGGATTTTCGGTAAAAATTCGCAGTACCGAATCCATAAAGGTTGTCGCTTCCTTCGTCTGACCTGCGCTGTTTAATTCGCGAAACAAATCCTGCACATCCTGTATAATTTGTTTCATTCCGTCGGAAATTTGATTTTCATAATTCTGATAAGCCTGAAACTGAGAAATATTTTTAGGGGTAATATCTAAGCCGATTTTTTTCATTTCTACCAATGTTCCGGCATCTGCTTGGGGATTGGCCGAAACCTTCTGATACATTTCTCCTAAAGACTGCTTATCAATCCCCATTCCGGCGTCCATCATCGCTGTCGTCATGGAAAGAGTCGAAGAATTCACCGGCATATTGGCAGCTGTCAATGCTTTTGCTGCGGTTGCCGCATGATCCATATTGGTATATAACGGCGTTAAAGTAACCTGCGCTCCCTGATTTCCTTTTAAGGAAAAGGTAACGGTCTGACCCGGTTGCAAATCCATGGCCCCCTCTAATTTTGCCTGAAGAACATTTCCTTTCCCTAAATCAACGGAAACCGTATCATGACTCACTCCTACAATTTTTCCCGTAACGGTCTGGCCCGGTTTCATTTTCGATAAATCTACTGAGCCGGAAGCCGGCTCCGATTCCGTAGGACCATAGGAAGACACATTATTTTGCGAAATACTGCCAAAAATTCCGGATAACATACTCATTTTTCTTCCTCCTACCTACCTTCTCTTTTCTTTTTCGATTCACAGGTTCCATGGTCTATGTACGAATCGATTCCCTCTGTTTCCTATATCGTACCATCGAGAGCCGTTCCACAGTCTTATACTTCAATAAAATTTTTTATAAAACTCCTTCGGTGAATGGGGGACGGACCATATTCCTTGATTGCCGCAATATGAGCTTCCACTCCATACCCTTTGTGCGCCGCAAAATGATACTGGGGCATTACGCTGTCGTATTGCAACATCAAACGATCCCTAGTTACTTTTGCGATAATACTGGCTGCCGCAATGGAGGCACTTTTTGCATCTCCTTTAATAATGGGAATCTGTTTGATTTGCACCTTGGGAATCGTAACGGCATCGTTTAACAGCAAATCCGGCTGAACATTAAGGTTTGCAATCGCTTCCCTCATTGCCTCATAAGTCGCATTTAAAATATTGATTTCGTCAATTCGCTGAGGGGAAGCATAACCTACACCAACTGCCACCGCTTCCTTTTTAATGATATCGTATAATTCTTCCCTCTTTTTTTCCGATAGTTTCTTGGAATCGTTTAAATAAAGAATGGAGCAATCTTTTGGAAGTATAACGGCACCGGCTACCACCGGACCGGCCAAAGGGCCTCTTCCTGCCTCATCAATCCCGCAAATAAAGGAATATTCCGAATTCTCTCTTTCGTAAGAAAACATTTCCTGCATTCGTTTTTTTTCTTTTTCTAAATGTTCAATATTCTTTTGTGCCCGGGCAACTAATTTTTGCACTGCTGTTCTTTCATCTGCGGAAAATTCCCGGATAAATTCCTGCGGGCACTGTTCTCCCTGCTTTTTAAATAATTCCTGTATTTCACTAATCTTCATCTTTTTTCCTCTCTTACTGATGTTCCACAAACCCAAAAGAATCAAAGGGATAGATGCGAAGCCATGCTCTTCCGATAATATCCTCCCTATGAATGACACCCACTGCCGGATTACGACTGTCAGAAGAATGATTCCGATTGTCTCCCAGTACAAAGTATTCCCCTTCGCCTAAGGTAATTCCGGCATTAGCCAATCCGGGATTTTCCATTACTTCCGCACCGTAATTTTCCTGCAATAAATATTCCTCTCCATTTAACGGGGTAATATAAATTGCCCCATTCTCATCAATACGGACCGTTTCTCCGGGAAGGGCAATAATTCGTTTGATGTAATACGTATCTTCTTCATACGCAAACGGAAATACAATAATATCAAACCGTTTCGGATCCGAAAACCGATAGGTTACCTTATCCACAATCAGATTGTCCTCGTTTTGTAATGTGGGAGCCATGCTGGAACCAATAACTACCGTGCGCTGTCCTACATAGCGAACCACAAGAAGGGTTAATACCAAAACTACCAATAAATAGATACTGTTGTATAACACCTCTTTTAAAATTTCTTTTCCGGAATGAGCGGAGGTTTCTTCCTCTTCTTGTTCTTCCTCTTCTAACATCCAATTTTCTTCTGCCATAATTATTCCGGCCTTTCTATTGTAATTTGTCCTAATTTTCCGCTACGGAATTCATCTACGACAATCCCTGCCGCCTTTAAAATATCAGGAGCGCCACCTTTTCCAAGGCATCCTCTCTGTACACTGATTTCTTCCAAAATCTTTGTGTTTTCTCCTTCTTCCGAAACCTCATATCGCTTGGATAAACTACCGGGATAGGCTTCTCTCATAAAAGCAATGATTTCATAGGCCAATTCATCAATGTGAAGGATTTCATCATTGATGGAACCAATCATCGCCAAGTGCAGTCCTACTGTCTTATCTTCAAACTTAGGCCACAAAACCCCCGGAGTATCCAACAACTCCAATGTTTTATTCAGTCGAATCCATTGTTTTCCTTTGGTTACGCCGGGTTTGTTACCGGTTTTGGTACAAGC
Source organism: Lachnospiraceae bacterium (assembly GCA_045578545.1). Classification (GTDB taxonomy): domain Bacteria; phylum Bacillota; class Clostridia; order Lachnospirales; family Lachnospiraceae; genus NK4A136. The sequence goes on from JAZNKK010000016.1 coordinate 40,695, forward strand.
CTTTTTCGCATAGGAATTTATAAACGTGGATTTTCCCACGTTGGGAATCCCTGCCACCATAGCTCGAAGCGGCCGGTTAATAATGCCTCTTTTCCGGTCTCTTTCTATTTTCTCTTTGCAGGCCGTTTGTACCGCACTCTGAATATCTTTCAGACCGGTTCCTTTTCTGGAATCAATCATAAGCGCAGTAATTCCCTGCTCTTTATAATAACGAATCCATTCTTCATTTGCCTTTTTATCCGCCAAATCACTTTTGTTCATCAATATCAGGCGACCTTTATTTTTTCCCAGTTCATCGATGTCCGGATTACGGCTTGAACTCGGAATTCTGGCATCTACAATTTCGATTACCAGGTCAATTAGTTTAATATCTTCCTGCATCATACGCATTGCCTTTGTCATATGACCCGGATACCATTGATAATTCATAATTTTTCTCTCTCCATCTTTATTTAATCAGTCCCATATTAACGTCTTCATAAGACATATGGAACCATGCCAAACCAATAATATAATCTCTTTTCACAATTCCCACATTACTGGAACGGCTATCCTCACTATTGTTGCGGTTATCTCCTAGAACAAAATATTCATCTTCACCTAAAGTAAGACCGGTAGAAGCAATTCCCCCGTTTTCAATTTTGTCGCAAACAATTTCTTCCTGATAAGGTTCCCCGTTAACATAGACGAAACCATCTTGGATTAAAACCGTATCTCCCGGAACCGCAATGACTCTTTTCACATAGTAGTGGGAATTTTCATTTCCGTTGGGAAGAAAAACCACCACATCACCCTGGTCCGGAGAAACCAAAAAGTAAGCGAATCGATTGATTAAAATCTCCTGCCCGTTATACAACGTAGGCTCCATAGAAACTCCGATAACACTGGTTTTTATTCCGAAACAAAATACAAATACAAAAGCAATCAGAGCCATGGCAAAGGTCCAAAACACCCAGGTTCCTACCTCTTTTAGCATTCTTTTGTTGATTCGTTTTTCCCGTCGGTAAAACGACAATCCGCCGCGTCTCTTTCCCATGTTGCCTCCCATACGCTTTTCCCTTAACAAAGCCGTATTATAAAGTTCAATATCAGCAAAAAATACTTTGCCCATTCTGTCTTAGTATATCAAAAAATACACAAAAAGGGAACAGACAAGCTGTTCCCTCCAATGATTTCTTTTTCGAATCTTATTTCAAAATTTCTTTTACTTTTGCTCTCTTACCAACGCGTCCTCTTAAGTAGTTCAATTTAGCACGTCTTACCTTACCTCTTCTTACTACTTCTACCTTTTCTACGTTAGGAGAATGAAGCGGCCATGTCTTTTCAACACCTACACCGTTAGAAGATTTTCTAACAGTAAAGGTTGTTCTGTTTCCGCCATTCTGAATTTTCAAAACAACACCTTCGAAAACCTGAATTCTTTCTTTTTCACCTTCCTTGATTTTACCGTAAACTTTTACAGTATCACCTACTTCAAATGAAGGTACTTCTGCCTTGAGCTGTTCCTGCTCGATTTCTTTAATAATGTTACTCATATTTTCCTCCTTGTTTTTCATCGGATGTTCTTAATACTCTTCTTTTTCATGTAACAGCGGAACATCTCTTTACTCGCAACGCTAATACTCTACCACAAATCCATTCCTATTGCAAGCTTTTTTCTGAAAAATCCTCTTTTTCACAACCAACGACCGGCTTATTCCAAAGATGTAGCAGGAAAATCCCTAATAGCAGGGATACAACTCCGGAAAGTCCCAGAAGAACCATGGAGCCAAGGCCGATGGCATCTTCAAATAATACCGGTAGTATTTTGGCAATCTTTTCCGGATAAAGGGAAAACAATACCGCTATCAGATTGTTTAAAAAATGCATAAAAATCGAAACCCAAATGCTACCGCTCTTAGATACGGCATAGGCTAAAACAGCTCCTAAAAATCCTACCACAAAGAATTTAATGAAATTCATGTGATATAATCCAAAAACAGCTCCCGTCCATAAAATAGCAATGTGAATACGATATCTGTTTTTTAGGGTTCCAAACAAAAAGCCTCGAAAAGCCACTTCTTCACATATTGCCGGCATGAGTGCCGAAGAAAAAACAATCAGCCAAAGCGGAACACCGTCCCATAAATGGATAATACTTTCCGCGGACTGGGCACTTCCCGGAAACCATTCTGCCAGCCAGGCACTCACAACCATCATCAATAGATACGTTCCTATCCACAGAAATAAAGCTGCTGCAAAATTCCGAATTTTTGTTTTCCGAAACGAAAACAATTTCTTAAAATCAGCCTTAATATACCAACTATAGAATAACGTACATAGCAAAATAAGCGCCTGTTGGAGCACAAGACCTATGTTGCCCCATTTTAAAATCAATATAGAACCTACCAGCATAATAACCAGTAACAGTACGGAAAACAAAAGAATAATATCTCCCACACCCGGCATTTGCTTTTCTTTCATGTCACTTCGCTTTTCAATCAAACGAATGTTAACACTACCGTCCCCAAACAAAATATCTTCGGAATGGAAGATTTTTGTCATAAACCATACCGCAAGCATACTGTAAGCAATATTAGAAAACAACACCATGGCAATCAGTTCCGCTTCAAACTTAAATTGAAACAGACTCGTAATCAAAATCGAAATATTAACCACCGGAATCAGCGCCGTATATTGCGTCAGTTCCAGGTTCGGAATCATCCCCGCCATGCCGGAAAACATAAACACCAACATCACCGGCGTTGTATAATTCTGCGCTTCTTTAAAGCTTTTGGCGAAAATACATACGCAAAGACATACCGCTGACGAAAACATAGCAAACACGATTGCGCAAAGAAGCATAATACCTATCGCCGGCAGATAAGATAAGACATCAAAGTCCACCGCCGTTTCACTTCCCGCAGCGATACTTCCGTAAAAATACGCACCCAAAATCCCCATAGAAAGGACATTCAAAAACGCTGCCGCCGTTGCAATGGTGGAAGTCGCCAAAAATTTACTGGTAATTAGTTCCACGTTCTTTATCGGAAGGGTTAAAAGCGTTTCTAATGTTCCTCTCTCTTTTTCTCCTGCCGTGATATCAATGGCCGGATACATTGCCCCCATCAATATACTGGAAATTAAGAGGAAGGGTAAAATCGTACCAAACAAGCTTCCCACCGTTTCTTCGTTGGTGGCTTTATCTTCATAGTCGTAGCTAATGGGATACAGGTAGATTTCTGTGTCCATGCCAAGTTCTTCCAACTGGGTTTTACGAAGATGTTCCCGATATTCAAACAACATATCCATAAGCATACCGGAAGCGGTGGAGGAATCCACCGAGGAAGAAGTATATACCACATGATACTCTGTTTTTCCGTCTTCCTCCGTTTGCGTAATATAGGCATGCAAGACCTCATCGGATAAAGCTTCTTCAAAGGTAGTATTTTCCGTATCCGGAGTTACATAGACAAAATCATACTCATATTCCTTGGCTGCACGGTCAAACACTTCCATCATTTCCATTCGGTTTTCCACATTTTCAAACCCAATACGATAGGTATTTTCCGTGCTGGCTGAGGCAATGCTGGAGGCCAATACAAAAGACCCCAGAAAAATCAGAGGATATAAGATTAGCGGAATCACAATCATCATTAAAATGGTCTTTTTATCCCTCAGAATATCCAAAATTTCTTTCTTGTACAGTGCTTTTACAATTTCTTTATTCATTTTCGTCCCCCTCATCTTCCGCTTTTCGATTCAATCCGGAAACTAACTCATGAAATGTTTCTCTTAAATTGTTCGTACCGGTTAACTTCATCAGTTCTTCCGGAGTGCCCTGCGCAATGATTTTGCCTTCGTATAACATCACAATACGATTGCACAAATATTGTGCCTCCTCCATATAATGGGTGGAATACAAAATCGTCTTTCCTTTTTCCTTTTCCTGCTTCATAAACTGAATAATGGCATCGCTGCTGATAATATCAAGCCCCAAGGTGGGTTCGTCAAATATATAAATATCCGGCTGATGAATCAGGCATCTTGCAATATTGGCTCTCTGGGTCTGGCCGGTAGATAAATGCTCTATCTGATTATCTGCAAATTCTTCCATAGAAAGGATTTCTACAATTTCCTCAATCCGTTTTTCCGTCTCCTCCTTCGTAATGCCGTATATTTCTCCCAGCATTCGAAGCATTTCCCGGATGGTGAATCGGTGATAAAGCTTTGTGTTTCCGGATAAATATCCGATTCGCTTTTTCAATTCCACGGTATCGGTAATTTCCTTTCCATCCCGGTCAATCAAAAAAACTGCTCCTTCGGTGGGTTTCATTAAATTCCCCATCATTCGAAGAAGCGTCGTCTTTCCCGCTCCGTTCGGCCCTAAAATCCCCAAAATTTCGCCGTCTTTTGCCTCCATATTCACATGATCTACCGCATAAAATTCCGTCGCGGTACGCTTATTTTTTTTCTTTTTCTTCTCCGCTTCCGTTAAATTCTTTACAAATATTTTGGAAATCTCTTTTGTTCCGATCATTCCTTTTCACCATCCCTTTACAAAACATAAGTCAAACTCTTGTCTAATCCTCTAAACTTCCATATTTCTTTTCGTACAAATCTGGTCTTCGTTCTTTGGTTCGTATTTTGGATTGCTCTAAGCGCCATTTTTCAATATTGGCATGATGGCCGCTAAGAAGCACCTCCGGTACTCGCTTTCCGTTCCAAATTTCCGGTCTGGAATATTGCGGATACTCCAACAGGCCCTCCGAAAAGGATTCTGTCATAAAGGATTCTTCTTTTCCAAGCACCCCTGGAACCAACCGTGCAATGGCGTCCATCATTACCAAAGCCGGGAGCTCTCCTCCGGTCAGTACATAATCCCCTATGGATACATAATCCGTAACGATTTCCTCTAATACTCTCTCGTCAATCCCTTCGTAATGACCGCATAGGAAGATTAAATTTTCTTCCTTCGAGAAATCCGCTGCCATGGATTGCTGAAAAGGAATCCCCTGAGGCGTCACATAGACCACTCTGGCAGGACCTTGGATTTTTTCTTTGATTGCCAAATAAGTATCATACACCGGCTGTGCCTGCATTAACATTCCCGCACCACCGCCATAGGTATAATCATCTACCTTACAATGCTTATCCTTCGTATAATCTCTGATATTAACCGCCTCAAAATGCAAAATTTCATTCTCCATGGCGCGTTTTAAAATACTGGTATTCATTGCCTGCTCCATCATTTCCGGAAACAGGGTCATACAATAAAAATTCATTTACATTAATCCTTCCATGATATGTACTTTCATGTAGCCTTCGGATACATTGACCGCTAAAATACATTGTTTAATCGCAGGCAAAAGCACTTCTCCTCCGTTTAACAATTCGATTTCATATACATCATTCGCTCCGGTGGTAATTACCTTTGTTAAAGTACCGATTTCTTTTTCCTCTTCATCCAGCACCTTTAGACCTTCCAAATCCGAAATATAATATTCGTCTTTTTTTAAGGGAACCGCATTTTCTCTGGTAACGTAAAGCTCTTTTTTCCTAAGCCGCTCTACCGCATCCCTGTTTTCAAATTCTTTAAATTTTATAATAATAAACTGCTTGTTCCATTTCATTCCTTCCGGATGAAGAACCTGCATCTCTTTTCCGTTATCCAAAATAATTTCTTTTAATTTTTTGATTCTGTCCGCATCATCTGTAGTAGGATATACTTTCACTTCACCTCTTACTCCATGGGGTTCGGTGATTACCCCGATTCGAAACATATCGTTCATTTTATCAACCATGGCCTTTCTCTTGCTACCTTTTTTGTTTCAAAAAGCGAACACTGCCGGGCAGCGTCCGCTTTTTCTTTGCATCTTGTTATTCAACGATTTCAACGTCAACTCTAAGATCTTCTTTTGTAGATGCAGCTTTTACAACAGCACGGATTGCTTTCGCAATTCTTCCCTGCTTACCGATAACTTTTCCCATATCAGTAGGGGCAACATGAAGTTCTATTGTCGTGTGTTTTCCGTTGTTTTTTTCTGTAACCACTACTTCATCCGGATGTTCTACCAGTGCTTTTGCAATTACTTCAACCAATTCTTTCATAAGCCACCTCCCAAAATTGTTTGCGAAACATAAATTATTTCTCGATACCTGCGAGTTTGAAAATCTTTCCAACAACTTCAGTCGGCTGAGCACCATTTGCTAACCATTTTTTTGCTTTTTCTTCATCTACTTTGTAAGTACTGGGATCTGTGTTCGGATCGTAAGTACCGATTTCATCGATAAATCTTCCGTCTCTGGGAGCTCTGGAATCTGCAACGATGATTCTGTAGATAGGATTTCTCTTCTTACCCATTCTTGTAAGTCTGATTTTTACTGCCATTTTTCATTTCCTCCAAAATTAAAAATATTTATCTATGAGATTTCTCTCGCAGCCTAGCCCATATTCGGTCTAAGATTACTGCCATCATTAAAACGGAAAACGCATTCCGCCGCGGCGTTTCTTTCCGCCAAAACCACCCATCATGGAAGGCATTTGCTTCATCATCTTCTGGGATTGTTCAAACTGCTTAATAAAGCGGTTTACCACAGCAATATCCACGCCTGCCCCTTTCGCAATTCGGTGCTTACGACTGGGATTTAACAGCTTGGGATTTTCCCGCTCCTTTGGTGTCATGGATAAAACTATTGCTTCCGTTTGTGCTAACTGCTTTTCATCCACCATGGATTCAATATCACCCATATTGGCGCCAAGCCCGGGTAACATGGACATAATTCCTGCCAACCCACCCATATTACGCATCTGTTTCATCGATTCCAAATAATCATTGAAATCGAATTTGCCTTTGCGCATACGTCCGGCCATTTCTTTTTCTTTTTCTTCGTCTATGGTGATATTTTGCTGTGCTTTTTCAATTAGGGTAAGTACGTCTCCCATGCCAAGAATTCTTCCTGCCATACGATCCGGATAAAACTGTTCCAAATCGGAAAGTTTCTTTTCCATACCTACATATAAAATAGGTTTTCCGGTTACAGCCTTGACAGATAACGCCGCACCACCTCTAGTGTCACCATCCATCTTGGATAAAACAATACCGGTTACCCCGATTTTCTCATCAAATTCCTTTGCTACATTTACTGCATCCTGACCGGTCATGGCATCCACCACAAGTAACGTCTGATGCACTTCTACGGCAGCTTTGACATTCTGCAATTCCTGCATCATTCCTTCATCAATATGAAGACGTCCTGCCGTATCTAAGATTACCACATTGTGTCCGTTCTTCTCTGCATGCAAAAGAGCTGCCTTCGCAATATCCACCGGACTGTGTTCCGTTCCCATGGAGAACACTTCCACTTCCTGTTTTTCACCGTTTACCTTCAGCTGTTCTACTGCCGCCGGACGATACACGTCACAAGCCACCAGCAAAGGTTTCTTTCCCTTTAATTTCAGCTTACCTGCAATTTTGGCTGTGGTAGTAGTTTTACCGGCACCCTGAAGACCACACATCATAATAACGGTAATGGCCTTTCCCGGTTGAAACGTTAATTCCGTAGTTTCCGAACCCATAAGGGCAGTCATCTCTTCGTTAACAATTTTTATTACCATCTGTCCGGGATTTAACCCGTTAAGAATATCTTCACCAACAGCCCGTTCTTCCACGGATTTTACAAACTGCTTTACTACCTTAAAGTTAACATCGGCTTCTAGCAATGCCATCTTAACTTCCTTCATGGCAGCCTTAACATCCGCTTCTGTCAGACGACCTTTGCTTCTTAAATTTTTAAACACATTCTGAAGTTTATCACTTAAACTTTCAAAAGCCATGAATTATAACTCCTCTAGAATCTCATCCACAAAGGAATTTAACTCCTTTGCTTCCTTAAGCATTCCTTTTTGTTCCATCGATTTCGCGATTGCTTTTATTTGTTCCAGCTTTTTACGATTTTCCGAAAACCGCTCTACCAAATGCAGTTTATCTTCGTAATCCTGCAAAATCTTATCACATCGCTTGATAATATCGTGTACGCCCTGCCTGCTGATTCCCTTTTCGTTTGCAATCTCACTCAGCGATAAATTATTATAAACCACCGCTTCGTAGATATCCTGCTGATGCCCTGTCAGTAAGGGACCGTAGAAATCATACAAAATGCCTTGCGCAACTATTTTTTCCATTTGAAAAAACCTTCTTATTCCTATTATGCCGAATGGCACCTTGTACATCATATCCCAAACGGAATGCAGTGTCAAGTATTTTTTCTTTACACCTTTGGATTTTCTCGTTTCTTTCCGTTTTTGTTGTCTTTATACTGCTTTTTACGCCTCCGTCCCTTTCATGCATTTGCAATAGGGGAGGAAAATCTCATTGAAAGATGCAATAGTTACTTTCGCATCTTCCTGTTTTATTTTTGAGTAAATTTCCAACACTTTCTTTTTGTCTTTTCCGGAAAGCCGGCGGATATCCAAAACTTTTCCGTTATTTAAATCTCCGGGTTCAAATTTATCCAAGCCTTCCCCGTATTCCCTTTTGTTTTTACGAAGAAGCTCCTGCGCAATCGGGGTCAGAAGATAGCAAAAAAAGAGGTCGATTTCTTCTTTTGAAACACTTTCGTTAAAATAAATCCCATGAAAGGTGGTAAGATTTTTTATCATCGCTTCGTTTCTTACAACCTTGATATGACTTCTGGAAAATACGGAAATCCAAATCGGCGCCGGTGCTTTTTCCTCCGGTGCATACCAGGGAGTACGGTGCGCGGTAAGATATCCTTTTTGTACGCCGTTTTCCTCACCTGATTTTATGTAGGCTTTATCTGCCTTACTCACTGCATTTTTCCCGTTAAACAGATACACCTTTCTGTTCTCTTCCTCTAAACGCAAAAATTCCGATTCATCAAACAAAAGGACGTTCACATCCGGCGACTTTGCGATACAAGGAACACACACACTTTTACTAAGTCCGTACTTCTTGATTTTTTCTCTACTTAGCGTAAAAAATTCATTGTTCCCGGTGGCAATTCCTCTTTTTACCGTTCCGATTTTAGAAAATGGCACCAGATTTTCCTCGTTATATTCTGTATCCGAATGATTTGCAAAATAGGACAGCCATTTTTCTTTTGCATTCAATTTCTCATAAGAAATGGAATTACAAACCGCCGCTTTTTCTGAGGATTCCGCTTCCCTTGTCTTTTCGTGCCATCGCTCCAAATCCTCCATGGAATAGAGCGACACAAACTCCAGTTTTTTATGTATCTTTTTTTCTGCCAAAAGTATACAGGACGTAGTGATGGCATCTTCAAAAAGCTTTAACTGATTATCAAATTTAATGATGGTTTTCAGATAACGGCTCTGAATCAAATATTCTTTCACGGCTTCCCCGTACCCGGTATTTAAAAATTCATAGGGAATGATGTAGGCAAGTCTTCCGTTTTTTTTCAACTCCTGCAAACTTTTTAGTAAAAAGTAAATACAGTAATTGGTATAGCCGCTTAATGTAATCCCGTACTTATCCGCAAACACCTTTCTTAGTTTTTCCCGCTCCGGTATTTTTTGGAATTTGTTATAGGGCGGATTGCAAACAATGGCATCTGCCGGTTCTTTTAAATCGGAATATAAATAGTCCGTTTCCGATAAATCGGTTTTAAAATCGTGATTATTTTGAAATAATTTTACCATTTCAGGGTCTATCTCAAACGCAATCTTTTTTGCTTTCGGATGGATTTTATCCGCCATTTTCATAAATATGCCGGGGCCTACCGCAGGGTCTAATATGCTTTCGCATGTTCCTTTGGTAACCCACTTTACCATAAACCGGGCAATTTTTTCATCGGTAAAAAATTGTCCGAAGTCTTTTTCTTTGCTCATTGTATTCGTTTCCTTTGTTACTTTCCACAGCTTCTCTTAAAACAAGCTTCTGTTAAAATATTATCTTATAATCCATATTTCTTCAATTCCTTAATACGGCTATCTTTTTTCTACGCAAACGAAATATCTTTATTCTATAAAATAAATTCCTTTCGTCGTTTCACTTGTCGTTTTTATAACGACTCCTCCAAATAATCCTGATATCCTTCACCGTATATCTCCGAGGCATTCGAAACAATCAAAAAAGCTCGCAAATCCACTTCCGTTACAATCGCCTCAACTTTCGGCGCCTGATGTTTTCGCACCACGCAAAAGATAACCCGCTTTTCCTTTCCGGTGTAGCCTCCTTGTCCCTCCAAAAAGGTAACTCCCACTTCCAAATCATGCATTAACTTGGCAGCAATTTCCGTGGCATAATCCGATACAATAAAAAGCATTCTCGCTTCCTGATTTCCGTAGAGTACATAATCCAATACTTTAGAAGATACAAATACGGTAATCAAAGCATAAAGCACCACATCCAACGACTCAAATACCAATACCGAAAACAACACAATCCCAAAGTCTATCATTAAAAATAAACTGCCGGTTCCCATATGGGGATACTTTTCCCGAAGAATTTTTACAATGATATCCAGACCGCCCGTAGTGGCACCAAGTCTTAAAATCATTCCCATGGCAAGGGCACAGATGCATCCTCCCGCCAATGCCGCCAACATAGGATTTCTTGTTAAAGGCTCCATACTTTCAAAAAAATTGGTAAACACAGAAATCCAAAACAAAGTGTAAATACTCCGGAAAGTAAATTCAAATCCGAATTTTTTTATACTAAGAATCATAATTGGAATATTGATAATAAAAATCAAACTTCCGGTCGCAATTTCCGTGATGCGGTTCAATAAAACAGAAATCCCGGTAACGCCCCCCGGCGCAATATTATTCGGATCAACAAAGGCACCCACTCCAAGTGCATAAAGCGCTGCAAAAGGAATCATTTTAAGATATCTTACGCTTTCTTTTATTCTTTTTCCTACTCGAATTTTCCCTATTTTCATCATAAAAATAGCATACCCAGGTATGCTATTTTTTATAAAACTTCAACATATCAAATTAAATATTGGTACGAACCACTTTGGGGCGATATCCTTCTTTTTCCAGTGTATTCAAAATCTGCTGTTTGTGTTCCGTACCAAAGGCCTCAATGGTAATGCGAAGCTCTACTGCTGCATTTCTGTTGGTCGAAACAAACTGATTGTGCTCCAATTTAATAACATTACCGCTGGTGTTGGCAATCACGCCTGCTACGCGGCAAAGCTCACCCGGCTTATCCGGCAAAAGGGTGGATACCGTAAAGATTCTGTCTCGGAAGATCAATCCTTGCTGTACCACAGAAGACATGGTAATTACGTCCATATTACCGCCACTTAAAATCGAAACAATCTTTTTATCTTTTACATCCAAATGTTTTAAAGCGGCTACCGTTAAAAGTCCGGAATTCTCTACTACCATTTTATGATTTTCTACCATATCAAGGAAGGAAACAATGAGTTCCTCATCCTCCACCGTAATAATATCGTCAATATTATTCTGAATATAGGAAAAGATTTTGCTACCCGGTGTCTTTACTGCAGTACCGTCTGCAATGGTATTAACCTGATTTAAGGTGGTAACTTCCCCTTTGTTAATAGAGGTTTTCATGCAGGCTGCGCCGGCAGGCTCTACACCAATCACCTTAATCTTGGGATTTAACATTTTGGCAAGGGTCGAAACTCCCGCTACCAATCCGCCGCCCCCAATTGGAACTAAAATATAATCCACCAAAGGCAGTTCTTTGATAATTTCCATGGCAATGGTTCCCTGTCCGGTTGCTACCGCCAAATCATCAAAGGGATGAATAAAGGTATAGCCGTGCTCCTCTGCCAATTCGTAAGCCTTTGCACAAGCCTCATCATAAACATCTCCGTAAAGCACTACTTCTGCACCGAAATTTTTCGTACGATTCACTTTAATCAAAGGGGTTGTCGTAGGCATCACAATGGTTGCTTTCATATTATGACATTTTGCCGCATAGGCTACGCCCTGGGCATGATTTCCTGCAGATGCCGTAATAACACCGCGACTCTTTTCTTCTTCTGTTAAAGTACTTGCTTTGTAGTATGCACCTCTTACTTTGTACGCTCCGGTAAACTGCATGTTTTCCGGTTTTAAATAAACACGATTTCCGGTGATGGAACTAAAATAATCACTAAAAACCAGCTTCGTTTCCAAAGTAACCTGCTTCACAATTTCGGAAGCTTCTTCAAATTTTTCTAAAGTAAGCATTTTATCATTCATTGTCTTGCTCCTTTTCCGTATCCTCATCCTCTTCTAATTTTACATCAAAAAGAGCATCTACGAAACGGTCTGAATCAAATTTTTGTAAATCTTCTATTTTTTCACCAACACCGATATATTTTACTGGAATGCCAAGCTCGGATTGAATTGCAACAGCAATTCCTCCTTTGGCGGTTCCGTCCATCTTGGTTAATATAATTCCGGTTAAATCTGCCACTTCTCCAAACTCTTTCGCCTGCATCAATGCATTTTGCCCGGTTGTACCATCCAGAACAATCAAATTTTCCCTGTGAGCATCCGGAAATTCTTTGTCAATAATCCGGTTCATTTTCTTTAATTCTTCCATCAGGTTCTTTTTGTTATGAAGACGTCCTGCCGTATCACAAAGCAAAACATCCACTCTTCTTGCTTTAGCCGCATTCACGGCATCAAACAAGACACTGGCAGGATCTGCGCCTTCCACGCCGCCAATCATTTCTACACCGGCTCTGTGAGACCACTCTGCCAACTGATCACCGGCAGCCGCACGAAAGGTATCCGCCGCCGCCAAAAGCACTCTTCGCCCTTGTCCTTTTAATAGCGATGCCATTTTACCAATGGAGGTAGTCTTTCCCACGCCATTTACGCCGATTACAAAAACAACGGATTGTTTATGTTCAAACTCGTAGGCCGTTTCTCCTACCTGCATCTGTTCTTTTATGGTCTGAATCAACAATTCCTTGCATTCCTGCGGCTCTTTGATATGTTGACTCTTCACCTCAGCCTTTAACTTTTCAATGATTTCTTCGGTGGCTCTGACACCGATATCACCCATAATCAGGATTTCTTCCAATTCCTCATAAAAATCATCATCAATATGAGAAAACCCGCTAAATACGGAATCAATTCCCGCAACGATATTATTTCGAGTTTTAGACAATCCATCCTTTAATCTTTGAAAAAAGCCTTTTTTTTCTTCCTTCTTTTCTTCTTCCATCCTAAGCCTCCAGTTCTTTATCAATCAAATTTACACTAACCAAAGCAGAAATACCTTTCTCCTGCATGGTAATACCATAAAGACGATCTGCCTTCTCCATGGTTCCTCTTCGGTGAGTAATTACGATAAACTGTGTATGCTTGGTAAGTTTGTGTAAGTAATTTGCAAAACGCCCTACGTTGCTTTCATCCAATGCCGCTTCAATCTCATCCAACAAACAGAACGGTGAGGGTTTCAGATTTTGAATCGCAAACAAAAGAGCGATGGCAGCCAAGGCTTTTTCTCCACCGGAAAGTTGCATCATATTTTGCAATTTCTTTCCCGGGGGCTGCGCAATAATCTTTACGCCGGCTTCCAGAATATCTTCTCCTTCCATCAGTTCCAACGTACCTTTTCCGCCGCCAAACAATTCTTTAAATACTTTATCAAACTCTTTGCTGATTTCAGCAAATTTTTCCGTGAACTGCTTTCTCATGGACGCATCCAATTCTTCAATAATGCCGTTCAATGTTTTTTCTGCTTCAATCAAATCATCATGCTGTCCCTTTAAGAACGTATATCGCTCCATGACATTTTTATAATCTTCAATGGCATTTACGTTAACATCTCCAAGACGCTTGATGCTATCCTTGATTTCAGCAATGGAACGTTTGATAAATACCAAATCGGTCATGTCCGCATCTTTTAACGCTTCCGCATCTCTTAGCGTCATTTCATATTCATTCCACATATAAGAAATCAGTCCGTTTAATGCTTCCTGGAATTTCTCCTTCTGGGAAGACAAACGGAAAACTTCCTTATCCAAAGCATTAATTCGATTGGAAAGTTCCTCGCGGTCATTCACAAAATTCTTCTGCTTTTCCTGAATTTCTTTTCTCTTTGCCAACATCTGTTCCAAACGAACTTCTTCATCAGACTGGGTTGCATGACTTGCTTCAATGGTTTGCAAAATAGACGCAATGCTTTCCTCTTTCAATTCCACATCGCTGCGGTTCTTTTCCAAAGCATCCAAAACTTCCTGCTTTTCCATTTGATGACGTTGCAAATCACCTTCAATACGCAGAACATTCTGTTGTTCAAACTCTTGCTTTTGCAATACTTTTTCAACTTCCACTTCCTGCTCGGTAAGACGGGATACGCAACCGCTTTCCTCTACGCGCATTTCTTCTAAGACGGCCTGCCGTTTGGTAATCTCTTCCTCAGTCGCCTTTTCATTAATAACCGACTTTTCCAGTTCCTCATCAATGCTCTGCTGATTTTCCTTGATTTCTTTAACCTGACGCTCAATTTCTTCCTGCTCTGCCTTCAAATCATCTACGCCACGAACGGCTTCATCGATTTTTTCCTGCGCCTTAATCACATTTAAGCGAGCTGTGTTTTGTAAAATAAATTGATTTTGAATTTCTAATTTTACTTCTTCAATGGCAACCCGAAGCTCGTTTCGCTCCTTCTTAACGGCCTCGATTTGTTCCAAAATGTCATTAATCTGATTCAGATATTCTTTTACCTTGGCATTTAATTCGTCCATTTCCCGGCGACGACCGAGCAAATTGGAATTATTCTTAAACGCACCTCCGCTGATGGCACCACCCGGCACCAAAAGTTCGCCGTCTGTAGTAACCATACGGATGCCATAATCAAATTTTCGGGCAATCTTCAACGCATGTTCTACGTTATCTACCACCACAATTCTGCCAAGCATCGCTTTTGCCACATTACGGTACTCGTCCTTTGTGGTAACAATATCACTTGCCATTCCGATAACACCGTTTTCCTTTAATACTTCCGGTGTTTTGAATTCCTGCGGCTTGGTAATGCTGGTCAAAGGCAAAAAGGTGGCTCGTCCGGACTTTGTTTCCTTTAAGAAGGAAATCATTTTCTTCGCTGTTTCCTCATCTTCGGTTACAATATTTTGGATATTACCGCCAAGTGCCACCTCTATGGCAGTTTCATAGGTTTTATCCACTTTAATAATATCCGCAACCACACCAATGATTCCGGGATGTTCCGCTTTTTTCTCCATCACCTTACGGATACTGCCTCCGTATCCTTCGTATCGCTCCGTAAGGTTAGTAATTGATTCTAACTTTGACTTATCCTGATGATAAAGAACCTGTGTGTCTCTTAAATTTTTATCCAGTTGCGCCAGTTCATCATGAATCTGACCTGCCCGTTCCTCTTTCTTTTTTTGCTCAAAATTTAAATCTTCAATCTTTTGATTCACCGCTTCAAACTCTTTTTCCAAACGATGAATAATTTCCTGCTGTTCTTCTTCGTTGGATTTTGCCTGAAGCAAGCGGGAATTTAATTCTGCACGACGAATCGCCACCTGTTCCAGCATGGTATCATAACGCTCTTTTCTGGAACGAATATTGGCTCTTTCGTTCAAATACTCAATAATCTGATTTTTATCCGCCTCAATGGCATCGTTAATTTGGCGAATTTTCTCCTGAACGGCTTCCAATGCGGTTTCCATTTCACGACGCTTTTCCTGAATCTCGCTTAAAACCACATCTACCTTTTGTTTCTCCTCCAGAATAACGGTTCTTTCTTTCTCTTTCTCTTCGATGTTACCGTCGATGGAAGTCAAACGCACCTCAAAATGAGCCAAATTGCTTTTGGCTGAATTAATCTGTTCCTTTAATACATTGATCTCGCCTTCCAGTTTGGTTCGAACAGAACTGGTATTACTCAAAGAATTTCTGGTTTCTTCAATTTCTTTTTCCAGTTCTTCTACCTTGGCCTGCATTTCATCGTATTCCGACTTAATGGTCTGATATTTATCCTGCTGGCTCTGCAAATCTTCGGAAGCAATGGTTAATTTTTCTTCCACTTCTGTCAGTTGTCCTGTGGTTTTCTCGTTCTCCAACAGAAAGTAGTTCACATCGAGCTTTTTCAACTCTTCTTTCTTCTTGAGGTATTCCTTTGCTTTCTCCGATTGTTTTTCCAACGGTCCAATCTGTTTTTCCAGCTCTGCCAAAATATCATTTACACGAACCAGGTTCTGCTTTTCCTCTTCCAGTTTTTTCTGGGCAGTGCTTTTTCTTTTCTTAAACTTCACAATACCGGCAGCTTCATCAAAAAGCTCTCTTCGTTCCTCCGGTTTTCCGCTAAGAATTTTGTCTATTTGTCCCTGTCCGATAATGGAATATCCTTCTTTACCGATACCGGTATCGTAAAAAAGTTCCGTTACATCTTTCAAACGGCAAATCGAACCGTTTAACAGATACTCGCTTTCTCCGGAGCGGTATATTCTTCTGGCAACCGTAACCTCTTCATAGGAAATCGGCAACTGATGGTCGGAATTGTCCAAAGTAATCGCAACATAGGCATACCCCAGCGGCTTTCTCTGCTCGGTTCCCGAAAAAATAACATCCTGCATGGACGCTCCACGAAGCTGTTTGATTCTTTGTTCACCCAAAACCCAACGCACCGCGTCTGCTACGTTGGATTTACCACTACCGTTCGGTCCGACAATACCGGTAATACCATTATGAAATTCAAAGGTAATTTTATTGGCAAAAGATTTAAATCCTTGCACTTCGATACTTTTTAAATACATTCTTTATACACCGTTCTTTGCTTTTAATATCTTCAACGTTTCATACGCCGCCATTTGTTCTGCCGTTTTTTTGTTTCTTCCTTTCCCTTTGCCGTATGGTTTATCGGCAATCTTTGCCACTACTACAAATTCTTTCTTATGTTCCGGTCCACTTTCTCCGATAATTTCATAGCTAATCTGTCCCCAAGCATTTCCTTGCACCAATTCCTGCAATTTGGATTTGTTATCCTGAAACATTTCCACATCAAATTTTGCGGTCATAATATTATCCAAGATAAATTTCTTTGCCACAGGCAAACCGCCGTCCAAATAAAGCGCTCCGATAATAGCCTCCAAAGCATCAGAAGTAACGGAAGCCTTTTTTCTTCCTCCGTTAGAATCCTCGCCTTTTCCCAAAAACAAGGCGTCGCCCACGGATAATTTCGCTGCACAACCGGCAAGGGCCTGTTCACAAACCATCGCGGCACGAAGTTTTGACAATTCTCCCTCCGGAAGCTTGGGATATTCAAAAAACAAAAACTCGCTGGAAACCAATTCCAAAACCGCATCTCCTAAATATTCCAATCTTTCATTTGAATTTAATTTGTTAATTCTACGCTCATTTGCATAAGAACTGTGCGTTAACGCCTGTTCTATTAATTCGGTGTTCTTAAAACGATAACCAATCATTTTTTCTAACAATTCTTTTTTTTCTTCTTCCAAAGTAATTTTCTCCCTTCCTACCATTTATAGTGTGAATCCAAGGAAAAAGCCCCAATCGGGCTTATTTTCTCGCTTTTTCCATCATTTTTACCGCATCACGAACCGTAATAATGGAGTCAAATTCCGATTCATCCAATTTGATATCCATTCTTTCTTCCACGTATCTGGCAATCTGTGCCATATCCAGGGAATCCGCTCCAAGTTCGCCTTCAAAGGTGGATTCTTCTCGAATCTCCGTTTCGTATACCTGCAATATTTTTGCAATCGCTTCCTTTAGTATTTCGAACTCCATATTACTCGTTTCCAATCGCTAATTTTTCTCTGATACGCTCATTGATTTTTTGTTCTTTAAAAATCTTACACTGCAAAATAGAATTCTTTACCTCATTTGCAGTAGAGCTGCCATGGGTTTTTACAACCAGACCGTTCAAGCCAAGAAGCGGAGCACCGCCGTACTCTTCCGTACTAAAGCCTTTCAAAGTCTTCTTCAATGCCGGTTTCGCTAAAGCTGCACCGATTTTACTTACAAAAGTACTCATCAAACCTTTCTTAATCTGACGAACCAATACACTTGCAGTACCTTCATACAACTTCAAAATTACATTTCCAACAAAAGCTTCACAAACAATAACATCCGCTGCTCCTGCCGGAATCTCTCTTGCCTCAATACTTCCGATAAAATTAATATCATCGCAGGCCTTTAACAAAGGAAAGGTTTCTTTTACTAGGTTATTTCCCTTTTCTTCTTCTGCGCCAATATTGACAATTGCCACTCTGGGATTTTTGATTCCCAATGCATTTTCGCAATAAATACTTCCCATTTTGGCAAACTGCACCAGGTTATTAGGTTTCGCATCTACGTTTGCTCCACAATCTATAAGTAGTGCCATACCTGTTTCCGTAGGAATAATCGGAGCAAGGGGAGCTCGATCCACCCCTTTGATTCTGCCGACAATCAGCTGGCCGCCAACTAAGATTGCACCACTGCTTCCAGCCGAAACAAAAGCATCACAGGTTCCGTTCTTTACCAGATAAAGCGCTTTCACAATAGAGGATTCCTTTTTTCTGCGAATTGCCATCACCGGTGGTTCTGCTGTTTCAATCACCTCAGGGGCATGTACAATTTCAATTCTGTTTTCATCGTATTGGTACTTGCCAAGTTCTTCTTTAATAACCTCCTCCTGACCGACCAAATAGACAAAAATATCTTCCGATTCTTTCATTGCATCAACAACGCCTTTGATCATTTCACCGGGGGCATTGTCTCCTCCCATTGCATCCATTGCAACTTTAACCATTTCGCTCATATGTACTATAACCTTTCGCTGCTATTTTTTCTTGTAACTTTAAATGGAAATAACATCTTTCTTCTTTGACTTTACGCCAAAGACAATACTGTTTTTATGATACTAAAAAAACACGAAAAAAGCAAGATGTGTAACCATAGCAATAAAAAAAGAAAAGGGTTTGAACTTCTTCAAACCCTTACATTCCTAATAAAATTAGTCCTGTGCAATAATTTCTTTCTTGTTGTATGCACCACATGCTTTGCATACTCTGTGAGGCATCATTAAAGCGCCACACTTGCTACATTTTACCAAAGTCGGAGCAGTCATTTTCCAGTTTGCTCTTCTTTTATCTCTTCTTCCTTTGGAAGATTTATTCTTAGGACAAATTGACATCGAAATCCACCTCCTGACGTTCCTTACTATTATCCTTTTCACTTAATCAAGCGACTAAAACGTCACCCAAATTTCAATTAAGATTTTTTACACCTTTGCTATTATACCTATACAATATTTTTTTGTCAACATCTTTATTGATTTTTATTTTCATTTTTCTCTTCCGAAGCATTTTGGTTATTTCCTGCGACCTCGGTTTTCGTCTCTTTTTCTGTTGACATACTCTCTACCGGAGCCTCCGCATTATTCTTAGTTTCCTCCGTATTCTGCGGCATCTGGGGCGGCATCGGCATTCCTGGTTGTCCCTGCGGCATCTGGGGCGGCACCGGCATTCCCGGCTGTCCCTGCGGCATCTGGGGCGGCACCGGCATTCCTGGTTGTCCCTGCGGCATCTGGGGCGGCACCGGCATTCCCGGGATTCCCTGAAATCCCTGCGGCACCTGCGGTTGCATCGGCATGCCCTGGTAAGGCGGCATACCTTGCGCCTGTTGCATTGGCATCGTTTCTTTCTTTTTCTTTCCTTTATTTACAATGACAATAATCGTTACAATAACACCAACTAAGACAAACAGGCAAATCACGATGCAAATCATATAAACCATGTTATCATCTTTCTTTTTCCCGTCATCCCGGTCTTCTTGCTCTTCTTCCTCCTCTTCTCGGTCCGCATCTTCCCGATCGTTATCTTCATCCTCTTCTTCCTCTTCTTCCAAATCCGTATCTACATCCGAACCGGAAGCAGCCGTAGAACCGCTATCTGCTGTGGAAAGTCCGGCTTCCACTCTGATATTTTCTGCATAAACATCAAATCTGGGATTGGAAATCGGGTTATTTAATCCTACGTCTTCCAAAGTAACCTGGAAGGAATCCATAGAACCTCTCTTTGCAAGTTCCAAATACAAACGAATTCCTTCATCACGGTCATCCATAATTACATCACGCAATTCTTCTACTGCAGCCATGGACACCGAGTAACTTACATAATAAAGCGGCGACTGGAAGGTATGAGGAATATCTACCCACTCCATAATTGAATCTGCAGGGGTTACACCATACAATCCCAAATAATAACTGTTATAAAAATCTTCTCCGCCGTATTCAATACAGCATTCATAATATAACTCATTTAATCGTTCAATGGTCATGCCTTCTGCTTCACTATAAATCGCATACTGGAAAGCATCCTCTTTTGCGCCTTCAATAACGGCATAAACCTGATTAAATAAGTTGTATATATTCATGATATGGCCATATTCGCCAAAAATTTCATCCGAATACTCAAGGAACAAAACTTCCAAACCTTGGGAATTAATTTCTGCCAAGTCCAAATCACCGTAGCCATAATACCACTCTTCTTCTGAAGCATAATACATCTGATTATAATGTCCGTATTCATGAATCAATGTTGACATATCAGAATAACTTCCGTCTGCGCAGTTGAACATATACGGCGCATTATAGCCTGAAATAGTGGTGGTATATCCGCCGGGAGCCTTGGCCTCATCTACGGAAAGGTCATACATGTTATGCTCCAACATATACTCTAAAGGAACCATCATATCCGCAGAAATCTCCGGAAGATACGTTGCCAGCAGCTCCAGACTTTCCTCTTCCGACATTTCCTGATCCCACATTTCTACATATTCATCATAATACGTATCAAATAACAAACTATATAATTCATCCGACAAGGGAACCATATATTCAATAATTTGTTGGCGATATTCCTCTAAGTCCTCCGGAGAGTAATCTCTGTCGTAAATTTCCTCGTACGCATAGTCCGCATAATTATCATAGCCGTAACTATTGGCAATTTGTGTTCTAACCGATAATAACTCTAAGAAGAGATTTCCCATTTCTTCGTTTCTCTGATTCAGCAAATCACCCAAACCAACCAGATAATTATTCCAGTCAACGGTTCCGTTCTCATAAGCATCATCCAAAGCTTCCATGGTATAGGAAGTTCCGTTTATTTCTGTTTCGTATTCCTTATTGTAAAGTTCATCGTACTCCAATTCCAATTCGGTTTCCTGGGCGAACAAATCTTTCTGTTCCTCTGTCATGGGTACGTAATCCAAAATATCCTGCCATTCTTCATCATCTACTCTTTGACGAAGTGCTTCGCTGCAAACCGACAATGCAATGGTCTGATAGCAGATTTGAATCTTATCTCCCACGCTGGTTCCCAATTCATCATAAAAGGTCAATTCCTCGTCGTAGGCTTCATTTTCCGCATCCAGAGTGGTATAAATCTGTGCAATGGAATAATTACCCATAAGTTCATTGTAGTAATCTTCCATAGCAATAATGATATCCGTTACGGCATCTTCATTTCCTTCCACCGCGCAAACCGCCTCCAGGTCAGCCACAATAGCATCGAAATCCTCTTCGGACATGCGGTAATATTCCAACTCTTCAAAAGTCAGATCCGTATGTTCCACGTTATCAATCAAGATACCTTCCACGCTGGCTCTGGCTCCGATGGGGCTGCATCCGATTACCACGGCCATAAGAAAAGTAAAAATTTTCATTCCTTTTCTTTTTCTGTTACAAGTACTTTTTTTCATTCCGAAAGTCTCCTCTTTTTTGTTTGTATATCTGTAAAAATACTGATTTATACCATTTTTATTCCTCAATATTCTGTGCCTGTACCGCAGTTAAAGCAACAACACCCACAATATCTTCCCAGGAACACCCTCTGGATAAATCGTTTACCGGTCTTGCAATTCCCTGAAGCATAGGACCGTACGCCTCTGCCTTTGCCAAACGTTCTACCAGCTTATAACTAATATTTCCGCAATCCAAATTGGGGAAAATTAAAACATTCGCTTTTCCTGCAATTTCACTGTCCGGCGCCTTCGCTTTCGCCACCTTAGGAACGATTGCCGCATCCGTCTGAAGTTCACCGTCCAAAACCAAATGCGGATATTGTTCATGGGCAATTCTGGTTGCTTCAATCACCTTATCCACGAGAGGATGCTTTGCACTTCCCTTAGTAGAATGGGATAACAACGCAATCACCGGGTTAGCACCAACCAGGGAACGGAAGCTCTTTGCCGAAGAATCCGCGATTGCGGCCAATTCTTCGGCCGTAGGATCCTGATTTAAACCGCAATCGGAGAATAAAAAGGTTCCTCCCTCTCCGAAGATACAATCCGGCACATCCAAAATAAAGAAACCGGACACCAATTTCGTCCCGGGTGCGGTACGAAGGATTTGCAAAGAAGGACGAAGCACATCGGCAGTAGGATGACAGCAGCCTGCCACCATTCCGTCTGCATCTCCTGCCTTGACCATTACCACACCAAAGGTAAGATAATCCGTCAAAAGTATTTCTCTTGCTTTTTCCGGTGTCATTCCTTTGTCTTTTCTGGTTTCATACAAAAGTTCTATGTAATCATCCAATTTATCCGTTGTTTCCGGGTCAATTACTGATACCTTGCTCAAATCAATTTCCAACCAACCGGCACCATCGAGAATTTTTTCTTCTTTTCCCACCATAATGATATTGGCAATATTTTCCTCAATAATATGCGCAGCTGCAATTAAAGTTCTTTTGTCCGTTGTTTCCGGAAGTACTATGGTTTTCTTATCCGCTCTCGCTTTATCCTTAATAATATCAATGTAAGACATACCGTCTCTCCTTTCGTAACCCTCAATCCGTTATAAAAAACTTATTTTTATTATAATGGATTTTTCATTTCGATTCAACCTTTACCTAAAATCAGATTGCTCTATTTTCAATACAATTTCTCCGTCTTGTACTATTTTTTTTGACATGGTACATTACTATTAAGTGTTGTGATGTAAAAACACAAATCAAAATACCCTCCGTTCGGTCCAAAACGAAATTTCAGAAAAGAGAGAGCAACATGAAAGTATGCGGTGTAATTACAGAATTTAATCCATTTCATAATGGCCACGCCTATTTTTTGCAGGAAGCAAAACAACAAACCGGAGCCGATTACCTGATTGCCGTTATGAGCGGCAACTATGTCCAGCGAGGAGAACCGGCTCTTATGAATAAGTATTCCCGTTGTGAGATTGCATTAAAAGCCGGCGCAGATCTTGTCCTTGAGCTTCCTTTACTTCCTTCCACCGCAAGTGCACAATACTTCGCCCGGGGGAGTGTGGGAATATTACATGCCCTAGGCATCGTGGATACCCTTTTTTTCGGAAGCGAAACCGGCGATATTGCTTCATTAAAATCCATGAGCCTTAGCAAGGAAGATAACGTTTTCCTTCACTCTCCCAATGATATCCTTGCCCTGGAATACCTAAAGGCCTTGGAATATTTTTCCTCGAACATGACTCCTGTCACCATTTTGCGTAAAGGCGCAGGGTATCATGATAAGTCCCTCTCTTTCGATGGTTTCTCCAGTGCCGGAGGTCTTCGAACCATCATTTTTGCAGATAAAAAGGAGCGCACCATTCCTTGGAATATTCTTTCCAACCAAGTGCCGGACTATGCATTGGAAATCATGAAAAACTATTGTGAAACCAATCATTTTCTATCCTTTTCCAACTTGAATTCTCTGTTATATTACCGACTTTTGTCCTTAGAAAAAGACGGATATTCCTCCTTTTTTGACGTCTATGATGATTTGTCGGATAAAATCTTGTCCCATTTGCCAAATTTTCTTCCTTGGGAAGATTTTTGCATGCAATTAAAATCAAAAGAAATCGCCTATGCACATATCCGGCGCAGTCTTTTACACATATTACTTAACATTACCAAAACAGAAGAAGCCTTTTATAAGGAGCAGAATTATGTTCCGTATCTTCGTATGCTGGGCTTTCGAAAGGATGCCTCTCCGCTTCTTTCTGCCATCAAAAATCATTCCCCAAAACCATTGATTTCCAAGCTGGCAGATGCCCAAAACATTCTTTCCGTAAAAGAACTAGAGATTTTGGAAAATGATATTGCCGCCTCTTCCTTGTATGATTTCTTATCCCTAAAGGAAAACAAAAATACCGCCTGTATTCCAAACGAATACAGACGGCCCATTCTCATTGTTTGATTTAATTTTTAAAGCTGTGAATAGGGGCAGGAACCCGTCCCGGACGATTCACAAAATCATCGCAAGAAAATTTATTTACCGGCATAACCGGTGCATATCCTAACAATCCTCCAAATTCAACCGTTTCTCCCACGTCTTTTCCGATTACCGGAATAATACGGACTGCGGTTGTTTTTTGATTTACTATATCGATTGCCATCTCGTCTGCAATAATTCCAGACAAAGTAGTTGCTTTGGTATCTCCGGGCACTGCAATCATGTCAAGTCCGACGGAGCATACGCAAGTCATTGCCTCCAGTTTTTCTAATGTTAACGCGCCCACTTCCACTGCATTAATCATTCCCTGATCTTCACTGACCGGAATAAAGGCACCACTAAGTCCTCCAACATAAGAGGATGCCATAACACCGCCTTTCTTTACCTGGTCATTTAACAGAGCAAGGGCTGCCGTTGTTCCGGGAGCACCGGCATATTCCAAACCGATTTCATGTAAAATATCTGCCACGCTGTCACCAACCGCCGGCGTAGGAGCCAAAGACAAATCAATAATACCAAAAGGAATCCCCAATTTTTTGGATGCTTCCTTGGCCACAAGCTGACCCACTCTGGTAATCTTGAAAGCCGTCTTTTTAATCGTTTCACAGAGCACTTCAAAGCTCTCTCCTCTTACTTTTTCCAACGCATTTTTCACAACCCCGGGACCACTGACACCAACATTAATAATGGCATCCGCTTCCGTTACACCGTGAAACGCACCCGCCATAAAAGGATTGTCGTCCGGCGCATTGCAAAAAACAACCAGTTTGGCACATCCTAGGGAATCTGCCTCCTTAGTATATTCCGCGGTTTCCTTAATGATTTCTCCCATCAATTTTACCGCATCCATATTAATGCCGGTTTTGGTGGAAGCCAAATTAACCGAACTACAAACCCTATCCGTTACAGAAAGCGCCTTAGGAATGGAACGAATCAACAATTCATCTGCCTTTGTCATTCCTTTTGACACCAAGGCAGAATATCCGCCGATAAAATTAACACCCATTTCTTTTGCCGCAGCATCCAGAGTCTTTGCAATTTCTACAAAATCCTCCGGTTTTTTGCAGGCTGCCGCTCCGATTAACGCAATGGGAGTGACGGAAATTCTTTTGTTTACAATGGGAATCGCATATTTCTTTTCGATTTCCTTCCCGGTTTTTACCAAATCTTTGGCCAACGTAGTAATTTTTCGAAAAACATTTTCTTTCACTTTTTCCAAATCGGAATCTATACAATCCATCAGATTGATACCCAGTGTGATTGTACGTACATCCAGATTTTCTTTTTCAATCATCTGATTGGTTTCCGCTACTTCATAGATATTAATCATTTTTTCTACCGTTCCTTCTTCGGATTCTTTTAAATACGATGCATAGAGTCAAAAATTTCTTCTCTTTGACATTTGATAATAACACCAATTTCCATACCAATCTGTCCCAATTCATCGGAAATAACATCAAACTCCTTTTGGGACTGGGAGGTATCTACAATCATCATCATGTTAAAATAATCCTGAATAATGGTTTGTGAAATATCCAGGATATTTACGCGATTACTTGCCAAATAAGTACAAACCTTTGCTATGATTCCAACGGTATCTTTTCCCACAACCGTAATAATTGTCTTTTTCATATTCATCCTCCATTAGATACATATACAAGGAGAAGGCTGGCTTCTCTTTGCGATTTCTATTTTAAAATCATCTCCCCGGTACGGCGAATCCGACATGGTAACTTCCAGTCTCACCGCTTCAAAGGCAAGCTCGGGTAAATTATTCTCCATACTAAGATGACTTAAAAATACCTGTTTCATTTTATCGTGTAACAACGCCGTCAAAAGACGTCCGGACGCCTCATTGGACAAATGGCCTTTTTTCCCTAAAATTCTTTGTTTCAAGGGATAAGGATATCTTCCCATCTGCAACATTCTCACGTCATGATTCGCTTCCAAAAACAAAACGTCCATATTTTGCAATTTAGAAACGGTATAATCATCATACATCCCAAGGTCTGTAACAATGGCACTTTTCTTTTCCCCGTCACAAAACGTATAGGCCACCGGTTCAGCAGCATCATGCGAAATGGCAAAGGGTAATACTTTCATATCTTTGATCCATAGTTCCTCATCTGCATGAATTTCATGAAAAAGACCGGGGTCTATTTTCCCTACCGAAGAACTGTGCTTTATTTCCCCAATCGTACCTTCCGTAGCATAAATGGGAATACCGTATCTTCGGCTCATAACACCAAGGCCTCCGATATGGTCCGAATGCTCATGGGTAATCAAAATTGCATCCACATCCTTGCCGCAAAGTTCCAGTTCCTGCAAACCGGCCTCAATTCGTTTTCCGCTAATTCCTGCATCTACCAAAATATGTGTATTGTCATTTCCCACATAAATGGAATTGCCGCTACTGCCGCTGGCAATACTTTGCATTCGCATCCTTCTGTCTCCTTTTTGCAAAAATTCACCAAAGACATCATAACACAAACTGTTTTCTTATGTAAACTTATTTTTCCCAATAAATTTCTACTTTGGAGCCGTGATACAAAGGTTCAATAAAATCCGCCTTATGACCGTCAATGGTCGTCACCAAAGAAGTCCCCTGGACACTGTTTAAATCAAAATCAATATAATCAAAAATATCCACAAAGATGTAGGATGGTTTTCCCATGAGTGTAATCGGCTTGTCATTGACTAAAATTCCGATACTGACATTCCCGGGTGTATTCTCATTTGCACCCTCTTCCTCCGGTTGGATCGGCTCCTCAATTACCGTCTCTTCCGCTTCGGCGTCTTCCAAACTTTCCGCCTTTATCCGCTCCGATTTTGCCCATTTCATGGTGAAATTTTCATACACTTTGGTTTCATCCGTTGCAAGTTCATTGTTAACATAAACCTCCATAGAATCGTCCAAAATCACATCCATAAATTCCTTTACCTGAGCCACGGTATAGAAGCCGAGCATTTCGATTTCATCCCCGTCTTGAATTTCATAATACTGTGTTTTTATTTCTCCTTTTATCGTAGCAAATTTCGGCAAAAGAATCTTACTTCCGTTTACCGTTATGCTGATAAGGGATTTAAACTCCGGTAATTTACCCAGAACCAGACTTGCCGGTGCACCCTTGGTGGATTCTTCCACTACAATCACATCATTGGAACGAATCGGCGTATTCATGTCTGCCGCCTCTCCGTTTAATAAAATCTTGGCCGCTTCCCCTAATTCACCTCGACAAATCTTTTTCACACCGTTTATGCTGTAATTAATCTCTTTTCCTCTTTTCGGAAACAGTCCGTCATTCGGAAAACTGGCATGCATCGCCGCATCCACCACCGCAAGGCTATTGTTATCGTATAATTTTATCCGTTCCTCATTGAACGTCACATAAATAAAATTATTGCTCTGTTCATAATAGTTTAAGCAGATTCCCACCGGAGTAACCAACAAGGAATCCTTCTTCGTCTTCTCTTTATAGAGAATTTTTTGCATTACTTCTTCACCGCGAAGTGCCACTCGTTCAGAAATAATATCCAAATGCTCTGCCAAGGAGGTATCGTAACCGGCAATTTTTCCGCCGCCACCAACGATAAATACCGCACTAACTGATTTTCCGCCATTTAATTCCTTGATTTTATCCGATACCTGCTCCGTCATGGCATTTACATGGGGCGCTAGCAAATTCAAAACGGTTTCCCGCTCCACTTTATGGGAAAGTCCCATAATATCTTTGTAATCAACGGTCTTTCTCGTTTTAATTCCTTTTTTAATTTTTTCTGCCGTAGCAAAATCCACCAAATATTCTTTGGCAATCATTTCCGTCAGGCTGTCTCCGGCGCAGGGAATCATTCCGTAAGCAATGATACAACCGTCTTTGGTTATACAAATATCGGAGGTACCGGCTCCCACATCAACCAAAGCAATATTTAACATTCGATACATCTCTGGAATTGCCACTTCAATGGCTGCAATCGGCTCCAGCGTCATGTTGGCAACCCGAAGTCCGGCAATTTCCACCGCCTTATACAAACCATCTACCACGTCGTCCGGCAAAAAGGTGGCAATGATATCTGCCCCGATGCTTTTTGCCTTGTGATTTTCCAGATTACCGATTTGATAACCATTCAAATAATATCGAATCACGGAATTGCCGACACAATAAAACTTCATTCCGGTATCATTGGTTTCCTGAAACTGGGAATAAGCCTGTTCCATTCCCATGGAAGTAAGTCCGGCAATCTCATCCTGCGTAATCACCTTTTCCTTATCCAAATTCCAAGTCACATTGGTTTCAATGGTACGAAGAACTCTACCCGCCGCAGCAATACAGACATCGCTTAATTTTACGCCAAGTTTTTTCTCCAATTCTTTTTTTACCTGTAAAATGGTATTTCCCACTTGCCCGATATCATGAATTTGTCCGTCCAACATCGCTCTGGTTTCATGCTCTTTTACCACCTGGGCTTCCACATGAAAAACATCCATCTCACGATAGCCTACCGTGCCGACAATGCTTCTGGTTCCGATATCCAAACCAAATACGAGATTTCCTTGCGTTTTTGTTTCTGATGTCATTTTACTTCTCCCAATAATTCATCAATCTGTTTTCTTGCTGTCAAAACATCTTTGTCATTATTTATAATTGTCTTACAATTGAGCCGATACTCATCTTCCGACATCTGGCTTGCCATAATACGGTTGATTTTCTCCTCGGAATAACCACGGCTTTCCTTTAAGCGTTTTCTTCTGGTTTCTTCCCCTGCATAAACGTACCAGATATCATCCAATATCTCATCGTATCCGTCCTCCAACAAAAGTGCTGCTTCTACCACAAAAACGTAAGTGCCCAGTTTTTCCTGGCGCTCCATTTCTTCCAAAATGTATTTTTTCACAGCCGGATGGATAATCTCATTCGCCCGCCTTCTTGACTGCTCATCACTAAAAATAACTTCCGCAAATTTTTTGGCGTCAATATTTTGTTCCTCGTCCAAAATTTCTATTCCGAAATTTTCAACAAGGTCATTATAGCAAGGCTGTCCCTTCTCTTCAAGATGATGTGCTACTTTATCCGCTACAACAACACATGCATTGTACTTTTCCCTGATATACTCAATAATAGAAGTTTTTCCGGCGCCAACGCCTCCGGTGATTCCTATTTTTTTCAAGCATCTTCCTCCTAACTACTTCGCTTCATACCAGTCTTTTCCGTAATGCGCTTCCACTTCCAGTGCCACCGGAAAATCTGCCGCTTTTTTCATCTCTTCTTCCAGAATACGGATTACTTTGTCTTTCTCCTCTTCCTTTACTTCCACCACCAGCTCATCGTGTACCTGCAAAATCAGTTTGGCGGATTCGGTTTCTTCCTTCAAACGACGGAACACCAAAATCATGGCAATTTTCATGATATCCGCCGCAGTACCTTGAATCGGCGCATTCATTGCCACTCTTTCACCAAAGCTTCTTTGCATAAAATTGCTGCTTTTTAATTCCGGAATCGGTCGTCTTCTTCCGAAAAAGGTCAGGGAATAGCCCTTTTCCTTGGCAAATTCCTTGGTTTCCTCCAGGTACTGTTTGATCCCGGGATAAGTTTCAAAATAATCCTCAATGTATTTCTGTGCTTCCTTTTTACTGATGGACAAATCCTGACTAAGCCCAAAGGAACTGATGCCATAAACAATCCCAAAATTCACTGCTTTTGCATTTCTTCTTTGAAGATCCGTTACTTCCTCAAACGGTACCTTAAATACCTTTGATGCGGTGCTTTTGTGAATGTCCTTATTGGAATGATAAGCTTCAATCAATTCCTTGTCCCCCGCTAAAGACGCCAAGATGCGAAGCTCAATCTGGGAATAATCCGCATCAACAAACACATGCCCTTCTTTGGCAATAAACACTTTTCTGATTTGTCTCCCAAGCTCCATTCGCATGGGGATATTCTGCAAATTTGGTTCCGTAGAACTGATGCGTCCCGTGGCAGTATTGGTTTGATTAAAATTCGTTCGAATCCTGCCGTCTGCTTCAATAAAAGCAGCCAACCCGTCCGCATAAGTGGATTTTAACTTGGCTACGGTACGATATTCCAAAATATTTTTTACGATTTCATAGGACGGTGCTAATTTTTCGAGCACCTCCGCCGAAGTCGAAAATCCGGTCTTTGTCTTTTTTCCGCCGGGAATCTTCATCTCTTCAAAAAGAAGCTCCCCTAACTGCTTCGGTGAATTGATGTTGAATTTTTTCCCCGCATCCCGGTATATTTTCTCTTCCAGTTCCTCGATGCTTTTTTGCAAAGAATCCCCATACTCTTTTAATTTTTGCTCTTCCACCAATATGCCTTCCTGTTCCATGGAATAAAGCACATAGGACAGAGGCATTTCCACATCCGCAAAAAGTTCGTTCATGGATTTTTGACACAGCATTTCGGTCAAAATACTTCCGGAAGCATGAGCAATATATGCTTCCCTGCAAATATATGCCATAAACGCATCCTCTTTTTCCAAAAAAGCTTCCCTTTTGTTTTTTTTGCCAAACAAAGCTTCGTATTCCGGCACCTGTAAATTCAAAAATTCCCTGGCGATATCCTCACAGGAATAATCATTTTTCAAGGGATTAAGCAAATACGCTGCAATCACCGCATCCAAAAAGCGTTCCCCTGCCTGTTTTGCCTCATCACCGCGTTCTTCCATTGCAGGAGCAAAAAAGCGATACAATTCCTTTACATTACAGGTCACAAACCTAACATCGCTTTCCCGATACAGACCCAAAAGTGCCTGTTGCAATTCTTCTTTATTAATCGTCCGATGAGATGCATAATACGTTTTTCCTTTTTCATCCTTGCCACAGGATATCGCGAAGCAAATTTCCGACGTTTTTGTTTTTAATCCGTCGCCCTCTTCCTCTAAAAACAAAGACAACTGTCCGTTTTCTTCTGCTTCATACTCTTTTTCTTCCTTGTCAAGGCGGAAAGAATCCTTCCCGTAGATTTTAATTCCGATGCTTTCTTCCTTTTTCCACTCCTCACATAACAACGCAAGCTCTTTTGCAGACAGAATCTGAATAAATCCCTTTTCGATGTCGGAAAGCTTTGTATCCTCCGGTTTGTTTTCAAAGCGATTTAACCAATTTTTAAATTCCAGTTCCATAAAGTGCTGGTATGCCTCCGGCGTATAGAACTCTGTTATCTTTGCCTCTTCCAATTGATAGGAAATATCCGCATCAATATGGATTGTAGCCAACACTTTACTTAAATCCGCCAATTCTCGATTGGCGGCAAGACTTTCTTTAATGGATTTTTTTCCGACTTCCTCCAAACGCTCGTAGATCGCAGAAAGGCTGCCGAAGGTTTTCATAAGCTCCATCGCCGTTTTCTCTCCCACCTTAGGGACCCCTGGAATATTATCGGAAGTATCTCCCATCAGAGCTTTTAATTCAATAAACTGAAGCGGTGTCACCTGATAACGCTCCAACACATCCTTTTCATAATAATCCTCAATCTCCGTACGACCGCCTTTGGTTTTCGGGATTCTGATTTTAATCTGCTTCGTGGCAATCTGAAGTAAATCCCGATCGCCGGATACCAAAGATACCGCAAAACCTGCAGCCTCTGCTCTTTTTGCCATGGTTCCTAAAATATCGTCTGCTTCCAAGCCTTCCTTTTCCATGACCAATATATTCATGGATTTCAGAACGTCCTTCATTACCGGCACCTGCTGGCGAAGCTCCTCTGCCATGGGTTTCCTTGTTCCCTTGTATTCTTTATATATCTTATGACGAAAGGTAGGGGCAGAAACATCAAATGCCACCGCCAAATGGCTCGGTTTCTCCTCATCTAAAATTTTAAACAAAATATTAAGAAAGCCATAAATCGCATTGGTATGCAATCCGGCAGAATTTGTCAAATCCGGTACTCCGTAAAACGCACGGTTTAATATGCTGTGTCCGTCAATTAAAACCAACTTTTCGGCCAAACCTATTTCCTCCTTACAGAAAATTACTGTTACTTATTTATTCCATTCCCAATATACTCTGCCTATGAAAAGAAAACTCCATATCGTTAATACAGCAGTCCCTTCACCAAAAACAACACAGCAAGAAATACACACAAGGCAAAGATACCAGTGACTATTTTTTGCTGAAGACGGATGGTATCATTGGTTTCTTTCATCCGGGCAAGTTTAATTTCAAAATCTTTTTGCAAATCAAAGTTTCCTCCGGTTACAAGACGTTTTCTTCCTTCCCAGACCATATATTGAATTTTCAGCTCTTCCTTGCAGTCCGGGCATCGGCTGATATGCTGCAACATTTTTTTCGTTTCTTTTTCTGAACTTTCTTCTTTTAAAAAATCCAGTATATTTGAGCGAAACTCCCTGCACTCCATACTTTTTTCCTCCTGCCGGACTGACTTAATGTTATTATTTTACAACAATCTTACATAAGATGCAAAAAAAATTCTTGTAATTTATTTTCAAGTGTGTTATTATCTCTTTTAGTGATTGCGCCGGCGTGTCGGAATGGCAGACGAGGCAGACTCAAAATCTGTTGTGGGCAACCACGTGCGGGTTCAAGTCCCGCTGCCGGCATATTACGTTAAAACCAACAAACTTTTATAAAATAAAGGCTTGTTGGTTTTTTTATTTCCAAAATCACACCCTATTTTTAAATAATTCATCATTTTTTCAAAAAAAGTGCACCTAAAATTCTATCCAAGCTCGGAATCCATTTCTCTTCACAATTTTTTCATGGTAATTCTCTTAAAACCATGCTATAATTTTGGGGTGTTTATTTTTTCTCAAATAAAGCACACGGATTTATTGTAATTTTTAGGAGGAGAACTACAGTGAGCGAAAAAGAAAAGCTTAACGAAGAAGAAAAAAAATCAACTCAAAACAATGCTGATACGGAAACGGAAAATGAAGTAACACAAGATCCGGAAAAGGCAGATAACAATAGGAAAATACTAATCGCTGAAATCGCGATTGTTGTTATCGCTGTAATCGCGATTGTTGTGGCACTGATTGTCAGCAGCAGAGGAAACTCCAGCGTTTCCGACAACAGTGTTTCTGCACCCGGCACCGTATCTTCACCGACAGCAGTAACCGTGGATAATTCCCTTATTTACGAAATGCCTGCGATTCCTTCCATGGATGAATTCAATACCCTTACCGAAGCAGATTGCGAAGCAAACGTTGCAAACGGCACAATGATTAAATTGGATTGCGCTGACGGTTCTTATATTTATGTAAATAATTATTTGGACGAAGCTTACTTTGCAGAGCAGACCGCATACACCCAGGAAGAAATTGATGAATATATTTTTATCGATATTCTCTCCTACTACGGAACCGTTGAAGAAACCGACCGTACCCAGGCCGAGCTTTGGGACACCGTCAGCATCAACTATGTTGGAACTTTGAACGGTGTTGCCTTTGAAGGCGGTACCGCTGATAATTACAATCTTACTCTTGGTTCCGGACAGTTCATCGACGGTTTCGAAGACGGAGTCATCGGTATGAACGTAGGTGAAACCAAAGATTTGACCTTAACCTTCCCGGAAGAATATCCTGCGGCTGATTTAGCCGGACAGGAGGTTATCTTTACGGTAACATTAAATTCTATTGTCAGCGCAACCTCATTCCCTGAGCTGAATGATGAAATGGTTATGCAGGCCTCCGGCGGGGCACTCACTACCGTTTCCGAATGTCAGGCCTATTACGCTGAAATCCTGCTTCAGGATAAAATTTGGAGTTTTGTAGATGAAAACTTCTACACCAGTGCAATTTCAGAAGAAACATTAACTTATTATTATAACACAACCATGGATTACTACGATGCCGTTTCTACAAGCCAACAGATTGACATTGCAACCATGCTCTCCTATTATCAGTTGGATTTGGAAGTTTTCAAACAGGACGTTCTTATGACTTCTGCAGAATCTGCAAGATACAGCGCTCTTTATCATGCAATTGCTGAAGCGAATCAGATTGAAATCACGGAGGAAGACATTGCTCTGTTGGCAACGGATTATGGCTATACCGACACAGCAACTTTCCTTGCGGACTACGGCGAACAAAGTGTAATGGACTATATTTTACAGTCTAAAGTAATGGACTATTTGGTTTCCTTATCCGGTGCACAATAAAAACGGGGAATGGAACTTACCAATCCCCCTTTACACAACCCTATTTGTTTGGTTACAATACAGAAAACTCCCGGTTTCATCACCGGGAGTTTTTTAATCCAATGCTTCTTGCAATACTTCCAAATTTTCTTCCATGATATTTAAATAGGTAGCCCCATTTTCCGCATCTTCTATCGTTACAGACTGCATGGAATTCATTGTTAGAATCACCTGATTTTGATTGGTTGTATTTTCAATCACCGTTTCTGCAATGGACGAATTGGAATTTTCTATCACAATCACCTCTTCCAATGCCAATTCCTCTATCTTTTCCGAAAGAAAGATGATGGTTTCAAATCCTGCTTCCGTCTCTGCAAAGCAACCCGGAAACGCCGCATAATAATCCAAAGACCACTCTTGCGTCATATATCGAAACGGGAATCGATCCGCAAATAACAAAACCTCTGTGTTAGCCAAATCCCTGACCAAAGCATATTGGTCTTGTAGCTCATTCAAACGTTCAAGGTATTCCTCTGCATTTTGCTGATAAAACGCTGCATTCCCTGCATCTACACTACTTACGGAAGCAACGATTTCTTCACAAATCATTTTTGCATTCTCAAAGGAAAGCCATACATGCTCATCCGGTTCGCCCTCAGATTCCTGATGCGTAGTTCCCGGATGTTCCGCTTCCTCTGCAGTTTGCTCCTCTGTAGGAGAAGGATGTTCCATTCCTTCCACAATTTCCTCTGTTAAAACTCTTTCTCCGACTACATCCAGCATATTTATCGTAAGCTGCTGCTCATTTCCGGATTGCTCTAAGGTTTTGCTTACCCATTCTTCCGAAACTCCGCCTACATAGATAACAATATCGGCCTCTATAATGTTTGCCACATCTGCCGCCGAAGGCTGATAACTATGCATATCGACACCACTTTCACCAAGCCAGGTTATTGACCAGTCTTCTGCCTTCTCCTCCAAAATTTCTCGTACCCAGTCATACGCCGGGAAATTGGTACATACAATGGATAATTTTTCTTCTCCCGGGTCCGTTCCGCACCCAATCAGCAGAAAACAAAGCAGTATGGGAAAACTTATTTTTTTTATAAATGTATTCTTATTTATCACCTTATTCTTCCTTCCAACTCACATTTCTGTCTTGTATTGCAATCGTTTCGCAAAAAACGCAAATCGTTTGCATTTTCAAATTATACTCAGCAATTGTTCCCTTGTCAATATTTTATCATGCTTCGGTGGATTTCTAATTTCACTATTCTGCATCGTCTTAGTGACGCCTTTTGGTATGTTTTTTTCTGATTTTATTACGCTCCTTCCTAATACCCCCTTACGGTTCGTTTTCACACTCCTTCTATAACAATGAAAAGACAATAAAGAAAGATTTTTTCTATTCTAAAGAGAAGTTGGAATCGAATAAACCATTTGACAATTCCCCTCTTCCACTGCATAATAGTAAAGTGCTAACAGATGAAAATAGGAAGAGAGGAAAAAAAATGAAAAAATTACTTACATTATTACTTAGCATTATGGTTATGGGAACCTTATGTGCCTGTGGTGCAGAAGAAACTGCTGCTGATTCTGATTATGAATATATCATGTCAAACGGAGCACTTGTCATCGGTATTACCGAATATCAGCCCATGAATTACTACGGAGAAGATGGTGAATTAACCGGTTTTGATACCGAATTTGCACAGGAAGTTTGTAAACGACTTGGTATCACTCCTCAGTTCCAGATTATTGACTGGGATATGAAAGAGACTGAATTGAAATCACAGAATATTGACTGTATCTGGAATGGACTTACCGTAACAGAGGAAAGACGTCAGAACATGGATTTCTCCACCTCTTATCTTACCAACCGTCAGTGTGTTGTTATTAACAGTGCAAATGCAGGTACTTATACAGATGCAGCGAGCCTTGCAACAGCAATGATTTCAGCAGAATCCGGTTCTGCAGGAGAAACCGCAATTCTTACCGACGCTTCTTTATCTACTGCAAATTACACAGCATCGAATTCTCAGGCAGATGCCCTTCTTGCATTAAAAGCAGGAAACTATGATGCTATTGTTATCGACTACACCATGGCTACTGCCAGCGTAGGAAGCGGTGACTTTGCAGACATGATGATTTTAGAAGATATTGAACTGGCAAACGAAGAATACGCAATCGGTTTTCGAGTAGGTAGCGACATGACTGCTGCGGTAAATGCAGTAATCGAAGAAATGATTAACGACGGAACTTTAGCAGCTCTTGCTGAAAAATATGAAATGACAGATCTTTACGAGGCTACTTTAAACTAATATGGAAAATTTTATTGCTATTACATTACAATTGATGGAGGGTTTTGGAACAACTTTAGGGTTATTTTTCTTAACCCTCCTTTTTTCTATTCCGTTAGGACTTTTATTTGCCTGCTTTTCCCGCTCGGAATTCTTCCTGCTTCGTTATCCGATGAGAGCATTTATTTATATTATTCGTGGTACTCCGCTACTTCTTCAGTTAATGATTGTGGTTTATCTTCCGGGAATTGCCTTTCAAAATGCGATTACCAAATGGGAAATCTTTAACGGAAATGTTCCCTTAGCTTACTTTTGCGGTGCCTTGTTCGCCTTTGTCATCAATTATGCCTGCTATTTTTCGGAAATCTTCCGTGGCGGTATTGAAAACATTCCCAAAGGCCAATACGAAGCTGCCGAAGTCCTCGGCATGACCAAATCACAGATTTTCTTTAAGGTTATTTTATTACAGGTCATTCGTAATATCATTGCCCCTATGAGCAATGAAATTATTACTTTGGTAAAAGATACCGCATTAGCAAGAACAGTATCCGTTGTGGAAATTTTATTCTGCGCAGAGGATATGCTGAAAGTGGATTTTATCATTTGGCCGTTGTTTTACACCGGTGTCTTCTATCTCGCTTTCAGTGCTATTTTGACATTTATATTTAACCGTATTGAGCAAAACTTGAATCGCTATTATAGTTAAGAAAGGAAAGAACATGGCATTATTAGAGGTTCAAAATTTAGTAAAATCATTTGGAAACACGGAAGTATTAAAGGGAGTCAGTTTCTCTTTGCAAAAGGGAGAAGTCCTTGCTATCATCGGTTCTTCCGGCAGCGGTAAAACCACCCTGCTTCGTTGCCTTAATTTTTTGGAAACTCCGGATAACGGTATCATTGAGGTAGATGGAAATACTTTGTTTCGCGGTTCCGACACAAAATTAAAATCATCCAAACAAATTCGGAAAAACCGCCTGTATTTTGGCCTGGTGTTTCAATCCTTCCATCTTTTCCCCCAATATACGGTTCTTGGCAATCTGATGCTTGCTGCAATTCTTTCTGCAAAAGAAGACAAAGCAAATTATAAGAAAAACAAAGTCGCCATACATAAGGAAATTGAAAGTCGAGCACTCTCCCTTTTGGAACGTGTGGATTTACTTCACAAAAAAGATTCCTATCCTTGCGAGCTTTCCGGCGGACAACAGCAACGTGTGGCTATTGCCAGAGCCCTTATGCTGACACCGGACATTCTTTGCTTTGACGAACCCACCAGCGCCCTTGATCCGGAATTAACAAAGGAGGTTCTTCGGGTAATCCGTAGCTTAAAATCCTCGGACACCACCATGATTGTCGTTACTCACGAGATGGAATTTGCAAGAAACGTAGCAGACAAAATCATTTTCATGTCGAATGGTGTCATCGAAGAGTACGGTCCCTCTGAGGAAGTCTTTAACAACCCGAAAAGTCCTGTGTTACGTTCTTTTTTAAATAATGCGCTGGACTATACCGGTATCTAAACATATTTTTTTAATTCTAAAATGGATTGCTCCTGAAAATGCAGTAAATCAATCACCAGTTTGGTTACCGCTTTTCCCGCATAATTAAAACGAAGTAAGGCACTCTTTAAACGGAGCTGCCTTTTTGTTTTCAAAACCACCAATGTCTCTAAAATTTTTTCATTACTAAGATTAAACAGAAGCGGAATTCGATATTCTAACTTTTCTTTCCATTCCTCCAAAACGGTTCTCGAATAGGATACTTCCGGATATTCCGTCATTTTTTCTTTGATACGATAATTTTGCTCTATATATCCGGTGATTTGCTTTCCGATGCTTTGTTTTAATCGAAGATCTTCTGTCCTTTCTTGAATTTCCTCCAACATGTATATCATCACATCCAAATTTTTTACCACTTCCCGCAACAACCCGATATCGTCTCTTTTTTCTCTTTTCATATGCCCTCTCCTCCTTTTTTATATGCCAATCTTTCTGGTTATTGTTCAAAACGTGTTAATACGTTCTTCACTTGACAATACACTTATTTTTCCATAAAAAATCCCATCTTCAACCTCATTATGTCAAAGATGGGATTTTTTTATACTTATTCACTATTTCTCTTTATTCAATATAGTCTGCATTGATGTATGCAAGCTGACCGTCGTAAACGATCTGAATCCATTCACCATCCGTATCGCCTACCACTTCAAAGGTTTCCCCCTGATATGCTACGCCGACTCTGTCTCCGTTGATATCTGCAGTAGCTCGAATATTCACGGTGTCAGTCACTCGAACAGAACCGTTGGTTTCTACACCATCTGCTGACTGGGTGGGAGTCGATGTGTCCTCCCCAAGAACCGTAAGATATTCCGATTTAATATAGCCGATGCCATCTTCTGCCTCTTCAAACACAATCTGGCTCCAACCATTCGCTAACTGTTCGTTACACAAAAGTACTGTACCACCGGCAACCTGTCCGATTCGGTCAGCCTCTTCGCTGTCGGAAGCTCTGACATTTACTGTTGTTGTTGCCTCTACCTCAAAAGGTCCCTCCTCTTCTTCCGTCTGCTGGGGTTCCTCTTCTGTCGTGTTTTCGGAAACTGTATTATCACTGACCGCTTCATTCTCACTGGTCGTGACGGTTTGGTCGCTTTCTGCAATCAAAAGTTCCCCGACTTCATTCTTAATTACTTCATTCAGCGCATTCATATAAGCCGC
This sequence comes from Lachnospiraceae bacterium, assembly GCA_045578545.1. Taxonomy (GTDB): domain Bacteria; phylum Bacillota; class Clostridia; order Lachnospirales; family Lachnospiraceae; genus NK4A136. The sequence continues at coordinate 79,987 of JAZNKK010000016.1, forward strand.
GAAATCAGCATTGGCATCCATGACCTCGCTGTACTCCGTATCCACACGGTTAAATAAATCCTCTACATCCCCCTGCGCATTTGTTGCTAAAATATAGTTTGCAACATTTTCATCAAACTCGCCGGAATAAATGTACAATTCACCGCTTTCATTAGTACACACAAACAAAGTCAAAAGGCTGGGGGCTAACTGTTCCCAATCATAAAGCTTCACATCATAACATACATATACAATCCAGGAATTCTCAAAAGGACCCGTTTTGGTATAACAGGTAATATTCTGATAGGCTTCAATGTAACGGCTCTTAACTTCAAACTTAACTGTTTCTACTGTGTCAATATAGCTTCGAATACTACGAAGTGTTTCAATATCATTGGCCTGAACTGCTGCAAAATAAGCATTTACCAGCTCATTCACTTCAGGATATTCATTTTCTCTAAGGGGTTCTTCCGCATCCGGAAGTAAATTCGCAGAGGGAGCATTCTCCGAAACACCATTTCCGGAAACCATGGCAGAACCATCCTTTTCCCCGAATGCGGCAGACAAAAATACCGCAAACAAAATGATAATGACAATTGCTCCTACAATCCATGCACATACAATTTTATTTTTCTTAACCCAACCTGCAAAACGCTGTCCGGACTCTGACAAAAATTCCATGAATTCGCCATCTTTGCTCTCCGTATGGGTTAACTCCTTTTCAAATACCGAGGATTTTCTTCTTTCACTCAATAATTCCGCATTTCGTTCTTTCTTTTCCTTACGATTTGTGAAAGCCTCTTCTTCCTCCAAATCAGCTTCCTCGACATAAGATTCTTCTGAATCAAACTCTTCCGTATAAGGTTCTTCTGAATCAAACTCTTCCGTATAAGGTTCCTCCACGTACGTCTCTTCCGTATAAGGTTCCTCTACACAAGTCTCCTCGTAGGTTTCTTCTGCATCTGACTCCTCTGCAAAAACATCTTCCAATACTTCCTGGATTTCTTTTGCTTCCGAATCGGCATCCCCACTGCCTTCTTCCAAATTGTCCTTTGCAGAACTTTCTTCCTCGCAAGCCACTGTCAAATCTTCTTCTGAAACCGAATTCTGCTCTGCTTCCTCCTCTACGGGAGCCTCTTTGGTAATGATTTCTTCCGAAATGTTTTCCGGCTTTTTGGGTTCGTTCGCATGTTCTACGGAACGTTTTCCTCTTTTCTTCTTACTCATAACCTATTATAATACCTCTCTTTTTTAAGAAAAAATGCACTCGACAGGAATCGAACCTGCATTAAAGGCGTCGGAGGCCTTCGTTCTATCCATTAGACTACGAGTGCATATTATCTTCCACTTAACACTATGTCAAAATGGTACATCCCTTTAGATATTACGCATTTATTACATATTTGTTAAGCCTTGATAATAATATCACACTTTTTTTACTTTGTCTAGTTTCGTACACACTCTCCGTTTTAATGGTTTTATTGTTCTTTTTTTAATGTAAAAGTCTTCTTTGTCATTTCAATCAATAACACCACCCTTTTCACTATATTTTTGCCAAAATCTCTGTATCCTTACAATAAAAATATACCGAATCCGTCAGAACTTCTTCCCTTGTTACCTGTGACTCATTTACTTCTTTCACCATATCCTCTAATCGCTTTGGTGACTCAAAGTTTCCATCCGGAATTAGTATTACTTCGTGCACAGAGGAAGGCAATACAAAGAAATTATCATTTACTTTTCCTGCAAACTCTTTTAACACGCCCTGATAGGTCATGCAGGCCGCCCCAAATAACTTCTTTTGATTGGTCAGAACGTACATCGGACAGGCATTCTTTTCTTCAAAAATCTGTCCTAACATTTTATCTGTAACCGGCGTAATCCAATCTTCTTTGTTTTGATATTCCGGAATTTCATCCACCGATACCCCAAACTGTTCCATATAATTGTCGCAATGTTGCAAAATATCTTCTTTAATTATATCCCGCATAACCTCTTCCATGGATTTAATCTTCGCTGGCAAAAGTAGCGGCGTATTAACAAGTGCAGCCTCATAAAGTTCCTCCACCGTCACATTCCACATTTTAATATGATTGTGATAAATCAAAATACTGGCATCTCCAAAAACTTCACTCTCCATGATGTAATAAAAAATAATGGACATATCCAAATAGGGAACCGACGGAATCTCCTTTAATAATTCCGTATTTTTTTCTGTATTTACCAGTTTAAATGCAATCTTATCTTTCACATTTTCATAATCCGTGAAAAAATCCATATTGACGGAAACGCTGTCTCCATGCATGTCATTGATACGAATAATATCCATCACGATTTCTCCTATGGACTGTTTTTTTGTTCTGTAATTCTCATAATATTCTTCCAGATATATGGTCGGTGAAATGTTCGTATTTTCTCCAAGGATTGTAATTCCGCATAAAATGACACCATTGTTCTTTTTTACCTTAGAAATACGAACCTTCTTGTCTGTCATAAAAAAATCTTCCAGACTTTCCTTTATTTTTTCTGCAAATTCCTCAAATGTTTCCATCCATTTTGTTTCCATAATTTTTTTATGTAATCACAAAAGCCTCTGTCTTGCTTTGATTACTTTTCCTCCTGATTTTTTATTTTTTCTTTTCCCTCCGAACTCAAGTCAAAACAAAAAAGACAATGAATGTCATACACTCATTGTCTTAAAAGCCTGATAAAAATTCAGTTACACTATTACCGCATTATACACGGCTTAAGTATTCTCCTGTTCTGGTATCGATTTTAATCACTTCACCCTGTTCAACGAACAAAGGAACCATAACCTGAGCTCCGGTTTCTACGATAGCGGGCTTGGTTGCACCGGTTGCTGTATCACCTTTGAATCCGGGTTCTGTGTTTGTAATTTCCAATTCTACAAACAAAGGCGGTTCAATTGCAAATACATTACCGTTATGAGAACATACTTTAACCATTTCATTTTCTTTTACAAATTTCAGGGCATCTCCGATGGTTTCCTGATTCAATGCAATCTGGTCATAGTTTTCTGTATCCATAAAGTTGTACAAATCACCGTCTGCATACAGATACTGCATTTCTTTTCTATCAATACGTGCCTGAGGGCATTTTTCAGTGGGACGGAATGTTTTTTCTACTACACCGCCACTCTTAATATTTTTCAGCTTTGTTCTAACGAAAGCTGCGCCCTTTCCCGGTTTAACATGCTGGAATTCAATAATCTGAAAAACATTGCCATCGTATTCGATGGTAATACCATTTCTGAAATCACCTGCAGAAATCATTCTTGTATCCTCCTAAATTGTCTTCACGAAATAATTCTTTATTAGTTTATACTATAAACCACTATTTTTCAACTGTTTTTTTACTTTTTCCGTCGGATTATCCATTCTTCTTTTCCAAAAGAATATCAATGGCATGCAGGTACCCCTGCAATCCTTCGCCGTAAATCTGTTTGTCACAGGCCGGTGCAGTCACGGAAATACTGCGAAATGCCTCTCTTTTGGTAATATCTGAAATATGTACTTCAATTTTGGGCATGGACACACTCTTTAACGCATCGTGAATCGCATAACTGTAATGAGTGTAAGCACCGGGATTGATAATGATTCCTTCAGTACCATCCTCGTATGCGTCCTGGATACGGTCAATAATAGCACCCTCATGATTGGACTGAAATACCTCAATCTGACAGTTTTCTTTCTGGCCTTTTTCCCCAATCATCTGAAGAAGAGTATCGTAATTTTCCGTGCCGTAAACTTCCTTTTCCCGGATTCCGAGAAAATTAAGGTTCGGGCCGTTGATAATCAGTATTTTCATAGTTTATCTCCTTCCTAACCAACAAAGAAACAAATAGCAGCAATCACCAGAAACAATGCGCCCACCGACAAAAGTACGATTCCGGCAATATCACTGACTACGACTACTTTTTCCACGTAGGCCTGCTTCGGTTTCTTCGGATTATACACCACAGGAAGAGTACTTCCCAACGGCCACAGCGCATTTGCCGTGCTTTGATATGCATAAAACATCCCGGCATAACGGATTCGCTGAAACATATCCTTTTCCGTAACGGAAAACGCTTCCAAATCTTCTCCCTTTTTTCCCTCCGGCAACGCTTTGGATACCACTTTACATCCCCGGTAATGCCGATATGCCCGGTAAGATTTTCCGTCTGCATCAAATTCCACAACCGGGGTAATAGCATGACGCGTATTGTCTCCCATTGCTAATTTTTTGTACTCTATCACTCTTCCTTCCGTCTTTTCGCTGCATTTTGCCACCAAAGACTTTTTATGCATAAAAAAGGGAATGGAAATCACCATAAAAAGCAGGGAAACACCGCCAAAAATAATTGCTAAAAGAACTCCTAATTCCATTTCTCTCCTCCTATTCGACAGATATAATCTGCGATTTCCTCCGGCGTTTTGTCATCGGTTCGGATTATTACCTCTGCCGCCGCCTCATAAATCGGTCCTCTCACGCAAAGCATGTCGTGAATCTTTTTCTTCCGGTCCGCATCCTGCAACAGCGGTCTGGAGGTATCCTTTTGCACTCTGTCAAAAATCACATCTTCTCCGGTCTTTAAATAAATCACTTTCCCGATGTTCTTCATCAGCTCTGCATTTTCTTTTCGAAGCGGCATGCCGCCGCCGGTGGATAAAATAACATCCTCCTCCAACGCGGCAATTTTCCTTAAATACTCCGTTTCCATATTCCGAAACGCCTCTTCTCCGAGAGAAGAAAAAATATCGGAAATGGTTCGCCCCTGTTCTTTTTCAATTTCACTGTCGGCATCCAAAAGTTTCTTCCCGCACCGCCGGGCAAGTAACTTAGCCACGGTACTTTTGCCGCAGCCCATATAGCCGATTAATACAATTCCGCTCATCTTGTTTCCTCTAACTTTTGCAGCACCAATGCTGCGTCCTCATCCGTTATCGTTTCTCCGGTCCAAAGTTCGTACGCCATAATCCCTTGGAACAAAAGCATTTTCAGTCCGTTAAATGCTTTTCCGCCCTGCGCCTCCACCAGCTCCATGAATTTTGTCTTGGCCGGATTAAAAATAAGGTCATAGCCAATTTCTATTTTTTCATAAAAGGCAGGATTTTCAATGGCGGAAACCGTTACGTTGGGATGCATTCCCACGCTGGTCGCCTGGATGGCCAGCCACTTTTCATTGCCACCAATCTCATCCATTCTTTCCAAATACTTTTCTTCATAGGAAGCTACTGTAATCTTTCGCTCCGGATAGGCAGTCATAAAATGCTCCGCAAGGGAAAGGGCTTTTTCTTTACTGCGGTTTAACAGTAAAATATTTTTAGCGCCTGCTTCCAACAGCATACAAAGCACCGCGTTAGAAGCACCGCCGGCACCAATTACCACTGCATTCTTTCCTTTTAAGGTAATCCCGTCGTATTCCATGGCGCGCCAAAGTCCCGGCATATCCGTATTATACCCTTTTAGGCCGCCCGGGACGGGAACTAGCGTATTCACCGCGCCAATCAGCGACGCTTTTTCGTCAATTTCCTTTAAATATTCCATCACGGCGCGTTTATGCGGCACCGTAACATTCGCCCCTTTGGCACCTAAGGCAGTCAAGCCTTTTACCGCATCGCCCAAAGCCTCTTCCTCCACCCGGAAAGCCATATAGGAAAAGTTACGTTCCTTTATCTTTGACAAACTTTCATGAATCACCGGCGACAAAGAATGCTCCACCGGATTTCCCAAAAGGCATAAAAGCTTTGTTTTTGCATTGATATCAGCCACCTGCTATTTCTCCTTTGCTTTTTGCTTTTCATAGGAACGAAGAACAATCCGTTCCAAATAGCGTTTTAAAACAATCTGTATTTCTTCCTTGGGGTGAATGGGGGATACTAAAATATTTCTGATTCCGGCCCTCTTTGCACCATAGACATCCGTAAACAACTGGTCCCCTACAAATAAGGTATTGTCCGTGGTAGTGCCCATCCGCTCCATGGCTTTGTTATAATTTTTTATTCCGGGTTTTCCCGCCTTATAAATATACTCGCTCTTTACCGCATCAGCAAAGGACTTCACCCTGGGTTCTTTGTTGTTCGATAAGAGCATATGGTGAAAACCGATGCTTCTTAATGTTTCAAAAAGGGCTATGCTTTTTTCCTCTGCAGGGGCCCCGTGAGGCACCAAAGTATTGTCAATATCAAAAATCACTCCACGGTAGCCTTCCTCGTAAAGCGCCGAAAAGTCAATCCCATAGGTGGATTCTATTGTTTCATCCGGGTAAAACTTCTGTAACATCATCTTGCTTTTTCCTGAACTTCTTCCTGTTTTTTTATATTTTCTTCTACCTTACATTCTCACACAATTCCGGCACTCTCCAATAAAAGCTTGGTGTATTCCGTTGCAGGATTTCGGTATAAGGAGGAAGGTTCCCCCTCCTCCTCGATTTTACCGTTTTTCATAATCATTATTCTATCACAAAAATGGTACATCGTCCTTAAATCATGGGAAATAAATAAAATGGCAACCTTCTTTTCCTTTTGGATTCGTTTTAAAAGGGCCAATACCTGCGCCTGAATGGTGACGTCCAGTGCAGAAACCGGTTCATCAGCAATCAAAATTTCCGGATTCTGCATCAGCGCCATACCAATGCACACTCTTTGCCTTTGCCCACCGGATAATTCTCCCGGTTTTCGGATGAGTAAATTCTCTTCCAAGCCCACCAGTTCCATCATTTCCGCTACTTTTTGTTCCCGGGTTGCCTTATCCAAATCCGTGTTCAATTTCAAAGGCTCCTGCAACAACCAGGATACGGTTTTGGCCGGATTTAATGAACTGTAGGGGTCCTGAAAAATCATCTGAGGCTTCTTCCCAAGGCAGGAAATTTCCCCCTCATACGGGGTAACCAGCCCCACAATCGCCTTTGCCAAGGTGGATTTTCCACAGCCGCTCTCTCCGGCAAGTCCCAAGATTTCCCCTGCATTCATATGCATGGAAACCTTCTGTAAAACCTTTTTTTCTGTTTTTTTCTGATAAAACGATACGCTTACGTCCGTAACTCTTAAAATTTCTCCCATGGCCTGCTCCATTATAATTCCACTTTGGGAATTGCTTCGATTAACCGTTTGGTGTAGTCTTCCTTCGGGCATTCAAAAATGTCCCTGCATTTTCCCTGCTCCACGATTTTTCCGTCCTGCATTACCACCACCCGGTCGCAAATCTGTCGGATTAAGCTTAAATCGTGGGAAATAAACATAATTGCAATTTTTTTATCCTCGTTTAATTTCTTCAAAAGTTTAATAATCTGAGCCTGTACCGTCACATCCAGCGCAGTGGTAGGTTCATCGGCAATCAAAAGTTTGGGCTCTGATACCATGGCCGCCGCAATCATCACTCTTTGCCGCATACCGCCGGACAATTCATGGGGATAGCTTTCATAGACCCGCTCCGGATCCGGCAGTTCCACCTTGTCTAGCCAGGAAATCGCCAGTTTCCTCCGCTCTTCCTTTGACATATCAAAATGAATGCGAAGACTTTCCTCCACCTGCTTTCCGATTTTCATGGTAGGATTCAGCGCTGTCATGGGTTCCTGAAAAATAACACTGATGTCATTTCCCTGAAGTGAACGCAAATCCTTCCGGTTCATGGAAAGAAGTTCTTTTCCGTCAAAGAAAATCTCGCCTCTTTTTTCCATGTCCTTACGATTTAAAAGACCGGCTACCGCCAGGGCCGTCATGGATTTTCCGGAACCGGATTCACCAACGATACCAAGGATTTCTCCTTCGTCCAGACAGATATCCACTTCCTCCACCACGGTTTCCGGAAGACTGTGATCGTGAAATTCAATTGTCAAATCCTTAATTTCCAGCAGCATAATTTCCTCCTGCATTTCCTTTGTGCTTAATGGTCAGATTCCGTAAGTCCTTCCGCCATCAAAGCAAATCCAAGCACCAAAATAACGATGACCAGTCCCGGAAAAACTGCATTTCCGGGATTGGAAAACAGGTATGTCTGGGATTCCGACAGCATCCGTCCAAGGGATGCATCCGGCGGCTGAATACCGATTCCCAGGTAACTTAACCCCGCTTCCGCCAGTACCGCATTGTTAAATCCAATCATGACGGAGGATAACAGCACCGGCAGGATATTGGGCAAAATATGGACAAACATAATGCGAAAATGCGAAGCTCCCATGAGCCTTGCACTTTTCACATAATCCAAGTTCTTTTGTTTCATGTATTCGGAGCGGACCATTCTTGCAAAGCTGGGAATAAAGGCAATCCCAAGAGCCAGCATGACGTTGACGGTCTTAGGCCCAAGCAAACCGATAATTACCAGCGCCAGCAAAATACTGGGAAAGGCAAACAACGCATCATTAATCCGCATAAAAATCTCATCCACAATACCTCCAAAATACCCGGTAAATGCCCCAAGAAGCACGCCCACCACCGTACCTATGGTAACCGTGGCAAGAGAAATCAAAAAGGTATTTCGGATTCCGATCATAACCCGGCTGAAAATATCTCTTCCGAAATTATCGCACCCCATGGGATGAAGGAGGGAGGCTCCGGTGTTCTTTAATGAAGCATTCATGGCATCCGGGTCATAGGGCGTAAAGAATATTCCAACCAGCGCCAAAAGAAGAATGACGGAAGTCAAGATGAGGCCCACCGTAAAATTAAAATTCCATTTCCTCTTCATTTACTTCTCCTCCTTTCCGCTCTCTTTTCGTCCGCTCTGCTGCTCCCGTATTCTGGGGTCCAGATAGCGGTAAAGGATATCCACTGCAAAATTAACTACCATAATCAGCAATGCAATAAACAAAATAATGATTTCCACCACCGGATAATCCCGGTTGGAAATGGAGGTTAGTAAAATTCTGCCAAGCCCCGGAATATTGAAGACCTGCTCCACCACAATACTTCCTGCCACCATATCGGTAAACGTCATACCAAGGAAGGTGATGACCGGAATCATGGCATTTTTCAACACATGCCGGTACAACACTTCCGTTGTATTGTTTCCCCTGCTGTACGCCGTCCGCACATAATCCTTTTTGGATTCCGTCAAAATGGAGCTTCGAAGAAGCTTTACCGTCATGGCAATCTTCGGAAGGGCAATGGCAATGGAAGGGAAAATCAGATACCCCAAAAAGCCGGTCAGGCTCTTGTCATAGGACACAAACCCACCGGGGACAAACCAGCGAAGCACCAATCCGAAAAAGTAAGTAAAAATAATTCCCATGAAAAACGAAGGCACCGCCATCACAACCTGGTTCGTCATATACATCCCTTTATCCACCTTGCTGCCGGCATGCTTTGCCAGATACACCCCAAGGGGGATGGATACGGCCACCGTAATCAAAAAGGACATCAATGCCATGGTCATGGTGATGGGAATCTTCTCCGAAATCATCTCCCACACCGGCATATGATAGCTGTAGGATTCGCCGAAATCGCCGCTAAGGCAACTTCCGATCCACTCAAAAAAACGGGTAAGAAACGGCCGGTTTAAGCCAAGTTCTTCCCGAAGGGCCGCCACCGTGCTTTCCGTCGCATTGGTTCCCAGCATGGATACCGCAACATCTCCCGGAATCACTTCAAAAGCGGCAAAAACCAAAAAAGATACCAGGAAAAGTGTTGCTGCCATGGAAAAAAACTTTTTCACAAAATAACGCATATTTACACCCTCCTATGGTATCTTTTTTGATTTAATTTAATTACATTACAAGACTATTCAATAATATATAAACTTGCAAAATTCTGTACATAAAGCGGATAGAATTCATAACCGCCGATATTTTCATTGATTGCCACAAAGGTAGGCAAATCCTGAATATAAACATTTGCTGCTTCCTCTGCCAAAATGGTCATACACTCCTGGTAATACTGCGTCTGAAGTGCATCATCCGTAGTGCTGATGGCATTTGCAAATGCCTCATCGTATGCGGCAGAATTAAAGTTAATAAAGTTCTTTCCGAAATCGGAAGTAAAACGCTCAAGAAGCGCTCTGGCCGTAAGTTCGGACGCATCCACACCCACTACGGTGGATTCAAAGTTTCTTCCCACATAGACATCGGAAAGCCATGTGTCCCATTCAACCAGGTTAATCTCTGCCGTAACACCGATTGCTTCTAACTGCTCCACCAATACCTGGGCCGTGTCGATATGGGGCTGGTAATTGGAAGGTACGGTCATGGTAAAGGTAAATCCGTCAGGATATCCTGCCTCTGCCAAAAGTTCTCTTGCTCTGTCCAAATCCTGGTCATATACATGATTCAACTCTTCCATATAGTATTTGGAGAATGCCGGGAACATGCTGCTACCGATTTCCGTTCCCTGTCCGTCGGAAACAAAATCCATAATTTCCTGAGGATTAATCGCATAGCAAAGTGCCTGACGCACTCTCACATCATCAAAGGGCTCTACTGCATTGTTCAAATACATTGCCTGCACCAAATTCATGGTTCCTTCCAGCACCTGATACTGACTGCCTGCCAGCTCTGCCGCCTGGGAAGATGTGATACGGCAATACATATCAATGGAGCCACCCAAAAGTTCCATTACCACGGCATCTGCATTGGAGCAGACTTTCAAAGTGATATTGGTAATATGAGCTCTCTCGCCCCAATACTCCTCAAAGGCCACCAGTTCAACAGATTCCTGGGGGGTACGGGAAACAAACCGGTAAGGACCGGTACCAATCACATTATTCTCCACATCCGTATTGCTTGCGGGGATAACGGCACTTGTCAGGGCTGCCAAAAACTCCGTATCCGGCGCGTTTAACACGATAACCACCGTTCTTTCGTCCGGTGCACTGATTTCTGCAATATTAGAAAATGCCGGCACCAAAGGCTCTTCCTCTGATGTTCCGGCACAGCGTTCGATTGAATAGATGACATCCTCCACCGTTACCGTACTTCCATCATGGAATTTTACGCCCTCTCTTAAAGTAAACGTATAAGTTACATTGTCTTCGCTTATGTCGTACGATTCGGCTATGGCGCAATTCAAACTACCGGTGGAATCATATTTTAATAATCCCTCGTAGATATTAAACAGAATTTCTCTAGTTCCTGCCGCGCTTACCACATGCGGGTCAAGACTGTCATCCAAATCCTGCGGAATACCGATGGTAATTGAATCGTTAAAAGAAGTGCCTCCTGCCTTGTCGCCTGCGCATCCGCCCAGTGCAATAGTCGTAGTCATAAGCATTACCAGAATCAGACTAAGAAGTCTCTTTCCTTTTTTCATGCTTCTCCTCCTTTTGTTTCATCAATATGAAATTGTATTTTCTGCAAAAACAAACAGTTTCTGCAAACATGGTTATTCTATTACGAAATGTATAGAAATGCAAGAACTATTTCTATTGTTAATTTTGCATCATAAATTTAAGAGCTTCGCTAATATTATAGCAATCACAAAACCGAAAATTACAAACACAATATGCATATATGGTATGACAAAGCCAATATACCACCTGACAAATTGCGGTTTCTCCGGTTCCCCTTTACATTTAAGCAACGAATATATCAAAAGAATAATCCATAATCCATAGGAGGCATAAACACTTGCAATGGAATACACCGGAAAATTAACCTTTCTTATGATAACAAAATCAAGCAGTGGCCCGATTAATCCAATAACGCCCATTCCGCCAAGCATAATTTTATCAAGCCTGTGCATTTTACTTTTCTTCATTATTACTACCCCCTCATT
>JAZNKK010000017.1:0-3180 GCA_045578545.1 Lachnospiraceae bacterium
AGGGAACAACAAACGGACACACAAGCGGAGCAAATGGTTACGGCCCGGAAGGATTTGCACACCCGCATGGAAGAGAGTGCCGGGAAGATAACCAGTGCCGAAATAAGCAGGGAGCCCACTAAGTTCATGGCAAGTACAATGATGATTGCAATAATGGTTGCCAACAGCAGATTGTACAGGCGTACCTTTGTGCCGGTGGTCTTGGAAAAGCTCTCATCAAAGGTAATGGCAAATATTTTGTGATACAAGAGTACAAACATTATAACCACAATCACGGACAGTACGATGCAAAGGGTTACATCGGTTTTGGAAAGTGTCAGGATTGAGGTGGAACCGAACAAGGTGGTACACACGTCACCGGATACATTATTGGACGTCGGGAAGACATTCATTAACAAATAGCCGATGGCAAGTGCGGAAACGGACAATACTGCAATGGAAGCATCGCCCTGCATTTTGGAATTCTGGCCGGTACAAAGCAGCGTAACCGCACAAATAATTGTTACCGGCAGGACCAAAAGCATCTCGTTGGTAAGTCCCACGATGGCGGCTATCGCCATGGAGCCGAAGGCAACACGAGACAGACCGTCGCCAATTAAGGATAATCGCTTTAGCACGAGGGTAACACCTAAAATCGAAGAGCACAGAGAAATCAGGACACCAACGATTAGGGCATACCGCACAAAAGGATATTGTAAGTAATTACCGAGGGTTTGGAAAAGTGTCATTCTTGGTTTCCTCCCTTCGTTTCTAACAGGTTTCGAAAATACTCTTTTTTCAGGCATTCCTCTGTCGGCCCAAAGAATACTTCCTTTCCTAAATAAAGAATGTGGCTTGCGTATTGCAGCGCGGCCGCTATGTCATGGGAAATCATGATAACGGTAATGTGATCCTTTTTATTCAGGCTTTCGATTAACCGGTACATCTCGATGGTAGCCTTCGGATCTAAGCCGGTAACCGGTTCGTCTAAGAGCAGAAGCTTTCTTGTGGCACATAAGGCTCTGGCCAGCAACACACGCTGTTGTTGTCCGCCGGAAAGCTCGCGATAGCAACGCTTTCTAAGAGGAAGAATGTTCATGCGCTCCATGTTTTCCTCTGCCAGTTTCTTTTCGGTCTTGTTATAAAATGGCCGCATGCCGCAATGCCCTTGGCAGCCGGAAAGAACAATTTCCTCCACGGAGGCCGGGAAATCCTTTTGCACGAAGGTTTGCTGCGGCAGATAACCGATATCGTTTGCGTTCAGAGAAGCATCGGTTACAATGGTTCCGCCAAGGGGCGGAAGCAGGTGAAGCAGTGTTTTCATCAGGGTTGATTTTCCGGAACCGTTTTCCCCAAGAATACAGAGAAAATCTCCGGAATCAATGGAAAAATTGAGATTTTCCAAGATGACTTTGGATTCGTAGCCCAAAGTTAAATCAGTACAAGTCAGTTGCGCCAATGTGGTTGCCTCCTTAGTTCAGCGCCTTAGTAAGCGTTTCTAAATTTTCTTTCATAATGTTCAAATAGGTAACACCGTTTTTGGCATCCGCCAAGGTGGTTGCCTGTAAGGAATTCAAAGATAAAATCGCAGCATTTTTTGCCTGTGTGCTGGCGATAATGGTTTCAGCCACCTTTTTATCCGCATTATCGATAGTAAGAACGGTAGTAAGGTTGAGCTCGTCCACTTTCTTTGCTAAGAATGCAATGGTTTCAAAGCTAGCTTCGCTTTCGGCAGAGCATCCGGAGAAAGCGGCGTAGCAATGAAGAGAATAATCGGAAGCTAAATAACGGAACGGGAAACGGTCGCCGAACAGCAAGGTGTTTCTCGAAGCTTCGGTGACAGCAGCTTGGTACTCCTCGTCTAAAGCGGTAAGAGCTTCTACATAGGAAGCAGTATTCGCAGCATAGATATCTTTGTTGCCGGCATCAATGCTCTGAAGCTTGTCCGCAATATAGTTACAGAAGAAAGCCGCGTTTTTCAGCGACAGCCAAACGTGTTCGTCCTTTGCATGGTCGTGATGGTCATGACCGTCGTGTTCCTCATGCCCCTCTTCTCCATGGTCGTGAGTATGCTCCATGCCCTCTAAATCCTCGGCACATAGTGCCTTGTCACCAAGAACCTCCAAAAGATTAATTACAACCATATCTTTATTCGTAGCATTCGCCAAAACATCATCCACCCATTTATCGGACTCGCCACCCACATAGATGAATAAATCGCAGGAGGAGATGGTAATGATGTCTGCAGCGGTCGGCGTGTAATTGTGAAGGTCGACTCCGTTATCAAGCAGCATGGTCAATTCAATATCCGCCATAGCATCACCGGAAATCTGTTTTACCCAGTCATACACTGGGAAAATCGTAGTGACAACAGAAAATTTCTTTGAAGTACCGGAACCGGAACAACCCGCAAAAAAGCAGGCAATCAGCGAAAATACGGCCAGTACGGATACTATTTTTTTCATTTGTTTTAAAGACTCCTTTCAAAAGCTCCCATTTTCTAACAAAAAATAAGTATAGCATTAATTAGAGGGCGAGTCAATGGGAAAGGCGCGGGAAAACGGTGAAAAAACAGTGAAAAAAGGCGAAGAGGAAAAGAAAATGTACAAGTATTAAAAAAGACTTGACATATTGTAGAAATGATAGTATCATATAAATAAATACTATCAAGATGATAATATCAAAAAATGAAAGTCGGAAAAGAATATGGGAAAAGGTGAAAATAGTAGAAGAAAATAAAAAAGGGGGTGATATTTATGATTGTAGTATTGATAAGGTTTTAACAAATTCTTTCGGAAGAAAAATAGGTCAAAAGTCCTATTTATTTTTGGATTGAATTCATGTTAGAATACTAATTGGTGAACTATACTCAATTTAGAGTTATAGAGCGCCAACGCATAAGAATTTTAAGAAAGGGACAACGATGTTAACGAAAAGAAAACCAAGAAAACTGGCATGGCTAGTCCTGCTGGTATGTAGTATCCTTTTCGCAGCGATGTGGAAAGGAGAGAGCGCGGAAGCGTGTTCAAATCCTAAGGCAACGACAGAAGTGCCTGTAGCAGCCACCTGTACGGAGAAAGGTGGAGTTGCTGTTTATTGTAACTGTCATAGTGATTTTTTGAGATGGAAGAGTGAAACAGCGGCGCTGGGACATGACTATGCAGCAGCGACTTGTGAACAGCCGCAGAAGTGTAAGAGAAG
>JAZNKK010000018.1:0-42919 GCA_045578545.1 Lachnospiraceae bacterium
GTTTTCTTTATTAAAAATTAGTCTTTCGCATTGCCATGTTACTGTTATGATAAGCAGGATTGTTGGTGACATCTTCTGCAAACCATTCCGGCGGTGTGAATCCGTCGGCATCTTCGATGCTGTCAAATTCCACCTCCGCCATGATGAGTGATGCAAAAGGCGGGGCAAAGACATCCAGTTCTATGGTTAGACTTGTGCCTTCTATGGGGAGGAGATATCGTTTTTTTCGAATGATATTTCCTTCCGCTTTTTTTATCAGCGTTTGATACGCTTCCAGCGTTAAGGGAAGATTATACTCTTCTCTGGCTAAAAGTCCTTTTCCTTTATAGGTTAAATAGTAATTGGAATCTTCTTTTCGCACCCGAACTACCGGATTGGTAGTAAGATATCCCTGCTCAATTTCGTGAAAAACATAAGAATCTAAATTGGTTGGAAGTTCTTTAATTAAGAATTTGCGTTCAATTTCCATGATATTCTCTCTTTCCGGGGATTGCGTCAGGCTGCCAACAAATACCCGATAGGATTTTTATTTGATTTTAACATAAGAAGGCAAATTCCGATAGAGGTAAATACCTTGTTGCAAGCAAGAACAGATAACGAAACTACGCAAAAGGAGGGTGTAAAATAAAAAAAGCAACCGCAAAATGACTGGAAAGATTCATATAATAGGTATATAATAAAAAAAGTGTCTTATCAAAGAGAAAGGGAGAACGCGATGCAAGAGGTATCCGGACGCAGTAAGTTTTTCTGCCGTTTTCTTACCATTGTGATATTGCTTTGTGAAATGTGCTTTTCATTTGCAAAAGCAGATTCTTCTTTTCGTGCTTTGGAAATCAGTACTGCCGAGAACTGCAGAATGGAGGAGGCGACTTACGGAGAGAGAGAAGTTTCTGCTCCGGTTCGCTTGGAAGGAAGACAACAGGCGGAAAATGTCAATTCCGTAAAAAGGAATATTAATCGCAGATTCTCCTGGCATCAAGTAGCATATCTGACAGAGGATTCATTGCCGGATTTTCCGGACCCTGTCTTGGAAGCTGTGTGTACCGAAACGGAAGATACCGTTTACGGACATACCGCGATTGTTCGATTTATTCACAATACGGACGGAAAAAAGAGCTGATTTTTCTTTGGAATCAAGCAAGTAGCAACCTATGGATTCATAGGTCTGTTTTGCATGGAAAAAACAATTTTGATTGAAAAAAGAAAGGTCAGGTATAAAAAATGAAATTAGCATTAGATATTTTAATTATTATTGAGTGTATTATGGGATTTCTTTCCACCGCATATGTAATTGTATCCTTAATCGGAACATTGTTTTATAAGTTCTATAGAACTGCAAAATATAAAATTTCTTTATTTGACTAAGATGTATTAGAAATTCAATAAACGCAAAAGCCCTTTTCCATCATAAGGAAAGGGCTTTTTTAATGCATAAGGAAAATAGGTTGCGGTGAAGGAAATGATGATGTTATTATGGAAAAGGAAAAAAGAAAAGAAAAATCCATAAAAATAAAATACTCATTCGTATCTACCATAGAAGGCGAAATGGGGGAAAGGAAAATGCAGTGACAGAAGAAAAGTTTGCGGAGTGCATGGAGCGAATGCAAAACGGTGATAAGTCTGCACTAAAAGAAGTCTATGAAGCTTATCTGCCGTATTTGTATTCCATAATCATGAGTGTGCTTCAAAACAAAGAAAACGCCGAAGATGTGACCAGCGAATTTTTCATAAAACTGTGGAAACAGGCAGCGCATTTTAAACCCGGCGGGGGGCACAAGGGGTATCTGGCAACCATAGCAAGAAACATGGCCATTGACTTTTTGCGGAAAAACAAGCGGGAAGTATTGATGGGAGAAATGGAAGAGAACGGTGAAGATACCGAAAACAGAGGAAATATTGTGGCGATGTCGCAGAGGGTGATGGAAGAAGAAAGCACCCATTCCGTGGAAACGGAGGTTATATCGGATTTATCCTTGAAGGAGGCTTTGGAGAAATTAAAGCCACGGGAAAGAGAGATTATAAATCTAAAAATCATGGGAGAATTTACGTTTAAAGAAATTGCGGAAATATTACAGCTTCCCATGGGAACGGTGACCTGGAATTATCAGGAAGGAATTAAGAAGCTAAGGAGGTGTGGATATGAGTAAGAATCTGGAAACAGAATACAAAGAATTATTGCATAGTGAATTACCGGATCTTTGGGCTCGAATTGAAGCCGGAATCTCAGAAGAGGTATCCACATCCAATGAGTCGAAAGAACCGATTATGATAAATGAGGAAACAAAAGAACAATTATTGGAACAGAAAGAGGAGCGTGTGAAGGCGCCTGTTTCAAGCAAGAAAAATTGGAAACGCATTCTTTTTAGGAGCGCAGGAATTCTTGCAGCAGGTATCTGCCTTGCCTTGCTTTTCCCGCTTTTTGTAATACTGCCGCGATTATCCATGAACAACAGCGAAACGGAGAACTCAGCGGAAGACGGCTATTATGATGTCGGAGGATCTCCCTGCGCAGATTACGAATCGGAGATGGGAACGGATTCTGCGATGCCTGAGGAAAGGGTAGGAGATGTGGAAAGTGTCGTTACTTCTGGGGATGATTCCGAAGAAGAAATGGCGGAGGACACAGATGCTGCAACAGAAGGAACTACGCAAGAAGTCCCGGTAACCAATGAAACCCAATCGGAAGATTCGGAGTCCGAAAACTTGGAGGAATGGACAAATGAAATGACTGTGGAAATCCAATCCTCTTATGTGGAAGGAAAAATCAGTGGTTATTATGCTGACATGACTCTTTTGGATGGAGTAGAACAACCGCATCCGACCTTGGTATTTTTGCGATTTGCAACGGAAGAAGAATTACAAGCGTTTGGCGGGGAAGCAGAATTGGTGGTTGCCGAGGATTTGGAAGAAGGAGTAACCTACGAAATCTGGTATTTACCGACAGAAGAAAACGTAACAGAAGTACCGGTTTATATTATTTTGGACTGGAAATAAAAAATAAATAAAAATACCATAAAAAAGGAACCTCTCATTCGTATCTACAACAGAAGTAAAAACTGTGTAGAACAGATGGGAGGTTTTATTATGAAAAAAAGATTGTTTGCGTTGTTTTTGGAAGTAACCATGGTGAGCTCGTTGCTGCTTGGGTGCGGTTCGGAGGCGTGGGTTCAGACTGAGGCTCCGAATGTAGAGACGTCTCCGGCAGGAGGAGATTATGGGTGCGACGATGCCATGGAAGCAGGAGGAGATTATGGGTATGACGGTGCTGCGGAAGCAGAGAGTTATTATGATGTGACGATGGAAGTGCAGTGCAGTGAGGCGAGTAATCCCGTAGAGTATTACGAAAATGGGGGAGGTGTAGTATATAATACCGAAGAGTACGATGCGGTAACCGAGAATGGCTTTATGTCAGTAGCCGCCAGTCCGGTTTCTACTTTTTCGGCGGATGTAGATACCGCATCCTATGCCAATGTAAGAAGAATGATTATGGATGGCTATACCTGTAGTGACATTCCGGCAGGTGCAGTGAGGACGGAAGAAATGGTGAATTATTTTTCTTATGACTATGAGACTCCGGAGGGAAATGAACCTTTTGCGGTAACGGCAACCATTGGGGATTGTCCTTGGAATGAAGATTCTAAACTTTTGATTATGGGCTTACAGACCGAGGCAATTGATTTTTCCGAGGCACCGGCTTCCAATATTGTATTTTTGCTGGATGTTTCCGGTTCCATGAACAGTGAAGATAAGTTGCCTTTGTTAAAACAGGCGTTTTCCCTTTTGGTAGAAAATCTGGACGAAGATGACAGGATTTCGATTGTAACCTATGCCAGCTCCAATGATGTGGTGCTGGAAGGAGCAACAGGAGACGAAAGACAGGAAATTATGGATGCGTTAAACAGTTTGGAAGCCGGCGGTTCTACCAATGGAGGGGAAGGCATCATTACGGCGTATGAGTTGGCGGAAGAGTATTTTATACCGGGAGGCAATAATCGCGTGATTCTGGCTACGGATGGCGACTTAAATGTAGGAATCACCAATCAAAGTGATTTGGAGGATTTGATTGAAGAAAAGAGAGAAAGCGGAGTGTTCCTTTCGGTCTTGGGCTTTGGAACCGGTAATTACAGTGATTCCAATATGGAAACATTAGCAGATGCGGGAAATGGAAATTATTCGTATATTGATGGTATGACGGAAGCGAAAAAGGTTCTCGTGGAAGAATTGGGTGCTACCATGGTTACTGTTGCAAAGGATGTGAAATTACAGGTGGAATTTAATCCGGCAGAAGTAGCAGAATATCGTTTGATTGGTTATGACAATCGGATGCTGACAACGGAAGATTTTGAAGATGACACCAGGGATGCAGGCGAAATCGGCGCAGGTCACAGTGTTACGGTTATTTATGAAATTGTCCCGGCGACCTGCGGCACTGTGATAGAAGAACTTAGATATCAGGACAGTACCTTATCCGAAGAAGCGATTGAGAGCGGAGAATGGCTTAGCCTCTCCATTCGCTATAAAGAGCCGGAAGAAGAGGAGTCTATAGAGTTGGTATATTATTTCGGCGAGGAGCAATATACCGAAGAAGTGTCTGAGGATTTCCTTTTTGCAGCTACGGTTGCGGAATTTGCCATGGTATTAAAAAACAGTGAGTATATCGGTGAGGGCAGCTTAGAACACGTATTGGAGTCTTTGGAAAATATGGAGCTGGAGGATGAGTACAGAGAAGAATTTTACCTGCTGGTACAAATGTTAGAAAATAACGAAGAATATTACGGCTACTAAAAAGTAAAATCTGTCAGGGACACCAAACTGTGTCCCCGGCAGATTTTTGTATTGCGCTATATTCATTTTGGTTATGACTTTTTAGGGGCGGATGGGTTGATTTCATTCCAAAGGGTGAAACCCAGAATGAGAAGTCCGCCGATGATTTGGGAAACCGTCATGGGTTCATTTAAAAGTATGACAGAAATCAAAACTGCTACCAAAGGGTCGATGTAGCTTAAAATAGCAGCTTTTTGTCCCGGCAATTCTTTCAAAGAGGAAAAGTACAGACAGTAGGTGATGCCGGTGTGAAGTAGTCCCACAATCAGTAAAAATAGGAGCTCCTGTCCGGACAAAGATGCAAAATGAAACCCGCCGGTAAATAAAACATAGGGAATTAAAATAATGGCAGCTGCGATGAATTGCAAAAAGGTTCGAAAAATACCGGAAACGTTCTTGATGAATTTGTTTAGCAAAATAACCGTTGCGTAGAAAACTGCGGCACCAAGGCCGTATAGAATTCCGAGAAGATGATTTTGGTTGCCGTCCAGAGAGCCGATGCCGGTAATGAGAACCAAGCCTACGGAAGACATAATGAAACAAATGATTTGCTTTAAGGTCATTTTTTCATGGAAAAGGAAAGGACATACCAGAATTACAATGACCGGTGCAAAATAGTAGCTTAGGGTGGCTACCGATACCGTGGTATAACGATAGGCTTCAAACAGTAAAATCCAGTTGATTCCCATTGCCATGCCGGAAAAAAGTAGCAGGGGAATTTCCTTTTTGATATCAGCGAAAGGTATTTTTTGCTTGCTTAGCATAAGATAAAGTCCGATGAGGAGAATGGCTAAAAGTGCACGGTAAAGTGCCAGTTCTCCGGAGGATAAATCGATGTTTCTGACGAATAAACCGATGGTACCAAAGATAATCATGGATACAATCAGTGATAATTTAGCTTTGTTTTCGCGTTTCATTTGTTTTTCTTTATCCGCAGGTTCCGAGCGGAAAGCGGATATTCCTTTCTTGGAGTGAATAAAAAACTGCATAAGTATGCTAACAAATAATGCTTTTTGCGTCAATACCATGTTGTTTGTGAAAGAGATAGGGGCGGTTTGGCGTTCCGTGCAGGGATGCGAAGTGGAAGATTCATAGGGAGTGTGGTATAATTGGCCTTGCAAAGTTATGGGTGCGAAAAGTTCTCGTTTTGGACGGGAATTTGGAAAGGAAAAGAAATGGCAGAAAAAGTAACACCGGATACTGTGGAATATGTGAGAAAATTGGCGAAATTAGAATTATCAAAGACGGAAAAGGAAAAGATGACCGAAAGCCTATCTGAAATTTTAGAATATATGGAAGTGTTGAATGAATTGGATACGGAAGGGGTAGAAGCCATGAGTCATGTGCATCCTTTGTGTAACGGAATGCGCCCGGACGAAGGCAGAACGGACAAAGAAAAGAAGCAGACGGCAGAAGAAATAAAACAAACGTCAACCTTAAGAGAAGGCGATTTTTTCTGCGTGCCGAAAACTTTTTAGGATTCAAAAGGCAGAAACGACGGCAGGGATAAGAACAAGCAAAAAGAGAATGAAAATAAGAATGAGATAGTAAAGAAACAGAAAAGTATTATTGTCATGAAAGAGAAGAAATGAAAAAGGAAAACGGGAAAAGAGCAGAACATATGAAAGAGATTACCGCCCTAATGTTGGGAGAAAAAATAAAAAACAAAGAAGTGAAAGTAACCGAAGTCTTGGAATGGGTATTTGACCAAATCGAAAAAAAAGAACCCTTGTATCATTGTTACATTTCCTTAAATAAAGAGGATGCATTTGCAAAGGCAAAGGTGGTACAAAAAGGTATTGAGGAAGGGAAATTAACCCATCCTTTGGCGGGAGTGCCTGTGGCAGTCAAGGACAACTTGTGTACCAAAGGACTTCGCACCACTTGCGGTTCGAAAATGCTTCGAGATTTTGTGCCCGGCTATTCGGCTACGGCGGTGGAACGGATGGAAAATGCCGGAGCTATCCTAATCGGAAAAACCAATATGGATGAATTCGGAATGGGGAGTACCACGGAAACTTCCTACTTTGGTGTAACCGGGAATCCTTGGAATGAAACCAAAACTCCGGGAGGTTCTTCCGGTGGCTCAGCGGCAGCTGTGGCAGCAGGAGAATGTTTTTTGGCGCTGGGGACGGATACCGGCGGCTCGGTGCGACAGCCGGCGGCCCATTGCGGCGTGGTGGGAATGAAACCCACCTACGGAATGGTTTCCCGCTATGGGCTGATTGCCTATGCCTCTTCCTTTGACCAAGTGGGGGTAATCGGGAAAAATGTGGCGGATACAACGGTGCTTTTAACTACCATTGCAGGAGCGGACAGAAAAGATGTAACGGCTGTGGGAAATCCGGATGTGCCACTGGAAGCAGGACTTATCAGGGACGTAGAAGGCATACGGGTTGCTGTTTTAATCGATGAGACGGCAACGGCGATGGATCCGGCGCAAAAAGAAGCGGTGCAGAAGGCTGCCTTGCTTTTAAGGGAACGGGGCGCAATTGTAGAAAACATAGAATTATCAATGTTAAAATATGCAGTACCGGTTTACTACATCATTGCAGACGCAGAGGCGAGCTCTAATTTGGAGCGGTATGACGGAGTAAAATACGGATACCGGAAGGAGGGCTTTTCCGACCTCAATGAGTTGTATGAAAAGAGCAGAGGGGAAGGGTTTGGCGAAGAAGTAAAAAGGCGGATTATGCTGGGTACCTTCGCTTTGTCTGCCGGATATTATGATGCATATTATCACAAAGCACAGCAGGGAAGACGTTTGATTCGAAAGGAACTGGATGAAATTCTGGAGCGGTATGATGTGATTTTAAGTCCGGTGACACCAAAGGGAGCCTCTGCCATCGGAGAAAGTCTGTCCCAACCCTTGCAGATGTATCGGGAGGATGTCTATACGATTTTGGCAAATCTGGCAGGTATGCCGGCCATCAGCCTTCCCTTTGGACAGGATGAGAGCGGAATGCCGGTGGGAGTGCAACTGATGACCGGGTGTTTTCGAGATGCCGCTTTGATACAGGTTGCTTATTCATTGGAAAAATTCAGAGAGGATGCAAAGCTATGATGGCAGTTACCAAGGAAATTACGCCGGAAGTGATGGAACAATATGAGACAGTCATTGGTTTGGAGGTTCATGTGGAATTGGCTACCAAAACCAAGATTTTTTGCAACTGCAGCACAAAGTTTGGCGGAGAGGTGAATGCTCACACCTGTCCGGTCTGTATGGGGATGCCGGGAACTTTGCCGGTCTTAAATCAAAAGGTATTAGAGTATGCCATTGCAGTGGGGCTTGCGCTTCACTGTAACATCTCATCCGTTAGTAAATTTGATCGAAAGAATTATTTTTATCCGGACAATCCGCAAAATTACCAAATCTCCCAATTGTATTCCCCGATTTGCCAAGGCGGATATGTGGAAATTGCGGAAGGAAAAAAGAAGATTCGGATTCATGAAATCCACATGGAAGAGGATGCAGGAAAGCTTTTCCATGAGGAAAGAACGCAGATGACGTGCATTGATTATAACCGGGCGGGGGTACCACTTTTGGAGATTGTATCGGAGCCGGACATGGAGAATGAAGAAGAAGTTATTGAATATTTGGAAGAACTAAAAATGTATCTTCGTTATCTAGGGGTGTCGGATTGCAAGTTGCAGGAAGGCTCCATGCGGGCAGATGTGAATTTATCGGTACGGAAGAAAGGGCAAAAAGAACTGGGAACCCGAACAGAAATGAAGAACCTGAATTCGTTTTCTGCCATTCGGATGGCTATATTATCAGAAAAGAAGCGCCAGATTACTCTTTTGGAAAACGGAGAAAAAGTAGAGCAGGAAACCAGACGTTTTGACGAAACCACAGGAAGTTCTTACGTAATGCGAAGCAAAGACGATGCGATGGATTATCGATATTTCCCGGAACCGGATTTGTTGCCCATAGAGGTCAGCAAAGAGCGGATTGCAAAAGTAAGGAAAGAGCAGCCGGAATTTCGCGATGCAAAGAAAAAACGCTTTATGGCAACCTATCCCATTCCGGCGTATGATATTGATTTGCTTACCCAAAGTAAAACCATGGCAGATTTGTTTGAAGAGGCCGGCCGAATATCCGGAGAACCCAAAAAAGTATCCAATTATTTGATGGGGGAAGGCATGCGGCTTTTAAAAGAACATGCCATGGAACCGGAAGAGATGAAGATTACCCCCAAGCATTTAGCAGAACTGGTGGAATTAACGGTTCAGGGAAAAATCAATCAGACCATTGGCAAAGCGGTTTTTGAAGTTCTCTTTTTGGAGGATATTTCTCCTGCAAAATACGTGGAAGAGAAAGGCCTGAAACAGGAAAGTGACGCCGGAGTGATTCTAAAGACGGTGAGCGAGGTATTAGAACAAAATCCGGAAGCTGTGCAGGATTACTATGCCGGAAAAGAAAAAGCAGTCGGATTTTTGGTGGGGCAGGGCATGAAAAAAATGCAGGGCAAAGCCAATCCTCAGATGCTTCGAGAGGCTTTTTTGGAGCAGTTAAAAAAGTAGAGGAAAAATAAAAAATTTAACAGAAATTGTGTTGTAAAAAAATAATTTTTTGATACAATTAGAATAGGAAAAAATTTGAATTGATTGGGGGAATTAGTTTGAATACCAAATACGAGTTAGTCAGTGCAGCAAGATATTATATGAAAGGTAATTCAGCAGATTTTCAGAAAATTTTTGCGCTTTCCCTGGACGATATGTATTTTCAGATGCAGTTCATTATCTGTGATGATGAGTTGATTCGCGATGCATTGTGCGATTTTTATGTATATTTATCAAAGAGTTTCTTTATGTTGGAATCGGCAGATGATATTGCCAACTGGATGAATGAAATCGTGATTCAAAAGACCGGCGAATGGCTCCGTAAGAATCGTATGGATATGTTAGGGGCAGAAGAAAGAGGTGCCTATAATGTGCCGGTAGTTTCCGATATCTATTTGCCCGGTAAAGATATGCCGGAAGCAGAGTATATGCTGGCATTGGAGACTGCGATTTGTGAATTGCCGGAAATACACCGCAATACAGCACTTGCATTTTACTATGATAATATGCCGGTAAGCCATTTGGCGGAAACCCTGTTTCTGACCGAAAACGTGGTAAAAACCAGGGTCTCCTATATTGAAAAGGAATTGGTTGGTGCAATGCAAAGATATTGCAAGGAGCATGGGTACCAGATGAAACCGGTGACTTCCCAAAAGATTCTTATGGCTTTGGGAGAATTGCAAAAAATGTATCATTATCCTGCGCCGGAAGAATTGTATGAATATATTAAGAGTCGCGGAGTGCGATAAGAAATAGTGAAACGTTTTGAAATGCCGTGTGCTGCTTTCGGGTGGTACACGGTTTGTTGATTTTGGCAGAAGAGAAGAGATTGGAGGCAACAAGATGTCTTTACAATTTTATTTGGGCGGAAGTGGCAGCGGAAAAAGCACCAAACTGCAAGAAGATATCATTCGGTATTCCATGGAACAACCGGACAAGCAGTTTATTTTTTTGGTGCCGGATCAGTTTACGATGCAGACGCAGAAGGAAATGGTGGAACGGCATCCGGCAAAAGGAATTATGAATATAGATATTTTGAGCTTTGGTCGTCTGGCTTATCGAATCTTCGAAGAAGTTGGGAAAAAGGAGCAGATTGCATTGGATGATACGGGGAAAAATTTAATTCTTCGTAAAATTGCAGGGCAAATGCAGGAAGAGTTGCCGGTTCTTGGAAGGAGCTTAAAAAAGACCGGGTATATTCATGAAATCAAATCCGTGATTTCCGAATTGATGCAGTACGGAATGGGGGAAAAAGAAGTGCAACAGTTGATTGACTGTTGCAAGGATCGTCCTGCATTATCCGGAAAATTGCGAGATGTGCAGAGAATATACAAAGCCTTTCTGGACTATCTGGAAGAAAAATACATTACCAAGGAAGGTACCATGGAACTGCTGGCTGCAGCGATTCCGTCTTCGGACTGGATGAAGGACAGTGTGGTGGTATTGGATGGCTTTACCGGTTTTACACCGGTACAAAATCGTGTCTTGGAACAGGTTTTGCGGATGGCAGAAAAAGTCATGGTGGCTGTTACCATGGAACAGGATGAAAAAACGCAGGGGGAAGAGATGCATTTATTTTCCCTTAGCAGTAAAACCATTTCTTCTTTGGAACGGTTGGCAAAGCAAAATAATATTGCTAAATTGCCGGATGTTTGGATGCAGGAAAAACCGGCGTTTCGTTTTAAGGATGCACCTATGCTGTCTCATTTGCAGCAACATGTTTTTCGGTATCCTACGGCTTCGTATGCCGGAGAGAATACCGGAGAAATTAGCCTGTTTTTTGCAGATTCTCCCAGAGAAGAATTGGCGGTGGTTTGCCGGAAAATCAAAGAATTGGTGAAGGAAAAGAAAATGGCGTACCGGGATATTGCCGTCATTACCGGGGACTTGGAGCGGTATTCTCCGTATGCTGCGGAATTGTTTGGGTTATATGAAATCCCTTCGTTTGTCGATGCCAACCGCAAATTGGTATTAAATCCCTTTACGGAATTTGTAAAAAGCGGACTTGGCGTAGTAAATCAAAATTTTTCCTATGACAGCATGATGCATTTTCTTCGCAGTGGTTTTACCGGCATTGCAAAAGAGGACATAGATGAGCTGGAAAATTATATTTTGGCACTGGGAATCCGGGGACAGAAGAATTGGGAGCGAATGTTTGTCCGTTATCCCGATTACATGAAAAATCATCTGGAAGCATTGGAGAAAATCAATGGAGTGCGGGAACAGGTGATGGGGCTAATAGCACCTCTTATTTTGCTGAAAAAAGAAAAACGCGCGGAAAAATTGGTGGAAGGGTTGTACCAATTTATTGTGGGCGGAAAGGCATATGAAAAACTGCAATCCTACCAAACGATGTTTCGCGAGGCGGGAGATTATGCAGGGGAAAAGGAGTACGGTCAGATTTACAATTATTTTATGAATCTGCTGGAACAAATTGCTTCCCTTCTGGCAGGAGAGGAAATGAGCCTTTCTGAATTTATTCAAGTGTTAGAGGCCGGAATTTCGGAAATCAGCGTAGGAATTTTGCCCCAGGAAGTAGATTATGTATTGCTGGGGGATATGGAACGAACCAGATTAAAGGATATTAAGGTGTTGTTCTTTGTGGGCGTGAATGACGGAATTGTACCGGCCGGTGGTGCCGGAGGCGGAATGATTTCCGATATTGACCGGGAATTTTTGCGGGAATCCGGTTTTGAACTGGCACCTTCCCCGAGACAAAAAATGTATATTCAGAGAATGTATCTCTATATGAATATGACCAAACCCACCAGGCAGTTGTTTGTTTCCTATAGCAAGATGAACGCGGAAGGGAAATCCATTCGCCCCTCCTATTTGATGGAGCACATGCGACAGATGTTTCCCGGCATTTTGGTGGAAGATACTTCCAAAGAAAGCACCTTGGAAAAAATTGCAGGACAAAAGGATGCGGTCTCCTACTTCGCGTCTTTGTTTCGGGACTATGCACAAAATTGCGTAAAAAAAGAAGAAAAGGAATTGTTTTATGCGCTTTACCGGGAATTTGGTCAGCAAAATCCATGCCTTGTGGAAAGCTTGTCTGAGGCGGCCTTCTATCGGTATCAGCCCACTACGCTACCCAGGGAAATTACCCGTATGTTGTACGGCATGGTATTGGAGAACAGCATCAGTAAGATGGAACAGTTTGCCCGCTGTGCCTACGCTCACTTTTTGGACTACGGAATGGAACTGAAGGAACGGGAAGATTTTGTGTTTGGAAGTCTGGACATGGGAAATGTTTTTCATCAGGTATTGGAACTGTTCGGAAGAAAATTGGCAGAGGAAAAGAAGAACTGGCGAAGCATTACCGATGATGAGGCCAAGATGATTTTGAAGGCATCCTTAGAGGCTGTGGCAGCAGAATACGGGGAGAGCATTTTATTCCAAAATGCCCGCACCGCATATCAAATCAGTCGCTTGGAGAGAATTTTATTCCGGGCAGTTACCAATATCCGTTATCAGCTTCGCAAAGGAAAATTCACGCCAAAGAATGTGGAAATTACGTTTCGAAGTGAAATCGATCCGCATAAGTGGAAAGTGGGACTTAGGGAAGAGGAGAAAAGCTATATTCGCGGAAAAATTGACCGGGTGGATGAACTGGAAGAAGACGGTGTGCTCTATGTAAAAGTAGTAGATTACAAATCCAAAGAAAAGAAAGTGGATTTGGTGGAATTGTACCACGGATTGCAACTTCAGTTGGTGGTATATTTGGAGCAGGCAGTGGAGAAAGAAAAGAAGCGATATCCGGAAAAAGAAGTGAAGCCGGCAGCGTTGTTTTACTATCCCTTGGTGGATCCTTTTATGGAACAGGACAGAAAGGAAGAGGAAGAAAAGGTGGAGGAGTGGCTTCACAAAAAACTTCGTTCTTCCGGTTTGATTGTAGATGATGACACGGTAGTCAACGGATTGGATGCGGAATTTACGGACAGCTCCGACGTGGCAGTGATGGAGAGAAAAAAGGACGGAAGCTGGAAGAGCGCTTCCGATGTGATTTCCGGCGAAGAACTGACCACCATTACCACCTATGTGGATCGAAAAATTGCGGAAATCACGGCTAAGATACGAAACGGAGAAAAAGCGGCTGCCCCCTGCAAGGAGGAAACCTGTTCTTATTGTCATTACCGGGAGGTGTGTAATTTTGATGCCACGATACCGGGATATCAAAAGCAGAAAACAGAAAAGCTTTCCAAAAAGGAAGTATTGGAAAAAATGAAATCTTTAATTACGGAGTAAATTGATGGGAGAAGTTACCTATACCAAAGAACAACAAAGAGTCATAGAGGAAAGAAATGCCAACCTTTTGGTGTCTGCTGCAGCCGGAAGCGGAAAAACGGCAGTGCTTACAGAGCGCATTTTGTCCCTATTGTCGGACAAGGAGAATCCTACGGACATTGACCGGATGCTGATTGTTACCTTTACCAATGCGGCAGCATCGGAGATGCGGGAACGAATCGGTGTGGCGATTGAAAAATTTATGGAGAAAGAACCGGGCAATCGATGGATGCAAAGACAGATTGCGCTTCTTCCCAATGCGCAAATTACCACGATAGACAGCTTTTGCTTGTTTTTAATACGAAATAATTTTGGAGATATCGGTTTGGATCCGGGATTTCGAATTTTGGATGAGGGAGAGCGGAAACTGCTAATGCAGGAGGTGCTTTCCAATCTTTTGGAGTCTCATTATGCGAAGGAAAAGGAGGAGGACTTTTTCCATTTGGTGGAATGCTATTGTCCGGACGGGAAGGAAAAAGAGTTGGAGAAACAGATTCTTTCCTTGTACGAATTTTCCATGAGTATGCCCTATCCCATGGAGTGGCTGGAAGGAAGTCTTACCGATTACAGCGAAGAAAATTGTGCTTTTCCGGAAAACTGTGAGTGGTGGAGCCTGGGGGATAATGCCAGAGAAGCTCTGGTAAAAGAAATTGCAAAAAAAAGCAGGGAAGGATACGAATTATGCATGGAAGAGGCAGGGCCTAAGGGTTATACCCCCTGCTTGGAAGCAATGAAAAAATTAGGAGAAGCACTAAAACAAAATCCTTCTTACGAAGCTCGTTATAAGATTCTTAAAGATACGGCTTTGCCGGCACTTTCTAAAGCAAAAGGGAAAGAAGAGGATCCGGAGCTTAGGGAGGCTGCCAAAAAATTAAGAGACGAAGCGAAACAGATGCTGGAGTCGTTGCAGGATAGTTATTATTTTGCATCCTGGGAGGAAATAAAAGAAGATATGGTGTATGCCGGCAGAACAGTGAACATGCTGGTGACATTGGTGATGGAATTTTCACGTCTTTTTGCGGAAACAAAACGGGAAAAAAATGTGATTGATTTTGCGGATATGGAACATTTTGCGTTGGATATCCTGATTCAAAAAGATGGGGACGTTATTCAACCGACAAAGGCCGCTTTGGAGTATCGGGACTATTTTTCTCACATTATGGTAGATGAATATCAGGACAGCAATTATGTGCAGGAATATATTTTAAAGAGCATTACCGGAGACGATAATTACTTCATGGTAGGAGATGTGAAGCAAAGTATTTACCGCTTTCGTCAGGCAAGACCGGAAATCTTTTTGCAAAAGTATCAGACCTATGGAGAAAGCGGTCCAAGCATACGAATTGATTTAAATAAGAATTTCAGAAGCCGGGAAGAAGTGTTAGAAAGTGTTAACGATGTGTTTGACAAAATTATGACGCCGGCAACCGCCAATATGGCTTATGATGAAAAAGCAAAGTTGTATGTTGGTGCAACGTATCCAAAGAAAGAAGAAGGCGTCAATCGCACGGAACTGGTGTTAATTCAAAAGCCGGAAGAGGAAGTACGAAAAGAAATCGGAGCCGACAGCGGTCGCCATGACGTGGAAGCGTTCTGGGTAGCGGAAAAGATAAGAGAAATGATGGCAACGCCTTTTCTGGTAACGGATAAGTCGTCCGGACAGTTAAGACCGGTTGCTTACAAAGACATTGTTATTTTGCTTCGTTCCATGGACGGCTGGGAAGGGGATTTTCGAAGGATTTTGGAGCAAAAGGGAATTCCGGCTTATTCCTCCGTGAAAAACGGATATTTTGCGGCGATGGAAATCCGTACGATATTGAATTTTTTACAGGTATTGGCCAATCCTCGTCAGGACATCCCTCTTTACGGTGTTATGACTTCGTATTTTGGCGGTTTTTCGGAAGAGGAAGCTGCGTTGATAAAGGGCTGTGGGAAGGAAACGGAAAAAGAAAACGGAAAAGCTTCCGATTTGTTCGGGGCGTTGCTTTCCTGTGAGCAAAAAGAGGTAGGGGAAAAGAAGGAAAAGCTGTTAAAGTGCATAGAGTATTATCGAAATAAAATTCCTTACGTTTCCATTCGTAATTTACTGGAATTAATATACCGGGAGACCGGTTATCTGGACTACATGACTGCGCTTCCCGGAGGAAGCAAACGTAGGGCAAATCTCCTTTTGCTGCTGGAAAAAGCAAAAAGCTTTGAAGCCACCAGTTATCATGGATTGTTTCACTTTATCCGCTATATCGGACAATTAAAGGAACAGGAAGTGGATTACGGAGAGGCCGGTATCTTAGATGAGAACGCGGATGTGGTTCGTATTATGACCATTCATAAGAGTAAGGGACTGGAATTTCCGGTGTGTTTTCTTTGCGGTATGGGAAAAAGAATCAATAAAAAGGATGCTGCAAAAATGATTTTGGCAGATTCGGATTTGGGCCTTGGTGTGGATTGCATTAATCCTAAGATGCGAAGCAAACGGGTGTCTCTGAAAAAGAAACAGATGGCACAAAAAATAATTGCGGATTGTATTGCGGAAGAAATGCGGGTTTTGTACGTTGCCATGACCAGAGCCAAGGAAAAACTATTTATGACCGGTGTGGTGGAGGAAATCGAAACGACCTTGGATAAGGCACCCGGCAAGGGCGAATTAAGCGAGTATCAGATTTTGCATGCCTCGACTTATTTGGACTTTGTTTTGGGGGCGTATGCCGACCGGGATAAATTAACCTACTATTTGCACACGGTGATGCCGGATGATTTGCTTTCCATGGAGTGGAAAGAGGAAATGGAAAGTACGGTAAATCGTGAGAAATTGAAGGAATTATCATTGGAAGAAACGGACGAGCAAAGATTATTGAAAGAAAAATTTGCGTTTACCTATCCTTATCCGGCGTTGAAAGGCCTATATACCAAAACCACGGTTTCAGAACTGAAAAAAGCCGCTTACGAAGAAGAGGACGGAAAACCCATGTTTGAGGAAGCGGAGGATACTCCTTACGAACCATTTTTTGTTCGGAAAGAAGAAGTGCAGTCTGCGGGGACACTGCGAGGAAGCGCCTATCACAGAATTCTGGAATTGTTACCTTTTGCGGAATTATTTGGGAAAAACCTTGGCGAAAAAGAACGGACAAAATGGATAGAAAAGGTACTGGAAGAAAATCTTCATAACAAAAAAATGTCGGCGGAATACGCTTCCCTTATTGCAGCGGATAAGTGCGGAAAGTTTTTAGAAACTTCTCTTTCCCGGCGTATGGCAGAAGCGGATGCCAAGGGACTTTTGTACAAAGAAAAACCGTTTTTTATGGGAGTGCCGGCAAAAGAATTACAGGAAAGTTTTCCGGAAACGGAAACTATTTTGGTACAGGGAGTAATCGACGTTTATTTTGAGGAAGAAGGAGAATTGGTGGTGGCGGATTACAAAACCGACAGGGTGACTGCGCCGGAGGAATTGGTGCAAAGATACCGTTCCCAGCTTGCAATTTATGCAAGGGCACTAGAGCAAATTACCGGAAAACGGGTAAAAGAAAAAATTATTTACTCTTTTGCGTTAAACAAAGAAATCCAAGTCTAGTCAAACAGGGAGTTCTTTGGTATAATCACCATAGAAACTTGTAGCCAGAGGTCATTTATGTTACGAATTACGGAAGAAATCAATGATATATTGGAACTGGGACAGTCCCTTTCTACCGAAAGGTATTATTTGCGACTTTTTGACCGGATTCTGGATGGTTGTATGAAATTTACCAGTGCAGACGCAGGTACGTTGTTTTTGGAAAACAACGGTAAGCTGCGTCGTTTGATTGCGGTAAACAAGTCTCTTAATATTCACGAAGGTCGCGGAGAGGCTCCGATTGAGGAAAGTGCGGCAGAAGTGCAGGACCATGACCTGATTGCTTTTACCATCAAAAATAAGAGACCTTTAAATATTGAAGATATCTACGCGGAAAAACAATTTGAGATTTTGAATATCAAAGAATTTGATTACATACATCAATATCGGACCAAGTCCATGCTGATTGTACCGATTTACCAGGCGGACGGTCAATTGATGGGTGTACTTCAGCTGGTGAACTGTACGGACGAAGAAGGAAACGTAGTTCCTTTTCCCGAGGAATACGAAAAAATGGTGGGTTCCTTGACTTCCCAGATGGCAATTAACCTAACCAATATGATGTTGATTCAGGAATTGGAGGAACTGCTTTTTTCATTTGTGGAATCCATGACCACCGCAATCGACGAAAGAACCCCTTATAATGCGCATCATACCCTTCATGTGGCAGATTATTGCATGGAGGTAATTGATTATATCAATACGTTACATACCAGAGGCGAATACAAAGAGTTTATCGGCGAAAATGACAGAGAACAGCTTTACATGGCGGCGATGCTTCATGACCTTGGAAAGATGATTACGCCAAGAGAGGTGCTCAACAAGTCCACCAGATTGGGATCTTTGTACGACGGACTTATGAATAAACTGGAAAAAATCAGCCTTTTGATGAAGATTGATATGTTGGAAGGACGTATGGATTCCGCAGAATGGGCCATGGCGGATTTGCGTCTGAGTAATTTCAGAGCAGAACTTCCGGGCATCAATATTCGGGAACGTTTGACCGACAGTGAAATTTACCGAATCAATGAAATGAGCAAAAAGGTTTATGTTACCACGGAGGGGATGCAGATTCCTTATCTGAATGAAGAGGAAAAGAAAGCACTGAACATTGCCAAGGGAACCTTGACCATGGAAGAACGTAAAATCGTGGAACAGCATGTGGTATATACGGACAAGATGCTGGATAAGATTAAGTTTAACGAAAAGTACGACCGGGTACAGCGCATTGCGTCCAGACATCATGAATATTTGGACGGTTCCGGTTATCCGAATCATTTGAAAGCCGAAGATTTGGACATCTTAACCCGTATTCTTACCATTGTGGATATTTTTGAATCCTTAACTTCCAATGACCGTCCTTACAAAGGTACGGTGCCGATGCACAAAGCTTTGGAAATTTTAGAAGCGATGGCGAAGGAAGGCAAGTTAGATGCGGAACTGGTGCGCATTGTGAAAGATTGTATGACAAAAAGATATGCATACGGAATATAAAAAATCTCCGAAAACCATACGATTGCAGGAGTGCAATGCAGGTTTTGGGAGATTTTCTGATTACTTTATAAGTGCCGTGACGTTGGGATTACGAGCAGGCCATTTCTTTGACTTTTGCCATTGCTTTTTTCACCGGCGGAAGTAAAAGCAGGAGGATGGTTAATATGGTTTCCGGGAGCAGATACATCAGCTGGTAAGTGAGGGAATAGATCGCCTGCCCTGCAAAAGGAAGAGAGCTGTCGCCCCAAATTACAACTCCGGCTAGCCAGGCAAAAAAGAATCGACCTGCCACGCCGGTAAGATAACCTAAAATAAGCCCTTTTTTACGCTGGTAGAAAATTCCGGAAAGTCCCAGGGCACCAAATGCAAGTACATAATCCAAAAGGACCTGGGGGAAGGAAATAAATTTCGGATCCAAAACAAATTGGAGTAGTCCGTAGGCGAGGGCAGCAGTCAGTCCGCTGCCAAGACCGAACCAATAACCGATGAGGGTAATAAAGAGCATGGAAAATAAAGTAATGGAACCGCCGGCAGGAAGACTCAAGGTGGGGATAAATTCCGAAGTGATGATTCCAAGGGCCATGGCCATGGCGGAATAGAGCAAAGGTTTGGTTACGCTTTTGGAAGCGCCCTGCTTTTTTGCCGCTTTTTGATAAAGAAAAAGAGACAGGGAAAGGAAAAGGATCACCAGCAATACAGTGGCAATTATTCCCACGGTGGTGAGGATGAATTCACCCTCGGATTCATAGTAAAACAGTTTGTTCATAAAAAAACCTCCTTACGATACAGACGCAAAGAGGGGGCTAAAAAAATTGCTTCCTTACGCCGGTATTACCCGGTTCAAGTGATGAGGGTTTATGGCAAAAGCCACGTCTCAGCAAAAAGCACCCCTAGCGAATGTGTTTTATAATATTGTATGGGAACATAATAAAAGGTAGAATAAAAAAAGTCAATACTTTTTAGAGAAAGGAAAGGGATATGTTTCAGTATATTCTGTTTGATTTGGACGGGACATTGACAGACCCGAAGGAAGGAATCTGTAAATCCGTTCAATATGCACTGAAAAAAGCCGGAATAGAAGAACCGGATTTGGACCGATTAGAACCTTTCATCGGTCCGCCCTTAACCGACAGCTTTCGGGTTTTTTATCAAATGGATGCCGCCCAAGCAAAAAAAGCGGTGGAAGATTATCGGGAACGCTTTTCGGTGACCGGAATCTATGAAAATAAAATTTATGATGGAATCAGTGAACTGTTAAGTACGTTAAAAGCACGGGGAAAATATTTGGCGGTGGCTTCCAGCAAACCGCAGGTGTTTGTGGAAAAAATATTGAAATACTTCAAGATAGAGTCGTATTTTGATGTTGTTGTGGGGAGCGAACTGGACGGAAGACGGGTAAAAAAAGAAGAAGTGGTGCAGGAAGCACTGCGCGGACTATATGCACTGACAAAGGAAACCGACCCGGCAGAGGAAGCGGATAAAAAGAAACGTACCGTTATGGTGGGGGACCGGAGGTTTGACGTGGAAGGGGCAAAAGCATTGGGAGTTGCTTCGGTTGGCGTAGAGTACGGATATGCAACGAAAGGAGAACTAAAAAAGGCAGGAGCGGACTATCTTGCGAAAAATGTGAAAAACCTCGCTGAAATTTTGTTACAAACCAACCAGGTTCCAAAAGAGAAAACAAGCGAGCTTCCGAAAGGAGCGTTTTTCCGCTCCGTGTATATGTTGGCACCGTTT
This sequence comes from Lachnospiraceae bacterium, assembly GCA_045578545.1. Classification (GTDB taxonomy): domain Bacteria; phylum Bacillota; class Clostridia; order Lachnospirales; family Lachnospiraceae; genus NK4A136. The sequence continues at coordinate 20,513 of JAZNKK010000018.1, forward strand.
GCGGTATTTTATTTGGCCTATCAAATTGTGGGAGGCACCGTACTCTTTTTGATGCAAAAAAGCGAAAACGGCAGCAGTCCATGGATGACAGAGCATTCCGAACAGGCGGCGGCTTTGATTGGAAGCATTACCATGTTTTTGGTGAGCTGGGTGCTGTATCTGATTTACAAAAAAAGTGATGAGATGCCAAGGGAGAAAACAAGGCTTTTCCCGTCCGGAGTTGCACTGGCGGTCACGTTATCTTTGGGATTGAATATGCTAATCGGGTATGGGGTAACTTATTTTCAGGTGTTTTCCGATAGCTATGAAGCGGCTGCCGTGAAGACAACACTTCCGTTTGGACTTGGCATTTTGTATTATGTGTTCCTGTCTCCCTTAGCAGAGGAATTGGTTTTTCGTTGGCTTTTGTACGGACGAATCAAAAAAGGATTCGGGGTCAAAATTTCCGTAGTGATATCGGCATTGTTTTTTGGCGTATATCACGGAAACGTTCCTCAGGGGATTTACGCTTTCATTATGGGAATGCTATTGGCATTTTTGTATGAAAAAAGTCAGAATTTTTTGCTCCCGGTGGTATTTCATATAGTGGCAAATGGTGCGGTATATTGCATCGGTTATACACCGGAGACAGTAAAAAATGCAGTGCTGTCCGGAGGAAGCTGCGTTCTCTTTTTGGCAATCTCCGTATTCCTTTTTTGGAGAATAAAAGAAGGATCATTCTGCTTCCTGAAACGAAACGGACATGGAACCGGTAAAAATAAGTAAATATAGAAAATAATTACATGAACAAGAAATTTAAAAGACGGAAAGGAAGAACGAAAATGATTAATCCTGCAAAATTATTACAGTTTCGAAAAGAATGGGGAGAATTTGAGGTGAGACACCCGAAGTTTGTGCGTTACATTATGTCCATTGCTCGTAACGGAATTCAGGAGGGCAGTATTATCGAAATCAAAGTAACTTCGCCGGACGGCACGGCAATCGAAACCAATATGAAAGTTTCGGCCGAGGACGTGGAAATGGTAAAAGGACTTCAGAATTAGGAAAAGACAAAGCTTTTCGGAACAATGTCCTTTGGGGAAAGAGAGTTTTCATCTTTTGCAAATAAAACTTTCTTTATTTGAAATACCATGATATAATACACGTATTATGATTGGGAGTTATGAGAATGCGTAAGAGAGTATTGATTTGTGATGATGCCGGATTGGCAAGAACAACATTGAAAAATATATTGTTGGAAGCCGGATATGAAATTGTGGGCGAAGCCAATGATGGTGCCATGGCGGTGGAGCTATATAAGCAGCTTCAGCCGGAAATGGTATTTATGGATATTGTGATGCCACAGATGGATGGGATTGAAGCGGTAAGCCACATTATGGAATATGACAAAAATGCATTTATCATTATGTGCTCTTCACTAGCGCAGCAAAAGAAGGTAGTTAATGCGGTAAAAGCCGGAGCGAAGGATTTTATTGTAAAACCCATTACTTCTCAGCGTGTGCTGGACACCATTGCGAAGAATGACGTGGAAGAAAAATAAAACGAAAAGACCTCACCGGTGTATCACCTTAGGTGAGGTTTTCTGTTTATAAAAACGGTTTTTCCAAGGATAATAATTATGGGAGAATAGATTTGTTAAAATTACCGATGAAGGTGATTGCTAGAAAGGAGTAGTGCTATGGCACTGGCAGATTATAATAAAGCGGCAAGACTCGGAGAAAAGGAATATCATGCCTGCGTTGCAAAGGGAATTTATCCCTATTTACCGGTATTGGATGATATTTTGTCTCATGTGGAAGTGGAATCCCAGGTGTCCTTGGGGCTGGTGGAGATTCCTATTTCCCAGATTGTAGGTACTTACAGTTCGGGACGAACCACGGCTTTTGCCAGAAATTTTATGCCCATTTTGGATTCCGGTTCGGAATTTGCAAGCAAATGGGGGATCTTATACGACATGTTGGAAGAAGAGGGATTGCGTGACCCCATTAAGGCATATGAATTTAATAATAAGTTTTATGTCATGGAAGGGAATAAAAGGGTCAGTGTATTAAAGTGCATGGACGCGGTAAGTATTGAAGGGTATGTTACCAGAGTGATTCCCAAAAAGAACGATGAGCCGGAAAACAGAATTTATTATGAGTTTTTGGATTTCTATGAAATCACGGGAGCGAACTATCTTTGGGTAACCAAAGAAGGGGGATTTCGAAAAATTCTTCTTTATACCGGAGGAAGCTTGGAAGAACCCTGGAGTGAGGAAGAATGCCAAGACTTTAATATGGTTTATACCTTCTTCGCTGCGGAGTTTGAGCAGAAGGCACAAAATAAGCTCAGTATTACGGCAGGAGATGCCCTTGGGGTTTATCTGGAAATCTACGGATATGAGAAGGCCAAAGAGAAAAGTCAGGCGGATTTCAGAAAGGATTTGTCAAAAATCTGGAATGAAATTTTGATGTGCAACAGCAGGGAAAGTGTTACAATGGTGTTGCATCCTACAGAGGAGTCGCAAAAACTGTCTTTAACCAAGATTTTCCCGGTGGGAACACCGCCCTTAAAGGTTGCCTTTATCCATGACAGAAGTGTGCAAAACTCAGCCTGGACCTATTCTCACGAATTGGGAAGAAAGTATATCCAGGATGTGTTCGGCGAAAAAATAGAGGCCAGTTGCATAGAACGTGTAGATGGAGACAGTGCGGATGATGTGTTTGAAGCAGCCATCGAAGCAGGAAACAAAGTTATTTTTGCAACCTCGCCGAAACTGTGTGCCCCCTCCCTCAGGGCGGCCATCAATCATCCGGATATTAAGATTTTAAACTGTTCCATGAATAACAGCCATAAGAATATCCGGACTTATTATCTTAGAATGTATGAGGCTAAATTTATCAGCGGAGCCATTGCCGGTTCCTTGATTACCGAGGGAAATATCGGTTATCTTGCCGATTATCCCATCAGCGGGACCACCGCAGAAATTAATGCTTTTGCCTTAGGGGTACAGATGACCAATCCCAGAGCCAGAGTTTGCTTGGAATGGAGTATGGTAAAAGAACGGGATTGGAAACAGGAATTTGAAAAGAAACAGGTACAGTTAATCTCCGGCAGGGATTTTAATGTGATTATTAACCAGGACAAAGAATTCGGATTGTTCCGTATTTTGGAAGATAAGAGTCATCAAAATCTGGCAATGCCGGTAAGACACTGGGGAAAATTGTACGAAGAGCTTCTGCGCTCCGTGATGCGGGGAGGTTACAAAAACGATGATGCCCTTTCAGGAACCCAGGCATTAAGTTATTATTGGGGCATGTCGGCAGGTGCGGTAGATGTGATTTATTCCAGAAATCTGCCTGCCGGTCAAATCCGATTGCTTCGAAATTTAAGGGAAGGAATTCGAAGCATGGAAATCCAGCCGTTTACCGGACCCATTTATTCTTCAGACGGTGTTTGCAGGGTGGAAGACGGTATGATTATGGATATGAAGGACATCGTTAATATCGATTGGCTGGCAGAGAATGTGGACGGATACATTCCGGAAATGGAAGAACTGAAGGAAGAAGCAATAGAGTTGGTAAAATTACAGGGTGTAAGGCAGATAAATGAAAATATTGGTAATAGCAGATAAAGAATCAAAAAGTTTATGGGATTTTTATGAACCGGGGAAACTGGAGGGGATAGATTTGATTATCTCCTGCGGAGACCTTGACCCGCGGTATTTGTCCTTTTTGGTGACAATGGCAAATATTCCCCTTTTGTACGTGCATGGGAATCATGATGACAAGTATGAGGATATTCCCCCCGACGGATGCGTGTGCATTGAGGATAAAATTTATGTTCACGAAGGGGTGCGCATTATGGGACTGGGAGGTTCCCTGCGCTATAAAGTAGGAACCCATCAATACGAGCAGAAGGAAATGCGTGCCCGGGTGAAAAAAATGTGGTTTCAATTTTGGAAGCACAAAGGGGTGGATATTATGGTGACCCACGCGCCGGCATGGAAAATCGGTGATGGGGAAGACCGTACCCATCAGGGATTTGAAGTGTTTGTGGAACTTTTGGAAAAGTTTTCGCCCCGTTATTTTTTGCACGGACATGTACATACCAATTACGGACGAAAATACAAAAGGATATCGTCCTATAAAGAAACGTTGATTATTAACGGATATGAATCTTATTTGTTTGAATATGAGACAGAGTACGAAAACCAAATGAAAAAAGAAAGAGAGCAGAGGTAGAAATATGCTTTGGGAAGAAAATGTGCGGAAAGTAGTTCCGTATGTACCGGGCGAACAGCCGAAAAGAGAAAATATGGTGAAATTAAACACCAATGAATGCCCTTATCCTCCGGCACCTGCCGTGGAAAAAGCATTAAGAGAAATGACGTATGAGGATTTTAGACTTTATCCTGCCCCGGGAGCCGATGACTTAGTGGCAGCACTGGCAAAGTACTATCACAGAAAGCCCTCGGAAGTGTTTGTGGGTGTCGGTTCCGATGACGTCATTGCATTGGCCTTTTTGACCTTTTTTAATTCCGGAAAACCGATTCTGTTTCCGGATATCACTTACTCCTTTTATGATGTATGGGCAGGCGTGTATGGAATTCCTTTTGAAAAACAGCCGTTGGATGATAATTTTAGGATAAATCCGAAAGATTATGAAAAAGAGAATGGCGGAATTATTTTCCCGAATCCGAATGCACCTACCGGTATTTTGGAGGATTTGGATTTTGTTGAGGAGATATTGAAGAAAAATCCCGGCAGTGTCGTGATGGTAGATGAAGCTTACATTGACTTTGGCGGAAAAAGTGCGATGGATTTGGTGGATCAATACGATAATCTTTTGGTGGTTCAGACATTTTCCAAGTCCAGAGCCATGGCAGGAATGCGTATCGGATTTGCCATCGGAAATGAAAAACTGATTGGTTATTTAAATGACGTTAAATTTTCCATTAATTCTTATACCATGAATCGCCCGTCTTTGATTTTGGGGGTAAAGTCAGTGGAGGATGATGCGTATTTCAAGGCTTGCACGGAAAAGATAATAAAGACCAGGGAATGGATGAAGGAGGAACTTCAAACACTTGGATTTACCTTCCCGGACAGCAGGAGCAATTTTATTTTTGCAACCCATGCTTCGTATCCTGCGAAGGAACTTTATGAATATTTGCGGGAAAAGAACATTTTTGTGCGGTATTTTAACCAGCCGAGAATTGATAATTATCTTCGGATTTCCGTGGGAACGGATGACGAAGCTGAAATATTGGTGAAAGCATTGAAAGAAAAAATCGGAGGTAATGTATGAAATTTGTAAAAAATATTCTGAAAGGTATGGTAATGGGAATTGCCAATATTATTCCCGGAGTCAGTGGCGGCACCATGGCAGTATCTATGGGGATTTATGATGTGCTTATTCATTCCGTAACTCATATATTCAAAGAATTCAAAAAGAGTGTAATCGCACTTTTGCCCATTGGTATCGGTATGGTTATCGGTATTTTGGGCCTTTCCAGAGTGATTGAATGGATGTTTGATGTGATTCCCATTCAGACCAATCTATTATTCATCGGGTTGATTATCGGCGGACTTCCTGCGGTATGGAAAAGAGTGAAAGGGGTAAGTATTCGCCCCAGATATATCCTAGGGTTTATCGCATTTTTTGTTTTGGTGGCAGGACTTGCGGTGTTAGACGGCACCCAGGGCGCAGAAGCGGATTTGACGTTCGGATTGGTAAATTGTATTCTCCTTTTTGGTGTGGGAGTAGTGGCTGCGGCAACGATGGTAATTCCCGGCGTTAGCGGTTCCATGATGCTGATGTTGATGGGATACTATAATCCGATTATTGAAACCATCAATCGTTTTATTGATGAACTGTTGGCATTTAATATTCCCGGAATTTTGGAATGCTGCGGGGTGCTGGTTCCCTGTGGAATCGGTGTGGTAGTAGGTATTTTGGGAATCGCAAAAGTGATTGAAATTTTATTGGTCAAATGTCCCTATATGGTATTTTGGTGTATTATCGGTTTGATTATAGCTTCTCCGGTAGCAATTGTATTAATCAATGATTTCTCCGGATTTAATCTGGTGAGCGGATTGACGGGATTGGTTGCATTGGTGATTGGATTTATCATTGCAATGTTACTTGGCGGAGAAAAAGAAGAGGCTTTGGAAGAATCCAAAGAGGAAGCATAATCTAAGAACGAAAAGGGTAGGTTCTCATGGGAGAACTAAAGACGGAAAAGAAATCGAGGAAATCAAAGTGGAAGCTTATACAAGTTTTGCGGCGGTATATGATGAATTTATGGATGAAACCCCGTATGAGGATTGGAAAAATCGGATTGTTTCCATTCTTCATTCCGAGGGGATTCCTAACGGGATTGTATTGGACCTAGGGTGCGGAACGGGAGCCATGACCGAGGCACTGGCAGAGGAAGGATATGACATGATTGGCGTTGATTATTCCGGAGAGATGCTGGAAATTGCCATGGAAAAGAAGGCGGTCTCCGGAAAGGATATTTTGTATCTTTGCCAGGATATGCGGGAATTTGAATTGTACGGTACGGTGGCTGCGGTGGTTAGTGTGTGTGACAGCATCAATTACCTTTTGGCGGAAGAAGAAATCGAACAGACCTTTCGTTTAGTCAACAATTATTTGGATCCGGGCGGAATCTTTGTTTTTGATTTTAATACCCGCTATAAGTACGAAGAGATCATCGGAGATACGGTGATTGCCGAAAACAGAGAGTATTGTAGCTTTATCTGGGAAAACTATTTTGAAAAAGAAAGCGGAATCAATCAATACGATTTGACGATTTTTGTCAGAGAAAACGAAGAATGCTATCGGAAATTTGAGGAACAGCATTTTCAGAAGGGATACGAGCTTTTCCAAATTAAGGGTTGCTTGGAGCGAGCGGGAATGATTTTTGTAGAAGCTTACGATACGGATACCAATGGGGAAGTGACAAAGGAAACCCAGAGGATTACCGTGGTGGCGAGAGAACAGGGAAAAAAAGAACAGGTGGAATAAAATGGATACAATTGTAAGAGCAACTGCGGCAGATGCCCAGATAAGAGCCTTTGTGGCAAATACAAAAGAATTGGTGCAAACAGCTTATGAAAAGCATAACACCTCTCCGGTGGTAACGGCGGCCTTGGGAAGAAGCCTTACGGCCGGTGCCATTATGGGAATGATGCAAAAAGGAGAAAAGGATCTGCTCACCATTAAAATTGCTGGAGACGGACCGGTTGGCAGTATTACTGTTACGGCGGATTCCCAAGGGCAGGTAAAAGGCTATGCAGAGAATCCTTTGGTGGATATTCCTTTAAAACCAAACGGCAAGTTAGATGTTTCCGGTGCCATCGGAAACGGAATGCTTACGGTGATTAAGGATATCGGATTAAAGGAGCCTTATTCCGGACAAATCCCGTTGCAAACCGGAGAAATTGCGGAGGATTTTACGTATTATTTTACGGCTTCCGAGCAGGTGCCGTCGGCGGTCGGACTTGGCGTATTGGTGGATCGCGATTACAGCGTAAAGCAGGCCGGCGGTTTTATCGTGCAGCTCATGCCCTTTGCTTCGGAGGAAGTCATCAGCCGTTTGGAGGAGAATCTTAGCAAAATCAGCAGCGTGACCAAGATGTTGGATGACGGGCTGTCAAACAAGCAAATTTTAGAACTTCTTTTGGACGGGCTTTCGGTGGAAATTATGGAAGAAACTACTCCTTCTTTTGCTTGCAATTGCGGAAACGGAAGAATTGAGAGGGCGTTGATTACCTTAGGAAAAAAAGAACTGGGAAAAATGATTGCGGATAAGGAGCCGATAGAAGTACATTGTGATTTTTGCAATACCTCTTATACTTATTCGGTGGAAGAATTAAAGAAATTATATGACAAAGCAAAATAAAAAAGGAAAGGGAGAAACTTATGCAGCAGGGATTTGTAAAGGTGGCAGCGATATCGCCGAAAATTAAAGTTGCCGATCCGGCATACAACGGAGTGGTTGTTTTGCAGGAGTGGAAAAAGGCCAGGGAAAAGAATGCGGAAATTATTGTTTTTCCCGAACTGTGTCTTAGCGGAGCAACCTGTGGGGATTTGTTTTTTCAGGATTCCTTAATCAGGGCCTGCCGGGAAACGTTGGAAAAAATTGTGAATGAAACGAAGGGTTTTCCGGGGCTGTTGTTTTTGGGCTTGCCGATAGAAAAAGACGGAAAACTCTATAACGCGGTGGCAGCGGTTTCCGACGGAAAAATATTAGCAATGTATCCGAAAAAGAAGGTAACTACACCGGATGGGCTTTCCCTGGGACGGTATTTTGCAGAAGGAAACGATGAAGCAGAATCCCTTTGGATAGCGAAAGAGGAAGTGCCCTTTGGCGCGAACCTTTTGTTGGAATGCAGTCAGGATAAAAATTTGAAGGTTGCCTGCAAAATCGGACAGGACGCAGTGCACTGCTATGGGGATGCAGAAGAAATGGTGTCTTTGGGTGCAACGATTTTGGTAAACCCTTCTGCAAATTTTGAAATCGTAGGAAAAAAAGAAAGTTTAAAACGAAGCGTTCTTTGCTTTAGCGAACAGTTTTCGCTGGGCATGATTTGTGCAGGAGCTTCGGAAGGGGAATCCAGCCAGGATTACGTCTTTGCTTCGCACAATATGATTGCGGAAAACGGAAAAATGCTGGCTATGGCAGAAGGATTTATGGCAAACGGAATCTGTTCGGATTTGGATTTGGACGGAATCTTGGGAAAGAGAAAGAGAAATCCGTTATCGGTATCTCCCAAAGGAACGTATCGGACGATTTCCTTTGCAGGGGAGCGGAAGGAAATGAAAATGGACCGAAAGTTTTCGGTGTTTCCCTTTATTCCGGAAGAGAAGGCGCAAAAAGACCAGCGCTGCGAAACGATATTAACCATGCAGGCCTACGGATTAAAGAAAAGATTGGAGCATGTAGGTTGCGGAAAAGTGGTGCTTGGTGTTTCCGGCGGCTTGGATTCTACCCTGGCCATGCTTGTGGTGGTGAAAGCATTTGATTTATTGGCGCTTCCCAGGGAAGGGATATTAGCCATTACCATGCCTTGTTTTGGCACCACGGAGAGAACCAAAAACAATGCGGTGACTTTGGCGAAGGCGCTGGGCGTTTCTTTAAAAGAGATTAGTATTAAAGAGGCTGTGTTACAGCATTTTGAAGATATCGGTCAGTCGCCGGATTGCAAGGATGTGGCTTATGAAAATGCACAGGCAAGGGAAAGAACCCAGGTGCTGATGGATGTGGCTAACATGGAGGGCGGTCTGGTAATCGGAACCGGTGATTTATCGGAACTGGCCTTGGGATTTGCCACTTACAACGGAGATCATATGTCCATGTATGGCGTGAATGCGGGCATTCCCAAAACACTTCTTCGAAGCTTGGTGGATTATTACGCAGATACCTGCAATGACGAGGTGCTGAAAGCTACGTTGAAAGATATTTTGGCAACGCCGGTAAGTCCTGAACTGCTTCCGCCGAAGGAAGGAGAGATTGCCCAAAAGACGGAGGATATTGTTGGACCTTACGAATTGCATGACTTCTTTTTGTATTATATGTTGCGCAAAGGATATGGACCAAAGAAACTTTCTTTTGTTGCAAAAGAAGCGTTTTCCGGTATGTTTGAAAAAGAAGAAATTTTGAAATGGATGCGAATTTTTTATCGTAGATTTTTTGCACAACAGTTTAAACGCAGTTGTTTGCCGGACGGACCTAAAATCGGCAGTGTGGGCTTGTCTCCCAGAGGAGATTTTTGTATGCCCAGTGATGCGGTGGCAAATGTCTGGTTAAAAGAATTGGAAGAATGTTAACAGGAAAATATCCTTTCCGAGGAATGACTTCGGAAAGGATATTTTGAATTAATATGTAGTTTCAGGGACGGCGGCCTTTTCCAAAGAAAGGCGGATGGCATCCAAAAGAAGCAAGGAAGTATATTTGTTTTCCTCGGAATAAGTGATTTCCTCCAATGACTGGGTGGCGATGATTTGAGAGGAGAGCTCCGCCAAAGAGGGCTCCATCAGAGGAAACATGGTGGTTACCGCTTCGTTTAGGTTAATCATTCGGATGCTGTTAATGTTATTTTCATCCACGACAACTTCAATATCCACGGATTGATCCCGAAGGGATAAGGAAGTGGTATAGACTCCGGGAACGTACGCGGCTTGGTTTTCTTCTTTTCCGGGTAAAAACATGATAATTAAAAGGACCAGAAAAAGAATTCCCAGAAGAATAAAAAGACCGGTATAGACCAATTCTTTTAAATGAAAAACAACAATTTTGGTTTTCGAACTCATAGTCAGCCTCCATTAAAAATCTGTTAAATCATTTCACTACCATTCTATGAAGCGGATAAGAAGAATATGCACGGCAAAATAGCAGTGTGCTTTGGGAAAACAAAGATTTAGAAGAATGGGCAGGGACGCCGGAATTCGTTGACAATGTAGCGGGAAAACTGCTATCATTATTATGAAAAAGTCTGTAAAAAAGATGCGGAGGAAGTTATGAAATTTGTGAAGATGGAAGGCTGCGGAAATGATTATGTCTACGTTAACGGTATTACGGAAATCGTAGAAGATAAGCCGGCAGTGGTACGACGTTTAAGTGACCGTCATTTTGGGATTGGCGGTGATGGAGTGATATTTATAAATGATTCTAAAATTGCGGATTTTGAGATGGAGATGTACAACGCAGATGGCAGCCGTTCCGAAATGTGCGGAAACGGTATCCGATGCGTGGCAAAATTTGTTTATGACTTTGGCCTTACGGATAAAACGGAACTGAAGATTGAAAGTGCAGGAAAAATAAAATATATTTCTCTTTTCTTAAAAGACGGTAAAGTGGAACGGGTAAAAGTAGATATGGGAGAACCGGAGCTAAACCCGGCGAAAATCCCGGTTTGTTTTGAAAAAGAGACCATGGTGGATGAAGAAGTGACGGTGGATGGGACAAACTATCGAATCACCTGTGTTTCCATGGGAAATCCTCATGCGGTAACGTTTGTGGAGAATACCGACAATTTGGATTTGGAAAAAATCGGTCCGTTCTTTGAAAATCATGAGATTTTCCCGAACCGTACCAATACGGAATTTGTGGAAATCGTGGATCGGAAAACCGTTAAAATGCGTGTGTGGGAAAGAGGCACGGGAGAAACCTTAGCTTGTGGTACCGGTTGTTGTGCTACCGTTGTAGCCTGCGTGTTAAACGGGCTTACGGAAGAGAACGTTACCGTAAAAGTGCTGGGCGGAGAGATAGAGATTTTTTATGACCGTGAGCAGAACAAAGTCTTTATGACCGGTCCTGCCACAACGGTATTTTGCGGCGAAGTAGAATTGTAAAAGGAGAAAAACAATGGCAAAGGTAATTGTATTTTTAGCAGACGGATTGGAAGAAATTGAAGGCCTTACGGCGGTGGATATTTTAAGGAGAGCCGGCGTGGAGACCAAGATGGTGTCCATTATGGGGAAAAAACAGATTACGGGAGGACACGGCATAGAGATCACGGCAGATTGCCTTTGGGAAGACGAAGACTTTGATACCGCCGATATGCTGGTTTTGCCGGGCGGCCTTGTGGGAATGCAAAATTTGGACGCGCATCAGGGCGTGAAAGAACAGATTCTCAAATTTAACGAAGAGGGAAAATACATTGCGGCAATTTGTGCGTCGCCTACCGTATTCGGAAGAATGGGGATTTTAGAAGGGAAAAGAGCTTGCTGCTACGAAGGTATGGAAGCAGAACTTTTGGGTGCCAAAGTTAGTCTGGAGGAAGTGGAAAGAGACGGAAACATCATTACCTCCAGAGGGATGGGAACTTCCGTTGCCTTTGCATTGGCACTTATGGAAGTCTTTTGCGGTAAAGAAGCGGCAGAAGCAATGGGACGAAAAATTATGTATTGCAGAGGCTAATTTATGAAATCGCTGTTTTGTTATTTTAAAGGATATAAAAAAGAATGTGTGTTGGGACCATTATTTAAGCTGCTGGAGGCTTCCTTTGAATTGTTTATCCCACTGGTAGTGGTTCAGATTATTGATGTGGGTATTGTTAATCAAGACAGGGACTACATTATAAAAATGTGTCTTATAATGGTGGCACTGGGTGTGATTGGTCTGGTGTGTTCCTTGACCGCACAGTATTTTTCCGCCAAGGCGGCAGTGGGATTTTCGCGAAAATTAAAGACGGCTTTGTTTGCCAATATACAAAAACTATCCTACGGGGAAATTGATACCCTTGGTACTTCTACCATGATAACCCGTATGACCAGTGATGTGAACCAGTTACAGTCCGGGGTGAATCTTACCCTGCGTCTGTTTTTGCGTTCTCCTTTTATTGTATTTGGTGCCATGATTATGGCTTTTACCATCAATGCAAAAGCGGCGATGGTGTTTGTGGTGGTGATTCCTCTCTTGGCGGTGGTAGTTTATGGAATTATGCTGCTTACCATCCCCATGTACAAAAAGGTGCAGGCGGCACTGGATCAGGTATTGGGAATTACAAGGGCCAATCTTACCGGAGCCAGAGTCATTAGAGCATTCGGAAAGGAAGAGGAAGAAATCAAAGATTTCGGAATCAGCAATGGGGAGCTGGTAAAAATGCAGACGGCAGTGGGTAAGATTTCCGCCTTAATGAATCCGCTCACTTTTGTAATTATCAATATCGGTACGGCATGGCTGGTGTGGCGGGGAGCCCTTCAGGTGGATAGCGGTATCATTAAGCAGGGAGAAGTGGTGGCACTGGTCAACTACATGTCACAGATTTTGGTTGAGCTGATTAAGTTAGCAAGCTTAATTATTACCATTACCAAGGCACTGGCTTGCGCCGGAAGAATTGAGAATGTGATTCTTATGAAATCCGATATGGAAGAAGGCGAAAAGGAAAAGAACGAAAATTATACGGGAAATCCCGGAAAGGTTGCTTTTCGTAATGTGTGTTTGAAATACAAAAACGGTGCGGAAGAAGCTTTGACGGATATTAACTTTGAAGTGATGCCGGGGAGTGTGTTTGGAATTATCGGCGGTACCGGATGCGGAAAAACCTCGGTGGTAAATCTGATTCCCAGATTTTATGATGCCACGAAAGGTACCGTGCTGGTGGACGATATGGATGTGAAGGAATATAAGTATACTGCCCTTAGAGACAAAATTGGTGTGGTAATGCAAAAAGCAGTTTTATTTTCCGGCAGCATTCGTAAAAATATGCAGTGGGGAAATTCCCAGGCAACCGATGAAGAGATTTGGAAAGCATTGGAGATTGCCCAGGCCAAAGAATTTGTAGAGGAAAAAGAAGGCGGTTTGGACTATTGGATTGAACAGGGCGGGAAAAATTTGTCCGGCGGACAACGGCAGCGTCTTACCATTGCCAGAGCCTTGGTGAAAAAACCGCAAATCTTGATTTTGGATGATAGTGCGTCCGCTTTGGATTATGTAACGGATGCGGCTTTGCGGGAAGCCCTTCGTAGAATGGAAAATTCGCCCACTACCTTTATCGTTTCCCAGAGAACCTCTTCCATTATGCATGCGGACCAGATTCTTGTTTTGGAAGACGGTGATGTGGCAGGGCTGGGGACTCACGAAGAATTATTAAAGACCTGTGAAGTATACAAAGAAATTTATGACTCCCAATTTAAATCGGAAGATCAAAAGGAGGGAGAAGCATAATGAAAAATAATAATCCGGGAAATAAGAAAGTAATTAAAAAAGTGCTTCATTACATCAAACGATATTGGTTTTTGCTGGTTCTCTCCATTGTACTGGCAACGGTGTCTGCCCTTTTGGCACTGTATCTTCCTGTGCTGGTGGGGCAAGCGGTGGATTTTATCGTAGCACCGGGGCAGGTGGATTTTGCTTCCCTGAAACAGATTATGATTACCATGGGAGTATTGATTGCCGTTACGGCAATGGCGCAGTGGATTATGAATGTCTGCAATAATAAAATTACCTTTGATGTGGTGCGGGACATTCGAAAGGAAGCCTTTGACAAGATAGAAAAATTACCCTTGTCTTACATTGACAGGCATCCTACCGGTGAAATCGTAAGCCGCGTTATTGCAGATGTGGATCAGTTTGCCGAGGGATTGCTGCTTGGATTTTCCCAGTTTTTTACGGGAGTTCTTACCATTCTAGGAACGTTGTTTTTTATGCTGCGCATCCATCCTTGGATTACCTTGGTGGTGGTTGTGGTAACTCCGCTGTCATTGTTTGTGGCGGCCTTTATCGCAAAGATGACCCATAATATGTTTTTGATTCAGTCTAAGACCAGAGGAGAGCAGACTACACTTATTGATGAAATGATTGGGAATCAAAAAGTTGTATTAGCCTTTTCGCATGAAGAGGAAGCCATGGAAGAATTTGAAGAAATTAATGAGCGATTAGAAAAATGTTCGTTAAGAGCCATTTTCTTTTCTTCTACAACGAATCCTTCCACTCGTTTTATCAATGGTCTTGTGTATGCGCTGGTAGCGTTTTTCGGAGCAGTATGGGTGATGAAGGGACAGCTTTCCGTAGGTCAGTTATCCTGCTTTTTAAGCTATGCAAATCAATATACCAAGCCCTTTAATGAAATTTCCGGCGTTATTACGGAATTGCAGAATGCATTGGCTTGTGCAGGAAGAATTTTTGAATTGATTGAAGAAGAGCCCCAGATTCCGGATGCACCGGATGCCTTGATGTTACAGGACGCAAAAGGAAAAGTGGATATTGAGAATGTGGCATTTTCCTATGTGCCGGAGAAACCTTTGATTGATAACTTTAACCTAAAGGTCTTGCCGGGGCAAAGAGTGGCTATTGTAGGTCCGACCGGATGCGGAAAAACCACAATTATCAATTTACTGATGCGGTTTTATGATGTGAAGGAAGGGAAAATTAAAGTTCAGGATAAGGATATTCGGGATTATACCCGTCACAGTCTTAGAACCTCCTATGGTATGGTGCTTCAGGAAACTTGGCTGAAAGCCGGCACCATTAAAGAAAATATTGCCATGGGAAAACCGGAGGCTACCATGGAGGAAATCATAGCTGCGGCAAAAGCGTCGTATGCCCATAGCTTTATCAAACGTTTGGAAAACGGATACGATACAGTAATCGGCGAGGACGGAGGAACTCTTTCCCAGGGACAAAAGCAGCTTCTTTGTATTGCCAGAGTGATGCTGGCTTTACCGCCGATGCTGATTTTGGATGAGGCGACCAGCTCCATTGATACCAGAACCGAATTGAAAATTCAAAAAGCTTTCCAGAAAATGATGGAAGGACGTACCAGCTTTATTGTGGCGCATCGACTTTCCACTATTCGGGAAGCGGATATTATTCTGGTCATGCAGGCAGGAAAAATCATTGAGCAGGGAAATCATGAAGAACTGCTGAAACAACATGGTTTTTATGAGACCCTGTATAACAGTCAGTTTAGCTCTTAAGGACGCAGTAACAAGGCGTAGAGGAAAGATGCAGACAAAGAGCGAACAAAGGAAAGCGGTATAGAGGCGAAAGTCAGAAGGAAATAATATAGGCAAAACCGAAAGATAACAAAGAGGAAAAGATAAAATTAAGACGGAAATACAGAGGAAAAATTATTAAAAAATATAGATAAAAGATGACAGATGGAAAATAATTTTAGATAGAAAGGAAACAGCAATGAGCGGAAAAAGAGAAGGCGATAAAGTGGATATGAAGTGGATTTTTGTAGCACTTCCTACGTTGGCAGTCGTATTAGGGTGTACCCTTCTTTTCTGGGGGCTGTTTGGAGGCGGTTCCCCCCAAGGAGAAGCGGCAATATCCACCAATGCAGAAGGAAATCTATCCTCTGATGGGGAAGGAATCCAGACAAATACCGGAGATAATGTAACCAATGATACCGAAGCATCGTCGCAGGATGCCAATGGGACCACCGGTTCTTTTTCCGGTGCTATGGGCACTTCCGCTCTGAATACAGGGAATCTGACGGAAACCGGAAACGGATATGAAGGCGTGGAAGGAACCGGTGATTACAACTATGGGGAAGCCCTGCAATTATCCCTTCTTTTTTACGAATTGCAACGTTCCGGTGACCTACCGGAAGAGGTACGGTGTAACTGGCGAGGAGATTCCGGACTGAACGACGGAAGTGACGTGGGACTTGATTTGACCGGTGGCTGGTATGACGCCGGAGATCATGTGAAATTTAACTTACCCATGTCTTATTCCGCAGCGATGCTGGGGTGGTCTTTGTACGAAGACCCGGAGGCTTATGAAGAAAGCGGACAGCTTGCCTATGCACTGAGCAATCTTCGTTGGGCAAACGATTACTTTATTCGTTGTCATCCGGAAGATAATGTATATTATTATCAGGTTGGAAACGGCGGAATCGACCATTCTTGGTGGGGACCGGCAGAAGTTATGCAGATGGAACGCCCCTCCTATTGTGTGACGGCAGACAGCCCGGGTTCCACCGTAGTAGCAGGAACCGCAGCTTCTTTGGCGGTAAGCAGTATTATTTTTGAGGAACGGGACGCAGCGTACAGTGAACTATGTCTTTCCCATGCAACCTCTCTTTATGAATTTGCCAAGGCAACTAAGAGTGATGCAGGTTATACCATGGCAGCCGGGTTTTATGATTCCCATAGCGGATTTTATGATGAACTTGCCTGGGCGGCGACCTGGCTTTACCTTGCCACCGGGGAAGAAAGTTATTTATCCGATGCAAAAGAATTTTATCCTCAGGCAAGTCAGGATTATGACTGGGCGCATTGTTGGGATGATGTACATATCGGAACCGCGTTATTGCTGGCAAGAATTACGGAAGAAAATACTTATATTACGGCAGTGCAGCAACATTTGGATTATTGGTCCGTAGGAACGGACAGCGGAGAAAGAATTACATATACGCCGCAAGGCTTAGCTTGGTTGGATAACTGGGGCTCCCTTCGATATGCGACCACTACGGCTTACATTGCAGCGGTATATTCGGAGTGGGATGGATGTCCGGAAGATAAGGCAGATATCTATTGGGATTTTGCAGTTTCTCAGGCCGGTTATGCGCTTGGTGATACCGGATTTTCTTATCTTATCGGTTATGGGGAAAGTTTCCCGCAGAATCCTCACCACAGAACGGCGCAGGGTTCTTATTGCAATAATATGAACGAGCCACTGGAAGCAAGACACACTCTGTATGGCGCTTTGGTAGGCGGCCCCGGTTCGAATGATGACTATACCGATGAGGTATCCAATTATAACACTAACGAAGTGGCTTGTGACTACAATGCAGGTTTTACGGGATTGATGGCGAAGTTATATACCCGTTATCACGGACAGACCAGAGTGGATTTTGGTGCGGTGGAGCCTATTACCGTAAATGAGTTATATGTGGATGGCGGAATTAACGTAGAAGGTACGGATTTTGTGGAAATCAAGGCCTATGTATATAACGTGTCAGCTTGGCCGGCAAGAGTACCGGAAAATCTGGAACTTCGTTACTACATCGATTTGTCGGAAGTTTATGCCGCAGGCGGAAGTGCTTCCGATATTGAAGTAACTACAAATTATATGCAGGCGGGATCCGCTGCGGGATTGATGACTTGGGATGAGGAAAATCACATTTACTATTTGTCGATAGATTTTTCCGATGCTCTTTTGTATCCCGGCGGACAGGAGCATTATAAGAAAGAAATTCAGGTCAGATTGCGTAATCCGGGTGGCGTTTGGGATAACAGTAACGATCCTTCTTTTGCAGGATTGGCAAGTGGTTCGGTGACATTGGCTACCGGTATGGGATTGTATGAAAACGGCGTATTGGTATTTGGTTCGGAACCCGGTGCAGGGGAAGGCGCAGGACAAAGCGTGGGAACCGGCGGAGGAAATTCGTCCTCATCCACCGGTGATAATACGACTTCTTTAGAAGGACAAGCTTCCGGTACATCAGGTCCGGTGAATGCGACGGCCACGAACGAAGCGGTAGCGGTTACCGTGGAATATACCGGTATGGAAAGTAATGCAACCAGCATCAGCGGAACGCTCCACATTCGAAATGAAAGTGACGGTTCTCTTGATTTGAGTGATTTGACGATACGCTATTACTTTACCAACGAAAATCAGGCAGCACTTAGTTTTGCATGCTATCATGCGGCTTTAAACGGAGCAAACGGCTCCTATCAGAGCGTAAGCGGTGTGAACGGAAGCTTTTCTGACTTTGAAGGGGAAGACAGCGATACGGTATGCGAAATTACCTTTGGCCAGTCACAGCTTTTGGAAGAAGGCGGAGAAGTCAGCATTAATTTTTGCATCAATCATTCTGACTGGTCAGCATTTAATACTACCAATGATTACTCGCTTCAGGATGTGGAACATATTGTGATTTTGGTAGAAAATGAAGAAATATTCGGAGTAGCTCCATGAGAAGATTAAAGAAGGAAGTAAAAGAAGTACTTATTTTTATACTGGTACTATTCATCCTGGTAGGAAGTTTTATTCTCTATGCGCAAATGACCAGGTTTGATTTTGGTGAGTCTTTGCCCAAAACGGTGGTAACCATTAACGAAGAAGAGGTCTCTCTTCAGGAAATGATGTATTACATTATGCGGGTAGAGGTTACCGGACAGCAGGCGGCAATGCTTTATAATCCGGACAATCCAAGGGAGTATTGGGGCCTCTATATGAATGAGCGGGAGCAGGCAGGCTATGTTTCCGATTTGGCCAAAAGAGCGGCGATGGAATACTGTATCCGAGATTATATCTATGCTGCGGAAGCAGAAAAAAACGGAATCGCCCTTACGGAGGAAGAACAGGAAGCAATACGAACGAATGCAGAAGATTCCTTTGCTTCTTTGACACCGGAGCAAAGAGAAACATCCCAAATGACATGGGAGGTATGGGTATCCGTATTGGAGACAGAGGCACTTGCATACAAATACATGCTTTCTTTGGCAGAAGAAAGCGAAAATCCGCTGGAAGCCCTTACACTGCAGTATGATGTGGGCGGCGAATATTACACCATTTTGCGTGGGATGTATCAGGTAGAAATCGAAGAGGAACTGTGGGAAGAAATTCGTGTCGGATATATTACGATTAATCAATAAATCCAGGAAGGAAAAAAGATGGAATTTCAGGAAATACCGGTAAGGTCAAAAGTGGTAATTACCGTTACCAACGGAAGCGATGTACAGGCAAAATTTATGTCGAAGGTAATGAAGAACGGAGAAACGTTTTTGCTTGTGATTCCTTTTATGCACAACGGGGCCAGAATCAAATTTGAAGGAAAAAAAATAAATATTCACATGGAGGTTCGCGGTCAGGACGGACTATTGTGGACCTTCCGTAATTGTCGTATCGGTATTGTGCGGAAAAACGGACTGTTGTATCACCGCATTGAATCCGGAATGAAAAAGGGAATTGAAAATCGAAGAGGCGGACGAAGATTTTATGTATGGGAGCCTGCAACGTTTCAGATTGAGGGGATGGACAAACCTACCATCTGTCATTTGAAGGATATCGGAGAGGAAGGGTTTAGCTTTGCTATGGATCTTCGGAATCAGGAGCTCCTTGACGGAATTAAAGTGAGTTGCTTTTACAAGGATCGCAGTGGTGCAGAGGTTTCCATGACCGGCAAAATTGTGCGAAGAGAAAAAGTGGACCGTTATATTGTATATGGATGTCATGTGACGGAGCCGGACGAAAATTTGTCCCGGTTTATCAAACGTTTGGAACGAAGAATTATCATAACCGGCAGCGAGTTGGATAGTATGAGTTAATATAGGAAAAAAGGACAAAAGAGACAGTGGCAGCAGTAAGAACTAAGGCAGAAATATTCAAACGATATATCTTTTTAATCATCGGATTGCTGATAAACGCATTCGGCGTCATTTTATTGACCAAATCTTCTTTGGGAACCTCTCCCATTGCATCCATACCTTATGTATTGAGTGAGGCATTCCCGGTTAGTATGGGAACGTTAAATTTTCTGCTTTATTTTCTTTTTTTTCTGATTCAGGCTTTGATTCTCAGAAAAAAAATGACGCCCAATGATTTTATCCAGATTCCGCTTTCCATTTGCTATTCGGCGTTTTTGGATATTTGTATTTCACTGGCAGTGGCGTTGGAACCGACCACCTATCCGGCAATGCTGGGAACTTTGCTTTTAGGTTGCGTATTCCGTTCTGTGGGAATCAGTATGCAGGTGGTGGCAGATGTGGCAATGCTGTCCGGGGAAGCGTTTGTTTTGGTGTTAGCCAAAGCAATGAAAAAAGAATACAGTATCGTAAAGCTGGTCTCTGACGCTTTGATGACCGTGATTGCAGTGGTGCTTTCCGTTGGACTGTTGGGAAAAGCAGTGGGAGTAAGGGAAGGAACCCTTTTGGTTGTATTATTGGTGGCACCGGTATCGAATCTGTTGACGAAGGGCTTACTGCCCATTGGGAATCATTTCTTTAAAGCCCAGCAGGAACCGGTTGCCGGCAAGGCATTTCCCGGGAAAAGCAAGGCACCTCTCATTATTACCATCAGTTCCCAGTCCGGAAGTGGTGGCCATAAGGTGGGAAGCATTGTGGCAAAAAGGCTTGGGATGGAGCTTTATGATAACAATTTGATTGAAATGATTGCGAAGGAAGGTGGGTTTTCGCCCTCCTATGTTCGCGACCGGATGATTGGGTTATACACCAATCGGTTCTGGGAATTTTTTGTGGAAAATTATGCTTACACCAGCTATCAAATGGAAAGTTATGAAGCTATCTATGAGGCCCAGGAAAGAGTGATTGAAAAGCTGGCACAGAAGGGAAATTGTGTGATTGTAGGATACTGCTCCGAGTATTTGCTGCGAGAACGGGAAAATGTATTCAGCGTGCATATCCATGCAAACGAAGAAGCTAAGATGAAATTTTTGGAAGAAGAATATAAGGTCACTTCCAAGCAAGCCAGAGAAATTATGGTGTCCCATGATAGGGAGCGGGCGAAATACTTTAACCATTTCACCGGAGAGGATTGGTCGGAGACCGGACGATTTAGCCTGTCGTTGGATTCCTCCTTATTTGGAATTGAAGGGACCGCAGATATTGTTTGCAATGTTGTAGGAAAGATAATATAATAAAGCCAATAGGTTAAACAGAAAGATTCTTAATGGTTTTATACAAAGAAAGGTAGGATGGATTTATGGAATTTAAAGAAAGAAAAAGATGGTTGTTTTTTGGTTTGCCCTTCACATTTACCACTTATACCGTAACGGAAGATATGCTTACTATTGACAGCGGTGTTTTCACCAGAATTGAAAATGATTGTTACATGTATAAGATTATAGATGTGAAATTGGAAACCTCCCTTTGGGAAAGAATGTTTAAATTGGGAACCATTATTTGCTACACAGGGGATACCACTCATCCGGAGCTTCGGATTGAGCATATTAAAAATGCAAAAGCAATTAAAAATTTCATTCTTGAGGTTTCCGAGACAGCAAGAAAGAAACGTCGTACCTTAAATACCTTAGATATCGGAAACGGAGATATTTCCGATGCGGTGGATTCTATGGAATAAAATTGGGAAAGCTCAGGATCGTTAATGGTGTTTGCACTATTAATGGTCCTGTTTTCTTAAGGATTTCTCCATGAGAAGTCCGGTGAAAAACCACAAAGGAAAATAGTCCAGACGAATCAAAGATTGATAATTCCACTTGGATGCCCGGTAGTTCCAGGGACAAAGATTGCGAAGCGACAAAATTTTTCCGGAAAGGTATTCCACCAAATAAATGCATAGGGCATAAAACGAGCCCCGGAAAAGGACACCTTTTCCTTTTAATAGCAGGGAAAGCGGACGAAAAAGGCAGGAACAACCATAAATGGGAAACATCCATAGGGAAGTGGTGCCTTTTAGTTGAAAGTTTCGGCGCCTAAGGGATTGCAGACCTGTGAATAAGATTTCCATGCACCAACCAAGGATTCCGCATTGAAGGAAATCGGTAAAAAAGCCAAAGCATTTTTTTTTCATGAAACAGTGTCCTTTCTTTGCTTGTTTGCAATTAGTATAACCGAATGAATCAGAAAATATAAAAGGGGAAAAAAATGGAACATAACTTAAATCAAAAATATGAGGCGAAGGAGTCGGAAACTACAGAAAATAAAATGCCGGAGACATTAAAGCAGTATCCGATGGGATATTTTGTGGCACCAGACGGAAGCATTATCCCCTGCGGAATGCTCCAGCCGGGAATGATGCCACCGCAGGGAATGGCAGGAATGCCCCAGCCGGGAATGATGCCGATGCAAGGAATGGCAGGAATGCCCCAGCCGGGAATGGTGCCGATGCAAGGAATGGCAGGAATGCCCCAGCCGGGAATGATGCCGATGCCGGGAATGGCAGGAATGCCCCAGCCAGGAATGGTGCCGCCGCAAGGAATGGCAGGAATGCCCAGCCGGGAATTGTGCCGCCGCAAGGAATGGCAGGAATGCCCCAGCCGGGAA
>JAZNKK010000019.1:0-6874 GCA_045578545.1 Lachnospiraceae bacterium
CTTTCTTCCTCTGTAACCATCAGAGGGTTATTATGAACTTCTTAATTGCTTTGAAATACTTAAGATGTTTTCTTCGGCGTTTCCAAAACAGCTCCTCTGTTACCGCTGGTAACCATTTCACGGTATCTTGCCAAATAACCGGTAAGTTCCTGCTGCTTAGGCTGCCATTTTGCTTTTCTTGCTGCCAATTCCTCATCGGAAACCTTCATATCCAAACGATTATTGGGAATATCAATGGAAATAATGTCGCCTTCTTCCACCAGCGCAATGGGACCTCCCACGGCTGCTTCCGGAGAAACGTGACCGATGGATGCGCCTCTGGATGCGCCGGAAAATCTACCGTCCGTAATCAGAGCAACGCTGGAGCCAAGCCCCATACCTGCAATGGCAGAGGTAGGATTTAACATTTCACGCATTCCGGGACCGCCTTTGGGACCTTCGTATCGAATCACTACAACATCACCTGCCACAATTTTTCCGCTCTTAATGGCATCAATGGCATCCTCTTCACATTCAAACACTCTGGCAGGTCCTTCATGAACCATCATTTCCGGTACCACAGCCGATCGTTTAACCACACCGGAATCCGGAGCCAGATTTCCTTTTAGTACCGCAATTCCACCGGTTTCACTGTAAGGATTCTCGATAGGACGAATAACCTCAGGATCACGATTTACGCAGCCTTTAATGTTTTCACCCATGGTCTTCCCGGAAACCGTAATAATATCGGTATGAAGAAGATTTTTCTTTGTTAATTCATTCATTACCGCATAAACACCGCCGGCTTCATTTAAATCCTCCATGTAGGTAGGACCTGCAGGCGCTAAATGACACAAGTTCGGAGTCTTCGCGCTAAGTTCATTGGCAATATCCAAATTCAAATCAATGCCTGCTTCATTGGCAATCGCAGGAAGATGAAGCATGGAATTGGTAGAACAACCAAGAGCCATATCTACGGTAAGAGCATTCATAAATGCTTTTTCATTCATAATATCTCTGGGACGAATGTCTTTCTTTACCAGTTCCATAATCTGCATTCCGGCATGCTTTGCAAGACGGATTCTTTCGGAATACACCGCAGGAATGGTTCCGTTACCTTTTAATCCCATACCAAGCGCTTCTGTTAAACAGTTCATACTGTTTGCCGTATACATTCCGGAGCAGGAACCACAGGTAGGACATACCTTTTCTTCAAACAATTCCAAATCTTCCATGGTCATGTTACCGGCCGCCACACTACCTACCGCTTCAAACATAGAAGAGAGGCTTCTCTTCTCTCCCTTTACACGTCC
Organism: Lachnospiraceae bacterium; assembly: GCA_045578545.1. Classification (GTDB taxonomy): domain Bacteria; phylum Bacillota; class Clostridia; order Lachnospirales; family Lachnospiraceae; genus NK4A136. Next base: position 1,293 of record JAZNKK010000019.1, read on the forward strand.
GGCAAGCATCGGTCCTCCGGAGCAAAAAATGGTGGGAATATTTAATCTTGCTGCAGCCATAAGAAGTCCCGGAACGTTCTTATCACAGTTTGGCACCATAACAAGACCGTCAAATCCGTGCGCCATTGCCATACATTCCGTAGAATCACAAATCAAATCTCTGGTTACCAAGGAATACTTCATTCCCACGTGTCCCATAGCAATACCGTCACATACTGCAATTGCGGGAAAAACAATCGGTGTACCTCCTGCCATAGCCACACCCATTTTTACCGCATCCACAATTTTATCCAAATTCATATGTCCCGGTACAATCTCATTGTATGAACTAACAATACCGATTAAGGGACGTTCTCTTTCCTCTTTTGTATACCCCAAAGCATTAAACAAACTTCTGTGGGGTGCTTGCTGAGTTCCTGTTTTTACGCTGTCACTTCTCATCTGATTCATCCTTTCGTTGCTTTTGTCTATGTATTGCTTATTTTAAGTCTATTCAATTCGTTCCGCCAAAAGGTCACCCATCTTGGTACAACCTACTTTTTCAAAGCCTTCGCTCATAATATCTCCGGTGCGATACCCTTCCTGAAGAACTTTTTGCACTGCTTTTTCAATGGCATCCGCTTCTTTATCCAAATCAAAGGAATAACGAAGCATCATTGCTGCAGAAAGAATTGTTGCAATCGGGTTTGCCAGGTCTTTACCGGCAATATCCGGTGCAGAACCGTGGCTGGGTTCATATAAACCAAATTTGCTGTCGTTTAATGAAGCGGAAGCAAGCATTCCGATGGAACCGGTTACCATACTGGCTTCGTCGGATAAAATATCACCAAACATATTCTCCGTTAAAATCACATCAAACTGCGCCGGATCTTTTACCAACTGCATTGCACAGTTATCTACCAGCATATGCTCTAACGTTACGTCGGGATAATCCTTTGCCACTTCATTCACTACCGCTCTCCACAAACGGGAAGAGTCCAATACATTGGCCTTATCCACGCTGGTTACTTTTTTTCTTCTTTTTCTTGCAATATCAAATCCCTTGATGGCAATTCGACGAATTTCATTTTCATCATAAGTCAGGGTATCCACGGCCTTACGAACACCGTCTTCCGTTACGGTCTTGCGTTCTCCGAAATAAAGTCCTCCGGTCAATTCACGCATAATCATCATATCGAAACCGGCACTGCTGATTTCTTCCTTCAAAGGACAAGCCCCTGCCAATTCCCCATACAAAATAGCAGGACGAAGATTGGCAAACAAATTCAGTGCTTTTCGAATCTTTAAAAGACCGGCTTCCGGTCGTTTCTCCGGAGGCAGCTGATACCATGGAGAGGTATTGGTATCACCGCCAATGGAGCCCATCAAAACCGCATCTGCCGCTTTAGCCGTAGCAATGGCTTCCTCGGTCAAGGGAATTCCGTGCACATCAATGGAAGCTCCTCCCATCAAAATATCTTCAAAACAAATGGTATGGCCGTAAACCTCTGCCACCCGATGTAAAACTTTTTTTGCCTGCGCCACGATTTCCGGTCCGATACCATCGCCGGGAATACATACAATATTTAATTCCATTTTAGCCTTCTTTCCTAACCGACTGCGGTTAATGTTTTCTTTCCATCCTATAATTAAGTTCTGTCATCCATCTTGCTATTCAAAACAAGGCGTATTGAAATCATACGCCTTGGTCTGTTTTCTGTTTTTTTTTCTAAAATTATTCCGCCTTCTCTACCTGTGCGATAGCAGTCTTTTTCATTGGAATTCTACAGTTTTTGTTGCTTCCGAATTCCACGATAACATCTTCGTCCGTAATATCAATAATGACACCATAAAATCCGCTGGTGGTAAGCACAACATCACCGGTTTCCATAACAGATAACATTTCATTTAATTTTTTCTGTTCTTTTTTCTGCGGACGGATAATCAAAAAGTAAAATACCGCAAACAACACAACCAGATATAAAACGGTTCCTCCAAGTCCCATTGTTCCGGCCATTGCCGCATCTGTCCCGGTAGGTGCCGTAGCTGCGTCTAAAAACATTGTCATAATACATTCCTCCTAAATCAAACTGCGAAAGAGTTCCTCTTTTTCGCGTCACTTTCCATAATACACAAAAAACGCCTTGTAATCAAGGCGTTTTCTATTTTTTTCCTACATTTGTCACATTCTCTAATTTGTATCGTTTTGAGTCATTCCTGCCAGTTTTTGGGCCTTATACTCCGCAAATCTGCCCTCATCCAAAGCATCTCTGATTTCTTCCATCATTTTGTTGTAAAAATACAAATTGTGCAATACGCAAAGACGCATACCCAGCATTTCCTTGGCTTTTAATAAATGCCGGATATATCCGCGACTGTACCTTTGACAAGTGGGACAACCGCATCCTTCTTCAATGGGTCGGTCATCGGTTTCGTATTTTGCATTCATTAGGTTTATTTTTCCGAAATTCGTATAAAGATGGGCATGGCGACCGTTTCGGGTAGGATAGACACAATCAAAAAAGTCAACGCCGCGTTCCACTGCCTCCAAAATATTGGCAGGTGTTCCCACGCCCATAAGGTAAGTCGGTTTGTCCACCGGCAAATACGGAATCGTCTCTTCCAAAATATAGTACATTTCCTCATGGCTTTCTCCTACAGCAAGACCACCCAATGCATAACCATCCAAATCCATATCAGAAATGATTTTCGCATGCTCTTTACGAATATCTGCAAAAATCGCCCCTTGATTGATTCCAAACAAAAGTTGCTTTTGGTTGATGGTATCCTCCAAACCATTCAAACGAGCCATTTCTGTTTTGCAACGCTTCAACCATCTTGTGGTTCTTTCCACAGAATTTATTACATAGCTTTTTTCCGCTTTGCTGGAAGGACACTCGTCAAATGCCATAGCTATGGTGGAAGCCAAATTGGACTGAATTCGCATACTCTCTTCCGGTCCCATAAAAATCTTTCTTCCGTCAATATGGGAACTGAAATACACGCCTTCTTCCTTTATTTTACGAAGTCCTGCCAAAGAAAACACTTGAAATCCGCCCGAATCCGTCAAAATCGGCCGTTCCCAAGACATAAACTTATGCAGTCCTCCCATTTTTTTTACAATTTCATCCCCCGGACGAACATGCAAATGATAGGTATTGGAAAGCTGAACCTGTGTTCCGATGCGTTCTAAATCCTCCGTTGAAACCGCACCTTTAATCGCCGCTACCGTTCCCACATTCATAAACACCGGTGTCTGAATGGTGCCGTGTACCGTCGTAAGTTCTCCTCTTTTTGCTCGTCCTTCTTTTTTTATCACTCGATACATTCTTTGCCTACCGCCTTTCCGTTGCAAAAATCAGTATAAGATAAACCCTTCCATTTGTAAATGGAAGTTCGGAGAAAAACTTAGCAAAAAGTTTTCTCCTTTACCTTGTTGAAATCATTTCGTTGCTTTATAATAAAGAAGTTTAAAAAACTACTCTTATGTTTATTGATTAAAGGAGGCTTATTATGGCTGGTTCAACATACGGAACACTTTTTCGCATTACTACCTGGGGAGAATCCCATGGACCTGCTCTTGGGGTTGTTATTGATGGTTGTCCTGCCGGATTATCGCTATCCGCCGAGGACATCCAAGTTTACCTTGACCGTCGTAAACCCGGCACTTCCAGCGTCACTACCCAGCGAAAAGAAGACGACAAAGTGGAAATCTTATCCGGTGTTTTTGAAGGAAAAACCACAGGTACTTCCATATCACTTCTTATCAAAAATACCTCCCAGCACTCCAAGGACTACAGCAACATAGCATCCAGCTATCGTCCGGGACATGCTGACTTTTCTTTTGATTCCAAATATGGCTTCCGTGATTACCGCGGTGGCGGTCGTTCTTCCGGAAGAGAAACCGCAGCCAGAGTTGCCGCAGGTGCTATTGCCTGTAAAATTTTAAAAGAGCTTGGCATTGAAGTATCCGCTTACACCCGTTCCATCGGAAACATTTCAATTGACGGACAGGAAATCTCCTTAAACACGGCCCTAACCAATGCAGTATGTATGCCAAACGATGACGTGGCACAAAAAGCACTCTCCTACATTGAGGAAAAAAGAGCGGAAAAAGATTCGGTCGGCGGTTGCGTGGAATGTGTAGTATCCGGATGTCCTGCCGGTATTGGCGAACCTGTTTTTGACAAATTAGATGCCAATTTATCCAAAGCGCTCTTTTCCATCGGCGCAGTAAAGGCCGTGGAAGTCGGCGACGGTATCCGTGCTGCTTCTTTCACCGGAAGCGAAAATAACGATGCTTTCATCAAAGAGGGTGAAAACATTACAACCAAAACCAATCACAGTGGCGGAATTTTAGGCGGAATTTCCTTTGGAAACACCATTCGTTTACGGGCACACTTTAAACCTACCCCGTCAATTTATCAGCCCCAGGAAACCGTTAGTACCAACGGCGATGCCATCACGCTTTCCATTGAAGGACGACACGACCCTTGCATTGTACCAAGAGCTGTGGTTGTAGTGGAATCCATGACCGCCATTACTTTACTTGATTTGTTAATGCAAAACATGACAGCAAAATTAGATTACTTAAAAGAGATTTATCATAAATAACCCTCTTACATCCATGCCATTAAAAAAACCTTTCTTAGCTCGATTGCCAAGAAAGGTTTTTCTTCGTTTAACACTTATTTTTCTATTTTGTGAAATACAATGCAGTTTGGTTGCAGAATGGATAAGGTTTTGGTGTTCATCGCCAAAGTTCCCGCCTTTAAATCCACCGCAAAGAACGTCATGGTATTGTTCTCGTGATTTAACGAAACCAAATGTTTGTTATCCGGGAACATCATGGCATCTTTGGGATAACTTCCGCTGATGGGAAGACAGAGGATTTTTTCCAGCATACCTGTTTTCTTATCAATATCATAGATGATGACACTGTTATCTCCTGCATTGGAGCAAATCAAATAATTATAATCCCAGGATAGATTAAGTGCACTGGCAGCAGAATCTCCGGCATGATAATTGTTCAGCGTAGAAATTGCCTGAATTTTTTCAAACTCGGGATTTCCAGGTTCCTTTTCCTCATAACGATACACATCCACCTGATTCTTCAATTCATGAACGATATAAATAAATTGACCGTCCTTAGATACCTTAATATGTCTGGGACCGGAATACTGCTCTGAGTGAATTATATCTACCAGCTTTAATTTTCCGGTGTTCAAATCCACGGTATATACTTTCACATGGTCCATACCAAGATCCGCTGCAAGCAAATACTTGTTATCCCGTGTCATCTTAACACAATTGACATGGGGACGGAAATTACGGTCTGCCACGCTTCCCATCCCTTTGTGATAAATTTCATCCGTAATTCCGATAAAATTACCATTTTCATCCAGGGAAAGCACCGTGATTTTACCATCGTGGTATCCTGCCACAAAAAGGAAACGATCCGTATAATCTGTCGATAAATAACAGCCCCGCATACCGTTAATGGATGCCGATGCCTTATATTCCAACATGCCGTCCGGCATAATCTCAAAAGCTTCTACACCATAATCCGTAATGGAATAAAGATGCTTTCTGCTGTGAGAAAT
>JAZNKK010000020.1:0-89659 GCA_045578545.1 Lachnospiraceae bacterium
CTGATGCGGGGGAGAAAGAAATTTTCTCAGGAAGTGTCTTTGTATGAGCCTATCGGGACGGATAAGGAAGGAAACGAAATTCATTTGTTGGATATCTGTCAACAGGAACAGGAAGATGCCTGTCTCAAAATGGAGACACAGGAAGCTGTCAGTAGGATAAAAATGTGTATGAATGCCGTTTTGGATGAACGGGAACGGCAGATTTTAACGCTTCGTTTCGGCCTGGCCGGAGGGGAAGAGTTAACCCAGCGGGAAATCGGGCGTATGCTTGGAATTTCCAGAAGTTATGTATCGCGTATCGAAAACAAAGGGTTGGAAAAACTCAGGGACGCGTACGAAGGGTGATGTTTTTGCAATAGGAAACTATTGATAAACATAAGAGTAGTTATAGCAAAAATAATAGGAAAGAGGTAATTGAGATGCCAAAGATTAATGATATTCTGGCAACGGCACAGCAGGCAAAGGCTTCCGATATCCATTTGACGGTTGCACTTCCGCCTAAGATGAGGGTTAACGGTCATTTGATCAGTATGGAGAACTTCCCCGTACTTACTGCCGATGATACATTGGAAATGTTGTTGGCAATTACAACGGACCATCAGAGAGAAAAATTTAACAGCAAAGGTGAATTGGATATGTCCTTTGCGGTAGATAATCTCGGACGTTACCGAGTTAATGCATTCCGTCAGCGTGGATCCGTAGCAATGGCGCTCAGAGCGGTAAACACAGTCGTTCCTGCACCGGAACAGCTCGGTTTGCCCAGTGCATTCGTAGATTTATATACAAGAAAAAGAGGACTTATTCTGGTAACCGGTCCTACCGGTTCCGGTAAATCAACATCCCTTGCTTCCATTATCAATCAGGTAAATGAGCATAGAGATGCACATATTATTACATTGGAAGATCCGATCGAGTATTTGCACTTACATAACATGTCTATGGTTAACCAGCGAGAAATCGGATTTGACTCCATGAGCTATGCAAATGCTCTTCGTGCAGCTCTTCGAGAAGATCCCGACGTTATTCTTGTAGGAGAGATGCGAGACTTTGAAACCATTTCCGTTGCGGTTACCGCAGCAGAAACCGGACATCTCGTGTTATCTACCTTGCATACCATTGGTGCGGCAAGTACCGTTGACCGAATCATCGACGTATTCCCGCCTCATCAGCAGCAGCAGATTCGAGTACAGCTTGCTAACGTATTGGAAGCCGTTATTTCCCAGCAGCTCATTCCTACTATGGATGGACGTGGACGAGCAGCAGCTTTCGAAGTTATGATTGCAAACTCTGCGGTACGTAACTTGATTCGTGAAGGTAAATCACATCAGCTCTTGTCTGTAATGCAGACCAACCGTAAGCTTGGTATGATTGGTATGGACGAAGCTATCATGGCTCTTTATCAGGAAGGAAAGATTTCCAGAGAAAATGCGATTCAGTATTCGGTAGATCCTGATGGTATGACAGCAAGACTTCGTTACTAATATCTTTTTTCATCTATAATAAAATCACACCTCTGCAATTGCAGGGGTGTGATAAATATTATCTGTATTTTCTTAGCCGGTATCAGGCTATCTCAAACAATCGATTCTAATTTGAATTAAAAAGTCATTTTTGGTTTCCGGTTTAATTATGTTGTTAAAATTATTGTGTTTTCAAAGTACTTTTTGCGCAAAAGTGCCTGTTTCAAGAAATTTTTCTTTTTTGGAAAAAGTTTTTATGCTCCCATCTGTTTTTACAATTTTTTCAATTACCAAATCAGTTGTATTTTCTGAAAATTTCGCATTCTTATTTCCTTAAAATCAAAAAATAACCGTTTATTTACAGGTTGGGAGGATACTTTCACGTTCGCTTCTTTCCGGCAGGAACATACTATCTGTCTTAATAACTTTTGTATTTCATTCCGAACCTGCAGGATAAGAATGTTCGCAGTTAAGGTTCTATGGCATATTGCCCTTTTTCGTGCAGGGACACACTATCCGCCTTGGAAACTTTTGTACTCCCTTGCAATAACGGTGGGACAATACTATCCGCAACGCAGGCCTTGAAAAACGCCGGCACTTGGCGAGGTTTTACTGAGCCTAGTGTCCGCTGCGTTTTTCGTGGAGCGAAAGCGTCCTGCAGGCGGATAGTATGTTCCGCCGGAGGGAGGAGGCGAAAGCGTCCTGCAGGCGGATAGTATGTTCCGCTGGAGGGAGGAGGCGAAAGCGTCCTGCGAGAGGATAGCATGTTTTGCCGGAAGCAGGACGCTTCCGGCTGCAGAGGACACAGGAGCGTCCTGCGGGATGTTGTGATAAATGAACGGAAATAGAATAGGAGGTGCTATATGGTAACAAATATTTGGACTGGTGCTATTTTAGGCGTGAATGGCTATCCGGTATTGGTGGAGGCTGATGTTTCTTCCGGTCTTCCCTGCATGGAAATGGTGGGGAGTCTTGGAAATGAAGTAAGGGAAGCTAAGGAAAGGGTACGGGTAGGATTAAAGAATTCGGGGTATTCTTTGCCGCCCCTTCGAATTACTTTGAATTTTTCTCCGGCAGATTTAAGAAAAGAGGGAACCGGGTATGATTTACCCATTGCTATGGCACTTATGGCAGGACTTGGAATTTTATCTTCGGAGAAAACGGAAGAGATTTTTGCGGTGGGAGAACTTGGTCTTGGAGGAGAAATCAAGCCGGTGAAGGGAATTTTGCCATTAGTTATGTGCGCAAAAGAAAACGGAAAAACTAAGATTGTACTACCGGTAGATAATCTTGCGGAAGCTTCCGTGGTTTCGGGGATTTTCCTTTTGGGGGTGAGGGATTTAAAGGAAGTGGAAGAGGCATTGGGAGAGGACGGGGATGAGGAAGCTCATTTTGTGCCGTCAGAAAGTATTGTCTTACCTAAGGTCAAGGAAGAACCGCGAACTATGGATTATAGTGAGCTAATCGGGCAGGAAAGCATTAAGCGGGTGATGCAGATTGCGGCTGCGGGATTTCATAATGCATTACTGATAGGACCGCCGGGAAGCGGAAAAACCATGGCGGCAAAACGACTTTGCTCTGTGCTGCCGCCACTGGAATACGAAGAAAGTGTTGAAGTATCTAAAATATACAGTGTGGCAGGGCTTTTGGGAGAACATCGGCTGATTACAACAAGACCCTTTGTCAGTCCTCATCACAGTGCAACGCCGCCTTCCATGACGGGAGCAGGAAAAAATCCCAAACCGGGCCTTATCACCAGAGCGCATAAGGGGATTTTGTATTTGGATGAAGTGGTCCATTTTTCTAAAGAAACGCTGGAGAATTTAAGGCAACCGTTGGAGGAGAAAAAAATTATCCTTTCGAGAAGTACGGGGACCTACGAGTTCCCGGCAGATTTTATGCTGGTGGCTTCTATGAATCCCTGCCCCTGCGGTTTTTATCCGGATTATCAAAAATGCAAATGTACGGAGGAACAGATTCGGAAATACAGGGGAAAACTATCCGGTCCTATCATGGACAGAATGGATTTGATTTTGGAAGTGTTTGCTGTGAAATTAGAGGATATGACAAAAGAGAAGAGAGGAATGAGCAGTGAGGACCTAAGAATGGGAATCCAAAAAGCAAGGATAATGCAAAAGAAACGATATGGCAACCATACCGTTTTTAATTCTTCTTTGTCTGCAGGAGAAATCGAAAAGTATATTGCGTTAGAACCGGGGGCAAGAAAAATCCTGGAACTGGCATACGATAAAGGGAAACTGAGTCTTAGAGGATATCACAGAGTTTTAAAAGTGGCAAGAACCATTGCTGATATGGAAGGAGAAGATGTGGTATTGACGCATCATTTGCAGGAAGCGTTAGGATATCGAATCAGATAAGGAGGAAATAGAAATAAAAAAGTATCAGATTTTTTTACATAGCGTGGAAGGCATGGGGAATAAAACCATGGAAAAGTTGCTGGAATGTTACGGTAACGAAAAAAATATTTACGAATTGCCGGAAAAAGAAATCCGGAACAATCCGATATGGAATCCAAAATTACAGAATCTTTTTTTAGAGAAAAGGCAGAAAAACACACCGGAGCAAATGCTGGAGGAATTAAAACAAAAGAAAATCCAAGTGGTGCTTCGTTGGGAGAAAGCTTATCCGGCGTTGTTAAAAGAGATACCGGATGCGCCGTATTTACTGTATTACAAGGGAGAACTGCCAAGGGAAGTTATGCCTTTGGTTGCGATTATCGGTGCAAGGGCATGTAGCGGATACGGAAAAAGTATGGCAGAGTATTTTGCAAAAGAGCTTTCCCTTCGCGGCATCGGAATTGTCAGCGGCATGGCGCAGGGAATTGACTCGGTGGCGCAACGAACTGCATTGGATAACGGCGGTTTTAGCTTTGGGATATTGGGCTGCGGTGTGGATGTCTGTTATCCGGCTTCTAATCGGGATTTGTATGAAAAATTGCAAAGAAACGGTGGTGTTTTTTCGGAATTTCCGCCAGGAACGGCGCCAAAAGCCAATCATTTTCCAAGGAGAAATCGAATCATCAGCGGGCTGGCGGATTTACTGCTGGTAATCGAGGCCAGAGAAAAAAGCGGAACTTCCATTACGGTTTCCATGGCTTTGGAACAGGGGCGGGAAGTGTATGCGGTGCCGGGGCGAGTAACGGATCCTTTAAGCAAAGGCTGTAATCGTTTGATTATGGAAGGTGCCGGAAGTGCCTTAAATGCGGATTGCATTTTGCGGGAACTGGAAGAAAAATATCAATTTTGCAAAATTCAAAGAGAAAAAATATCGGAAGAAGAAAAGAGAGAAGAAAAAACGAAAAAAACAAAGCGGACGGAAGAAGAAAAACAAGAGGATGAAATATTAAGCATATTAAGCGAAAATGCCAGGTGCGCAGAGGATATGATAAAAGAGCTTCCGGCTATAGAAGTGAAAAATATGATGGCAATATTAACAAGACTGGAGTTGGAAGAAAAAATTGTTTTCGAAAGAGGATTTTACCGGAAAAGAGAAGAAAAAATATTTTAAAATAAAAACGGTTGTGTTACCATGGAAAAAGAGAATGGAAACGGGAGGCAGAAATGAATCCGGAAAAGAGAAACAGTATTTTAATTCGAGTAGTACAAATTGCCATACTTTGTTGGTTGGTTGCAGGTTTTTTTCATGTCAAGGATTATGGTATTTCTTTTGATGAAGGAACAGAATTTAATACCACCATTTTAACATTTCAGTATGCGGAAGTGATGTTGAATCATTTGCTTGGGGGAGATATGGCGGATTATACCGGGTTTATGGAGTATCCGGATAATATTTATGGGGCTGCGATTCGGTTTCCCCTCTATTTGGTGGCAAAGCATGTGCCCATGGAAGTTAGAGATTTCTTTTTGTTGTCCCACTATTATACGTTTCTTTGGTTTTGCATTGCCGTAGGAGCGCTGTATTATTTGGGGAAGGAATTGAGCAAAAGAAGAGAGGTAGGCTGCGTGGCAGCACTGTTTCTGGTCTTATCACCAAGAATTGCGGCAGAATCGGTGTATAACATAAAAGATGCCTTATTTATGTCTGTATTTTTAGTCGCAATGGCAGTGGGATATTATTTCTTGAAAAGCAAGAAAAATACGACGCTGGTATGGTTTTGTTTCTTTATGGCACTTTGTATTAATACCAGATACATCGGGGGGATTTTACTTTTGCTGGTAGTAGCTTTGTGGATTTATGGCGAGTGTAAGAATGGAAAAAAACTAGGAAAAAGTGTGGGAAAAGGCATAGGAATTTGCGGACTTACCTATGTGTTTTACTATATTATGACCCCCTTTTTGTGGACCAATCCATTGGGAAATACGATAAAAATCGTTGCTTCTTTTTCGAACTATGCGGATGGTGTAATGCGGATGCTTTTTATGGGAGAACATTATTATTCCAATGAACTTCCGTGGTACTATTTAAGTGTTTGGATTGCCATTACTACACCACTTTTTATTTTGCTGTTGTTTATGACAGAGTTGGTTCGCTTGGGCATAAAGGCAGTTTTGAAATGTCTAAAATATACGAAAGAAGATAAAGGAAAGGAAGTAAAAAAAGAAAATCCGGAAGTTGGTTTGGAGCGAAGGTATTACCATTGCATGGTTGGAGTGCTTCTGTTAGTACTACTGCTGGATATTATATTAAACCCCATTAAATACGATGGCTGGCGACATTTTTATTTCTTGTATCCTATTTTGGTAATCATGGCTTCCATGGGATTTTGGCACATGTGGAATGCCGTGGGAACGATAAAGAAAGAGTCTGTGCATAAGCTTGGAAAGGCTGCGATGCTTGGGGCACTGCTTCTCTTTTGCGTGGCAATCATTGGCTGGAATTGGAAAGTGCATCCCTACGAATATGTATTCTTTAATTGCATGACAGACAGCAAAGCGGAACAGTTTGAAAGAGATTATTGGTATGTTTCTACCTATGATGCACTGGAGGAAGTTCTTGCCATGAAACCGGAAGGAGAAATCAATGTCTATTGCGTTTGTAAGACCGTTAGTTTGTTTCTGAGTGAAGCACAGAAGGCAAGACTTTGTTTTGCAAATACCATAGATGAGGCAGATTACGTGATTATGCAGTACCGGGATGCTACGGTGGAAGAATTGAAACGACTTTGCGAAGGAATGGAACTGGTTTCGGAGCGAATGTTGGAAGGTATTCCCATCTATTCGATATATTATGCACAATGAAAAAACAAAAAGTTGTGAAAAAATTACAAAATATTTTTCGGGAATAAAAAAACACACAAAAGTATTTTCTTTTAAGCTAATTTATGCGATAATATGTTAGTGTGAGTGTGCCGTTTTGTGGCAACACTTTACTGATTGGAGGAAAAAACAATGGCTTTATTTGGGGAAAAAAAGCGACTGGGTGATTTGCTGGTTGAAAAGGGCTTAATCACACAGGAACAGTTGATGAATGCTCTGGAAGAACAAAAGACCAGAAAAACCAAGCTTGGTGAAACATTGATGTCTTTGGGGTATATTTCCACAGATGATTTCGCAGAATTTTTGTGCGGAACCATGGGATATAAACCGGTAAGTAACGAAGAACTGAAAAATTTTGATCCCAAGGCATTGGATATTGTAGGAGAAACTTTAATTAAGAAACACGAAGTGTTGCCGTTCGGATTTGACCCGGATAATATTAATATTATTTGTGTGGCGATGTCCGACCCTATGAACCTTGGTACCATTGATGATATTGAGATGGCGTCCGGTATGGAGGTGGCACCTTATTATGCTCCGCAGACATCCATTTCCATTATTTTGGATAAAATTTATGGTAAAAAGGCTACCATGGAAGCAGCAGAGCAGTTCGAAGCAGAACATGCGGCAGAGTTTGCAGATGAGGAGGAGGAAGAGGAAGATACCGTCGGAGATGCTCCGATTGTAAAAATTGTTCGCTCCATGATTCAGCAGGCAGTTCGTGAAGGCGCGTCCGATATTCATATTGAGCCTTTGGAACGAAGCGTACGTGTACGTAACCGTGTCGATGGTATGCTTAGAGAAGACGCAGTTTATTCTTCTAATATGCTTAGTGCTATGACAGCCCGTATTAAGATTATTTCCGGACTTGATATTTCCGAAAAGAGAAAACCGCAGGACGGTCGATTGACCTACATCGTAGATGGCGTGGAATTTGACGTCCGTGTATCTATTCTTCCTACGGTTTACGGAGAAAAGACCGTAATGCGACTTACTAAGAAGCAAGGTCTTACCCAGGAAAAGAAATATCTTGGTTTGTATCCGGATGATGAAGCCAGATTAGATGGTATTATGAACAACCCTCACGGTATTATCTTGGTAACAGGACCTACCGGTTCCGGTAAATCTACTACCTGTTATACCGTATTAAATGAATTAAATAAACCGGAAGTTAACATTATCACCGTTGAGGATCCGGTGGAAGCGAACGTGGCAGGTATCAATCAGGTACAGGTTAATGTAAAAGCGGGACTTACCTTCGCAAGCGCACTTCGTTCTATTTTGCGACAGGACCCGGATATTATCATGATCGGTGAAATTCGAGATGGTGAGACAGCCCAGATTGCGGTTCAGGCTTCCATCACCGGACATCTTGTTATTTCCACCCTTCATACTAACTCAACCTCAGCATCCGTAACCCGACTTATCGATATGGGTGTAGAGCCTTACATGATTGGTGATGCGGTTGTTGGTATCATTGCACAGCGACTGGTTCGTCGTTTGTGTCCGGAATGTAAAGTTCCTCATTTGGCAACAGAAAGAGAAAAGATTCTTCTCGGATATACTTCGGATGAACCGTTGACCATTTATGAACCCGGCGGATGTGAAGTTTGCGGTACCGGTTATAAGGGTCGTCGTGCTATTTATGAAATCATGCCGATTTCAGCAAGTATTCGTCGAATTCTTCATGAAACTGTTACAGCGGAAATGATTCAGGATGCTGCGGTAGCAGAAGGAATGAACACCCTTCGTATGGCGGGCGCAAGAAACGTTGTAGAGGGTATTACTTCCATCGCAGAGATGGTTCGTGTTGCTTACGATATGGATGCGGCAACAGAAGCAAATACTACGGCTCAGGAAGAAGAAGCGGAAGAATAATATCGTACCAAATTATAAAACCATATTTTATGAAAATAAAAAATAAAAAGTAAAGGTGGGAGCGTATGGCACAGTATGCATACCGGGTTATGACCCCGGCAGGAAAAGAAAAGAAAGGTGTTTTGGAAGCAAAATCAAGAGATGCGGCTATGTCGATGCTTAAGAATGACAAAAACATCATCATTCAGTGTGAAGAAGCATCTGCATTAAAGAAGAGTATGGGATTCTCTTTCGGCGGAAAGGTAAAGCCCCGAGATTTCTCCGTATTTTGTCATCAGTTTGAAAGTATTAACGCAGCCGGCGTTAGTGTGGTTGACTCTTTCGAAATGCTTGGTAACCAGACAGAAAATCAGACACTTGGCGCAGCAATCAAAGCGGTTCATAGAGATATTTCCAAGGGTGACAGCTTGGCAAACGCCATGCGTAAGCAGGGCGGTGTATTCCCGGAAATGCTTGTCAACATGGTAGAAGCCGGTGAGGCTTCCGGTAGTTTGGATAAGGCATTTAGCCGAATGGCGATTCAGTTCGAAAAGGATGCGGCTCTTCAGGCAGCGGTAAAGAAAGCGATTACATATCCTATCGTACTTATTGTCGTAATGGTTATCGTTATTTTTGCTATGATGGTATTCGTTATCCCTACCTTCATGGAAATGTTTGCGGAATTGGATACAGAAATGCCTCCGATCACTATGGCATTGATTCATATCAGTGACTTCTTCGTAGCTTGGTGGTGGCTCTTGATTTTAATTGGTGTCAGCCTTTTCATTGGTATCAAAATGTATGCCAGCACGGATGCCGGAAAAGAGGTAACCAGTGGTTTGGCACTTAAGATTCCGGTACTTGGAGCTGTAAAAACAAAATCTGCCTGTGCAAGACTCGGACGTACTTTATGTACCCTTCTTGCAGCCGGTGTATCCATGGTAGATGCTCTTGATATTACGGGTCGAAGCATGGAAAATATGTATTACAAACGTGCAATGAAAGAAGCAAAAGAACAGGTTATGCGAGGTGTTCCTCTTTCCAGACCTCTTAAAACCAGTGGCTTGTTCCCGCCTATGGTAGTGCATATGGTTTCCATCGGTGAGGAAACCGGTAACATTGAAGTAATGCTTGAGAACGTTGCGGAATATTTCGAGGAAGACGTTCAGATTGCAACCGAACAGATGATGACTCTTATGGAGCCGGCAATTATCATCGTAATGGCTTTCGTAGTAGGCTTCGTAGTACTTGGTGTATTCCAGCCGATGCTTACATTGTACGACAGCTTGATGTAAGGAATGAAATAAGAACTAAAATCAATTTTGATTTGAGACAAAAGCGGATAGAAATATCCGCTTTTTGTTTTAATATTAAGAATAATATAAGGGTGGCATAAGAATAAAATAGAATATAATATAATTGTAGAAGCGGAAGTGGTGAACGGTATTGAATTTTGAAAAAACAGATATAAGAAAAAGCAAGAAAAAAATAAAGTGAAAGAGGCAAGAAATTTGTGTTGGAATGAAGTGGGCAAAAGCAACAAAAACACGAATAATAAAGAAAAACGCATGAATGAAAAATGCGAAAAACACGAATTAAGAATTTTTTGACACGAAATAAAACAATAATTAACATTGTATTAATTCACCAAAAAAGTATAGACAGACCAAAATTTGGGTGATATTATATAACTATCAAAGGCAAGGTAGAGTTACCTTGAACCTAAAAAACAAAAAAAGGAGAATGAAAAAATGAAGAACAACAAAGGTTTTTCCCTCGTGGAGCTCATCATCGTTATCGCTATTATGGCTATCTTAGTAGGTGTAATGGCACCCCAGCTTATCAAGTACATTGAAAAGACCAATGTATCTGCTGACTCTCAGCTTGCTGACGCTGTACATAGTGCAGTTATCACAGCTTGCATGGATCCTGAAGTTATCGCTGCAACAGATACAGCTACAACATACGGTTCATTGTCAGGTTCAGCTGGTTACAACATTACTGGTCTTACAACTGGTAACACATTGTCAGATGCAATCCTTGATATCCTTGGATGTAGCGCAGGTACAGAAATTTCTACATCTTTGAAATCTTACGGTGCTGCTTCTGTAATGGTTCGTGTTGATGGAAACAGATGTTCAGTATGGCTTCCTGGTACAGATGCTTCTGGTTCTAAGGGATCTAACTCTGCAACAAGCGTAGTAATCTCTGTTTACTAATTAAAGCTTTATTAAGAGTAAGAAAGGTAGATGGTTTTCCATCTACCTTTTTTATGTTCATTCAACATGAATAAATAATTAAGTGAAAAGTTTCTGACCAGACAAGCTCGTAGGGTAAAATCAAAGGTCATAGATGTGTGCAAGGGAAAAGTAGGAATTCCATGTAGATATCAGGGGTATTCGTCGCATCTTCTTAGAATCAATGATAATGACGAAGATATTAGAAGAGAGGAAAAATGCGGGGATAGAATGTTCCAAATAGGATAAACGAATATCAAAATGCAATAGTGTAGTAGTAGTATTTATACAGCAAATGATAATTCTGTAAAAGAATACGCAGATAAAAAGAGCAGGACGTTTTTTGTCCTGCTCTTTGCTTTATTTGGTTTCGATATTAGGATTCATTTTCGGAATTATCCTTCCTTTCGGCGACCATGTCTTTCTTTTCGAGCGTTTTGTTTTTGCGAGCAATTTCCAAAAGGAGAATCATGAGGAAAATACCGATGCTTAAGGTGGTAAGCAGTTCGCCGAGGGACTTTCCTTCCGCTTCATATTTTAAGATTACTTCATGGGTTCCGGGTTCTAAGATGATACTTAGAAAGGCCTCATCTAAAGTAGAGTAAATCGGTGTTTCTTCGCCATCTACGTAAGCGGTCCAACATTCATCATGAGGGATGGTAGTAAACAAAATCGGACGTTCCTCTGTGGCGGTTACTGTGCCGCGGATGCAATCGTCTTCGTAACTCTCAATTTGCCATCCGCCCGGCGCTAAGTCATCGTAAATGCTTTGCAATTGGCTATGGTCGTAATAGTAGAAGTATATATTGTTACATGCGTAATCCCAGGAACGCTCCGGATAAAAGTAAAGGATTACGGATTCATGTGGAGACCCATGTAAATTGGTGGGGGCTCCTTTTACAATTGAGCCATAGGATAGAGGATATTCGCCGGCGACGCCCTGTGTTTGTGCAACAATAACGGGAGAGTTGCTGAATACTCCGGGAGTTACCTGTGTAAAACAGGCGTATAATTCTTTGCCTTCCACAGAAGGTGCGGAGAAGGAAATGGCGGAATTGAGATTGGAGTCTGCTAAATGATAAAAGTTAATGCTAGTCTCTGCAAAATCAATAGCCATATTCTCTGATATAGTTTGTATGTCATCCATGGAGAGTGCAGTATAAATAGGAGGACATTCTTTTTCTGTCATAAGAGTGAGTAATTGAATCTGATTATAAAAAGGATTGTCGGTTGCACTATAATTTACGATTTGTGCACTTACCATGTATCCTAAGGGTAACGCCATGTTGTTTTGCAACATCGTATATCCGCTATAGGGAACGGCATCGTTTTCGCTAAGTGTTGACTCTAAATTAACGGAGTATTTCACACCAAGTAGCATTTTCATAACCGGAGTAAGACCTTTTTCTTCAATTACTCGGTTACCGGTTGCTAATCCTAAATGACCTAAGGTGTATCGAAGCGGATAATCGTCCGAAGAGGAAAAAGTGGTTATTCCATTGTATCCGTAATATGAAGCTAGGTTATAGTTTAAAATATTATTTGCCGCGATTCGGTAAAAGGAAGAATCGGAAGTTATACTGGAATCCGTAGCCGAAATGGAGTAAATCGCATCCCCTAAGTAACGATAATGAGAGTTAATGGAAGCCTCCGATACGGTACCGTGTTCTTCTCGGTCGATGGAGATATAGGCATTTATGGATAATTCTCCCACCAAGAGAAAAACGGCGAAAACGGATACCAATCCCAAATTTAATTTTTGGGAAGTTGTAAAGTAAAAAAGCAAAATCCATAAAGCAATCAAAAGAAGGTTTAACACTAGTCCGTTTTGCGTATTTGTATAATAGGAAGAGGGGAAGGATAGGTTTTGCATCGGAATCAGCAAAGAATACAAAACAATCAATCCACCGCTATAGATACAAAGCGTTTTGATATGGGATGCTTTCATATAAGGAAATTGACGGCAGGCTAACGTAACCATCAAGAATACCAACAGGAAGATGAAACGGAATCCGTACATGTTGGGATAGTCAAAGGCATGCATGAATTTATATAACGGTAAGAAAAGACAACTGATGAGTAAGAATACCATAGGAATGGCAAAGCAAATCTTTTCTTTGACGGAAATTTCTTTGTTTGCAAAATAAAACGGTAAAATAAGAAGCACGGGGATGCCGCAATAAAGCATGGGCACTTGGGTATCTAAGGTTTGCATTTGCCCTACAAACATGCTGTTTACGATATCCGGTAAAGTCGCCGATAATCCGGGGAAGGAGGCGTTGTCCTCTGCCATATTGGAAAACAAAAAGATAGCAGCGGGTAATAAAACAATGGCAGATAAACCAATTGCCAATAAAATCGCCCCTGCAAAACGGAGTGAAAGAAGAAAACACTTTTTGACTGCTTCTTTCGTGGGCTGAAAATGTTTGTAACAAAGATAACAAATATAAAAGATGGCAGAAAAAACACCTACCATATATGCGGTATAAAAATTGGTAATAAAAAGATAGGCAAAGGATAAGGTAAGTCCTTTGAATCTTCCGGTTTCAATAAAACGCATAATTAACCATACGATGATGGGAAGCATATAAATTGCTTCCAACCACATCAGGTGATAATGCATGGTAACGGCATAACCGCAAAGTCCATAGCACACGGAAAGCAAAACGGTGAAAAACTGTTTTTGCTTTAAAGCTTTTTGAACAAAAATTTGAAATGTAGCAGCACTAAGTCCGAGCTTTAAAGTAATGATGACAGTGGTCATAGCGGAAATAGAAATGCTGTCGATAAGATACAATAGGTTAAAGGGGCTAAGGGTGTAGTAGGCGTGGGTCAAAATGGTGCCGGAGCCTAAATATAAAGAGAAGGAATACCAAAAGCTTTCTTCGCCCTTCAGTGCACGTAAAAACATTTGAATAAAAGGTATATACTGACCGTGCATATCACTACGAAAAATAGTTTGGTTTCCATATCCTACGATATCCAAAAAAGCAAGGGACAGCAAAAAGGATGCGCAGGCGAGAAGAAATGCATATACAGGATATCTTCCCGGTTTGTTTTGCTTTTTTAGAAATTCATAAAAAGCCAGTGATTTCTTGTTTTCTGTTTCCATAAAGAACCTCCGTTAACAAATCTTGATACAAGTTGTATGTATAGTACAAAAATGTGCAAAAAACTTGTATCATAAACATTATAAACGTAAGAATCAAGATATGCAAGAAAGAAGAAGGGAATGCAGGAGAAACAACGGAAAAGAGTAGACAAAAGGAGCGGAGGGTTTTAAAATTGTGAGGTAGGTAGAGAGAATACGGGAGTAAACATGGAAAAGAAAAAACAAACCCTATGGAAATATAAGCTTGCTTTTTTGCCGGCACTACTTATGGTGGCGGTGATTTTTGCGTTTTCCTCCCAAGACGGCGTGTTGTCGAAGGAAACCAGCGGGAATCTGACGAAGTGGATTCTGGAACTGCTGGGAAAAGAAATCGGCGGAGAAGATACAGCGGCCGTAAGAAAAGTAGAAGCGACGGATGTGCTGGTGCGGATGTGGGTTCACATGGCGGAGTATGCGGTGCTTTCCTTATGTATCGGATTTGGAGTATCGGTAAACGGGGTAAGAGGAAAACTTCGCTTTATCTATATGGTGATTTTAGGGTGTTTGGTGGCTTTGGCAGATGAATTTTATCAGATCTTTGTACCGGGAAGATATGGAGATTTGGCGGATGTGTTGTTTGATGGAGCGGGAATTGTCGTGACTGCGCTTTTGTGGCATATAGCTGCAAGCACTTTTGGTAAAAGTAAAAAAAATTTGGCATTGCCGGAGGATAAACTCCGTTTTATCAATGTAACGATTGATAATATTACATTTCAAGATGCATTGGACCGGATTTGCACGTTGGCAAAAAAAGGAAATACTTTTGTGGTGACCCCTAATGTGGATCACATCATAAAAGTTGAAAAAGATAGTCTTTTTCGGAAAATCTATGAAAAGGCAGATTTGGTGTTGACGGATGGTACGCCACTGTTGTGGATTGCGGAATCCATGGGAAAATCCATACGGGAAAAGATAACCGGAGCGGATATGTTTCCTGCCGTTTGCGAAAGGGCGGCCAAGGAAGGCTTGTCTGTCTTTTTGCTGGGAGCGGCAGAAGGCGTTGCTGAGAAAGCGGTAGAGAATCTAAAAGAAAAATACGAAGGGATTCGTGTGGCAGGAACCTATTCGCCGAAAATGCATTTTGAAAAAGACGAGAAAGAAGTGGAACGGATTCTCTCTATTATTAATAAGAACAAACCGGATATTTTAGTGTTGGCATTGGGATCTCCGAAGCAGGAAAAGTTTATCTATCAATACCGTGACAAGATGGAGTTTGGTGTGGCTCTCTGTTTTGGCGCAGCCGTGGACTTTGCGGCCGGTACCGTGAAGCGTGCGCCGCTTTGGATTCGTAAAATCGGGATGGAATGGTTTTACCGCTTTTTGTGTGAACCGGGAAGATTGTTTCGGCGCTATTTTGTAGATGATATGCAGATTTTTGCGCTGGCTTGGAAATATCGTTTTGAATTACAAGAAAAAGAAAAGTAGAAATTTGCAAAAGTTGCAAAAGGATACACAAAAAATTCACATAAAAATAGGAAAAACACTTGTTGATTTTGACGAAAGTTTTTTGAAAAAAGGAAAAGTGCCACCGAAATACTAGACGATAAGTCAATACTTTGGTATAATTCAGTTTAATTGGATGACTGTGCGTTTTTATAAAAAATGGCACAGTACGGTTGTTGTGGTTATATTTGCTCGTTGTGGCAGATAGGATTCGAACGACAAAGGAAATACAACAGGCGGAATGGAGTGACGGGATGCCGGTTTATTGTATTCTGATTCTTTGCAGTATCCTGATTGGTGCGTTTATCGCATCTTATACGGATTACATATTAAAAAGGGAAATCAAGCTTTGGTCCGGCAGACGCTGGTTTATCATTTTTCTCCATATGGGAATTTGGGGAATGATACTACTTACGAATGGGATAACTCCGGTCAGCGTGTTATATTTGTTGGCGGCTTCCGCCGTGCTGGCTTTGGCTGTCGTAGATTTGGCAATTTACGAGATTCCTCCGCAGTTTAATCTTTGGATTGCGGGGATGGGTGTGATTCAGTTGGTGCTGGATTTTGACAATTGGCATCGCTATCTCATTGGTATGGTGCTGGTCAGCGGCATATTCGAATTGATTGTGATTCTTACCAAAGGAAACGGTATGGGCGGCGGAGATGTAAAGTTGATGGCTGCAGCAGGTTTGCTTTTGGGCTGGGAAAAGATTTTTCTGGTAATGCTTTTAGGCTCTGTGTTGGGAGCGGTAATACATAGTATTTTGATGGCAGTCTCTAAGAAAGAACACGTTTTGGCATTTGGTCCGTATTTGTCTGCGGCAATTATCATTACCATGTGCTACGGTGAGCCGATGATTAATTGGTATATTGAAAAGATGATAAGTACTACGGTTGGATAAGTTCGGATGATGCATCCGGTTTATTAAATAAAACTATACTCACTACGAAAGGGGAGCAAGAAGGATGGCTAATAAAGTATTGTCTATCTATGTTGGCTCTGACGCAATCAGAATTGCAGAAATGCAGAAGAACAACAATAAGACAGTAATCCTTAGTAATGCTGCAGAAATCGCCACACCGGACAACAGTGTAAATGACGGTTATCTTGTAGATATTACTGCGATTGCAGAAGCAATCAGAACATCTATTTTTGGAAGGGGATTCACGGCTAAAGAAGTAATCTTTACGATTACCAGTAAGAAGATCGCCAATAAGGACGTAGAAATTCCTTATGTAAAGAATCAGAAGAAATTACAGCAGATTTTACAGGCGAACTCCAGTGAATATTTCCCCATGAGTAACTCAAACGATTATGCGTTTGCTTACTCTGTATTGGAAGATTTTAACGATGAAGAAGGACACAAATGCCGTGTTTCTGCGGTTGCTGCTCCCAATGACTTGGTAAAATGCTACTATGAATTGGCAGAAGAATTGAAATTCAGTGTTAAGAGCATTGACTATTTCGGTAACTCTGTAATTCAGCTTTTGTCCATGCAGATGACAGAAGGACGTACTGACTTAGTACTCCAGATTGAAAAAGATACTACATTCGTTAACGTAATGCGTGGTAAGACACTGATCTTACAAAGAAGCGTACCTTACGGAAAGAATGCCGTTATTAATGCTCTTATGGACGTTAAGAAAATCTCTGAGAAGGATGCAAAGACACTTCTTTCAAATGAAATGCTTCTTGACCAGCATGTTTCTCCGGAAGAATACGCAGAAACCGTGCAGTACCTGGTAAGCGGTATCGGTCGAGTAGTTGAATATCATAGAACAAAGAATAAAAACGATTTGCTTCAGGGTATCAAGGTATTCGGTGAAGGTAGTGCGATTGCCGGAATCGAAAAGATTTTGGAAAGAGAATTGGGAGCGCCGGTTCAGCATTTCGAAAATCTTGCAGGTGTATCCATTAAGGGGCAGGCTGCTCTGACAGCAGAAGAAGTACTTCGTTACCTTCCTAACATCGGTGCGGTAATTAATCCTATCGATTTGGAAGTTGAGTACGGCGATAGCAGTGTTTCCACTATGGGGTCTGCAGAAGCCATGAAGTTCCTTACCGTGGTTCTTGTGTTGGAAGTAATTGTTATGGCTGCTTGGGTAATTTATACCGCAGTGAAGAATAACGATGCTTTGGAAGAACAGGCAAGATTGAATCGTGAAATCGAAAACATTTCCGATATTGAAGCCATTGCTTTGGAATACGAAGCTGCTTACAATGAGTTGGCAGTTGTAGAAGCATTTGAAGAATCTACACATTCTGATAATGAAAAATTACTTCAATTCATTTTGGATATGGAAGTGTTGATGCCTACTGATACAAAAATTGATGATGTAACCGCAGAAGATGGAGACGTTTCCTTTACTATTACATCCGGTTGGCATGATGTGACCAAGAATGAAATTGCTGACGTTATTGTTTCCCTTGGAAATCTGGAATATGTAACGAACCTTACGATTCCTAGTTTCCAGGAATCCTATCGAGTAGTACTTGTGGTTGAATATGATGCAGAAGGAAACCCTGTATTCTTGCATGAGGAGCCGGATGAGGAAGGTGTGCCGGGAGAAATCATTGAATTTGAAACGGACGAGGAAATTCCGGAAGAGTATGCACAGTATGAAGCGATTATTCAGATTCAGGCAGAATATGACTTTAGTTGTCATATCGGACATCCGGAAGTAGAAGAAACAGAAGATGAAGAAATGTTACCTACTGTTTCACAGGCTACTTCAGAAGCTACGACCACTACAGAAGGAGGTGCACAATAATGAGATTATCAGATAGAGATAAATTAATTATTATGATTCTTGCCGGTGTATTGGTGTTTGTACTTCCTTATTTCTTCTATATCAAAGATACAAAGGTGTCTACGGAGTCTATTATTGCAGGAAACGTAGAGTTACAGGCTCGTTTGGATTATCTTAATATGTTGAATGATAATCGTGATGAATACATCAAACGTACGGATGAAATGATTGAAGAAAGAGATGAAATTATCGCTTCCTTCCCGGCAGACATTCGTCAGGAAAACTACACAATGTTCTTGTTGAATACAGAGTATTCTTCTTTGAAGCAGGATGAGGTGACGGGAGAATACTATCTGGAGCATCCGATTGTGTTTAGTGCCGTAAGTTATGCGGATAATGTTGAGACTCCGATTTCCAGCGAAGATGCGGAAACAGAATACATTGCTCTTACCAATGTTTCTGCGATAGAGTATAGCTGTTATTATGAAGGATTGAAGTATTTGTTGGATTACTTAATGGAATACGATGATCCTATGATTTATACCGGAATGACGATGGAATTTGATGAAGAGCTTGGTGTAGTTTCCGGTGAAATCTTGTTGTCTCAGTACGCAATCAGCGGACCGGAAAGAGAACTTGCACCTGTTGAAATCTGGCCTGATTTGGATGAGTTTGATAATCGTGGTAATGAAGAAGTGGGTGTATTCGGACCGATTACCTATATTCCGACTGAGGAAGAACTTACAGAAGGTGAAGAAGGCGCCGATGCAGAATTAACATTTGAAGAAGAATAAATAAAATTTCTCTCAGCCTCCCTGAAAAGGGAGGCAAGAGAGGTTTAAACACAAAAGTAATAAAAGTGTAAACGGAATCAATCGTTAAAATGAAAGGGTTGCAATGATGAAAAAAATGACAAATGGAATGGAAAAGAATAATAAAGGCTTTTCATTGGTAGAGCTTT
Source organism: Lachnospiraceae bacterium (assembly GCA_045578545.1). Lineage (GTDB taxonomy): Bacteria > Bacillota > Clostridia > Lachnospirales > Lachnospiraceae > NK4A136. Next base: position 19,098 of record JAZNKK010000020.1, read on the forward strand.
TGGTTGCCATAGCATTGCTCGCAATTATTGCTTTGCCTGTATTTAGTTCTTTCATTACTTCTGCCAGAATTAATCGGGAATCGCGTCAGCTTATGCTTGCAACCGATATGGCACAAACGATTATGGAAGGCTTTGCGGATAAGTCCTTTAAGGATATTATGGATAGTTACGGACAGCTTGGAATCGTGGATCTTAGCGGAAATTATGTTCTTAGCTCCGTAGATAACAATTATTATAATATAGCAACAAATTACAGACCTTGGACTGGTTCAAATCGGGCACTGGAGGCTATGGTGGTTAGTTGTAATTCCATTGAGTATGGCGGAGTAACCTATGCGGCAAGGGATATCGTCAGTGATAATGCGGTTCTTCATGATATTCATACGGAAATGGCTGCATCGGTGGCATTAGCTACATATACTGATATGGTAGCTGGTTACTCTGGAAAATTTATCACTGCATATACCAATACAGAGAAGAATTATCTGCTGTTAGGGTATAGTATGCTGGCGAAGGATGGATATGAATATATTGTAACTGTTTCGATTTTGCCGGCGGCGGCAAACAGTACGGATATGTTTTATACATATAACGTATATGTTTGTATGTATGATGTTTCTAATTTGAGAAACTCAGATTTGACTACGTACGATAACTTCAGAAGTCCGGATTTAACAATGGAAAGTGGTATTCGAAATCAGTAGGAGGAGTGAAACATGAAAAAGGTAAACAATAACAAAGGTGCAGCCATGGTAACTGTGCTAATTGCCATTACTTTTATCGGTGTATTAGCGACTTCTTTGATATACATGGCTTATATGAACTATTTAACAAAAGGATTGCGTTACGCATCTACGGATAACTTTTACGTAGATGAGTTCGCTTTGGATGATTTATCAACGACCATTCAGCAGATTGCGGCAAATGAGGCAAGCGTTGCAGATGCAAAAGATGCGGTGGTTGCTGCGGTTGGCGGAGGAACTTGTGGTAGTGGTGCGTATGTCTATGATCATGCCAGCGTGGCTTCCCTGATTCAGGTGGCAAGCAAAGAGGCTTCCATTTCGGTCAATACTGCAGTGGAAAAGAATGCAGCAGGAGAACCTATAGCAGACAATTTGATTGTAGAAGCTAGTTACATTAAGTTAGTTGGTGTGCAGATTATTGCTACAACACCGGAAGGATATCAGAGCACCATTACTTCGGATATCACCCTTTCGTTCCCGGGTTCCGGCGTTGGTGAAATGGATATCAATGACTTTAGTGTTATCACGGATTCCGCGATTTCAGTAGTAGATGGTGACGTGGTGTTTGGTGGTAATATTTATCTTAGTAAACCGATTAGTGGCGGAAGTGATACGGCACTTACAGTAGGAGGAACAGCGAACGTAGGTATACTTTCGACCAGAGGAATTATTAATGGTGATGTGATTATAAACGGTACCGGATTTTTGAATATTACCGGAGAGATTACCGTTCTTGGCGATATTTATGTCAGAGATGACGCAGTGCTTATGTGTACCGGTGATTTAACCCATTCCGGTGAGATTCACAAATCTTCCAGAGCCAGAGTAATCGGAATCAGTCCGACGGAGTTTGGCGCGGATACCATTGATACTTCCGGAATTCCGGGGGGCGGTATTACACCGGAGCTTTTTGAAGAAGTAAGAGTGTTCGCAGATGGTGATTGGCACGAAATGACTATCGATGACATGATTGATGGTCTTTCTTGGGTGGAATATAAAGACACCTTAGGAACAGAACCGATCTCCATCGGTATTGGTAGCCAGGGAACTACGAACGGCTTGAGTAATATGCTGCTTCTTTCTACTACTCCGAGCATTACCATTCGAGGAGATTATAGCAATTCTACTATTGTTTCAGAAGGAACCATTGTGTTTGATATTGCTTCTTCACCGACGTATATGTTGTGTATGTCGGATGAATCCTTTGAATTTGCAAAAGAGACTTTGGTAGGAACCGGTGGACGTAGTAGTTTCCAAGGACGTTTAGATGACGGTACGTTTAATCTTAGTTTTTCCGGCGGACGCCAGGATAATATGCCGGAGGCAGATGATGCGGACAAACATTACTCTGCAACTACCGCGTCCGGTGGTACGATTGATTATATATACCACGATGGTAACAATCAGTTGCCGCTTGGTTGGTTTATCGTAGATAATTCCAGTGAAGTTATTTCCAGAATTTTTGCTTCGGTACAGGGAACTTCTTCTCCTACCGATACAAGAATTTTCTATGAAAGATGGAGTAAAAATTAAGGGGAGGATTCGAAATGAAAAATTGTTTCAAAGATATAAACAATAACAAAGGTTACTCCCTGGTGGAGGTAATGATTGTTATTGCGCTCCTTTGCTTATTAACCGGTTTGGTTGCATTATCTTATGCATCCATTAACAATGCCAACGTATCAAAGGCAGCGAACAATCTGGATTCGGCATTTGCAGCGGCAAGAGCGGAATCCATGGCAAAGGGAGCGGACGCAGGTCAGCTAACATTGTCCATGCAGCATGGAAAACTTTACTATCAGATTGGAGACCCTACAACGGCAACCATGCAGTTGATTTCCAATTCCAATATATTGGTATATTACCAGTATAACGATCCGATTAGCAGAAATTTTGCAAATCAGTGGGTTGACGGCGTGTCAATCGTAGTACGTTTTAATTCCGCAGGTATGGTGGAAACCACCGGTACGGATCTTACCAAGGTAATTTTTAAGTATGATACTAGAAATATGGAAGTGATTTTGTATCCGGAAACAGGAAAACACGAGACTGGGTTATTCTATTTCTAATTTCGGATAAAGTATGGAGGATGAGACATGAAAAATAATAAAGGTTTTTCGTTAATCGAATTACTGGTGGCCGTGGCAATTTTGTCATTGGTAATGGTAGAAGTATTTGCCATGATGCGACACAGTTCTACGCTTTATCTGAATGGTACGTATGAAGTAGGACTGCAGACAGAGGCGCAGCAGGTAATTCAGCAGCTCGAAGAATTGATGATTGATTGTGACGGTCATATTTCGGCAAACTATATGGCTACGGTGAGTTCGGATGTAATTACCATCAGTTGCAGCAATGCGCAGTATATTGTAGAACTGGTAAAAGATCCGGCGCTTCCTTATGGCGAAGTGTTAATGGATAAAATTGATCATACATCCGGCGTATCTATCTATGATATTCCTATGGCAGATTATGTAGAAAGCATTTCTTTAAATATGACAGAATATACAACTGCCAGCCGTGTGACCTTGCAGGTGAATATGCGTAATGATATGTATTCCTATACTGCGGCAAAAGATATTTACCTTAGAAATGACATCGGTCTTAGTGGTAACCGCGCAAATTACAGAAACAATTCGGCATTTGATTTTGAATTGGATGTTTTACGTTACAAAGAGTATTCTCTTTCTAATTTGTTTAACGGAGAGGAAACGTATAATTATTCCTTTGATGATGGTACCATGACCAATTCGGATTATTATATTACAAGATCCGGTACGAATTATACCATTCAGTGTCAGAATACGGTGAATCACGGAAACGATGAGGTTGGCCCTTATTATGTTGTGGCAACGGATCCTACTACCGGAGCAGAAGAGTTCAAGATTCAGATTACCACTGAAGAGATCCGTGTTGGTGCTGATGACTTTGGTGTATTTTATCTTCCTACGGATGCAAGTTATACCTATATGGCTTATGTAGATATTGCAGGTATTAGTGTATTGGATGCAGATACGGTAGATTTTGAGATTATGTATATGGATTCTACCGGAACACATTCCATTCATTCGGCTACAACGACGGCAGGGGGAAGTAATTACTCGTATTCCTCCGGAAGCTTTAGCTTTAGACCTGATATTTCGGATGTTGCTAATCCATATTTGCAGTTTGACAGTGGTATTTCTGCGGAGAGCGATGCGACAACCAATGCTATCGTGATTTCTTCCTCCAGAATGCCGACGGCAAGTACTTACTTTGAATTAGTAGAAGATGGAGGCGCTTTGGTGTTTGTAGCAACCCTTCATTATGACAGCCGTTCGGACATTGTGGTTCGTTCCTATGGTTATCCGGCATCTTCCGGTAGCAATGTCATGTCCGATGCTCAGCGTGAAGCGTTCTGGGATATGGTACGATAAGAAAAATAAAAAACAATCTGTAACGAAAGTTGCAGGTTGTTTTTTTATGGAAATATGGAAAATTTCTGATAAATGATAATTTTTAACGGATTAGTCTTGCGAATCTATTTTTTTTAGTGTATAGTGTATGGCGATGTAAAGAATACATATATTATCGGATAGAAATAAAATATTTTCATTGATAAGGGACAAAAGGGGTATTAGGATGGCAAAATATCTTGTGATTGTGGAATCACCGGCAAAAGTAAAAACGATTAAGAAATTCCTGGGTGCAAATTATGAAGTAGCAGCCAGCAACGGACATGTAAGGGATTTGCCCAAGAGCCGTTTGGGCGTGGATGTGGAAAACGACTATGAACCCAAATACATTACCATTCGCGGGAAAGGGGACATATTGGCGAAACTTCGTAAAGAAGTGAAAAAAGCAGAAAAGATTTATCTCGCAACTGACCCGGACCGCGAAGGAGAGGCGATTTCCTGGCATTTAATGGAGGCGTTGAATTTAAAGGATAAAAAGGTTTATCGAATTACCTTTAACGAAATTACCAAGAATGCGGTAAAAGAGTCTTTGAAAAACGCCCGAGAAATCAACATGGACCTGGTGGATGCACAGCAGGCTCGCAGAATGCTTGACCGTATGGTGGGATACCGTATTTCTCCTCTTTTGTGGGCGAAAATCAAACGCGGTCTTAGTGCAGGCCGGGTGCAGTCGGTAGCACTTCGAATTATCTGTGACAGAGAAGAGGAGATTTCCGCTTTTATTCCCAAGGAATATTGGACTTTGGATGTGAATCTTCTTCCGAAAAACGGAAAGAAACCCTTCCAGGCGCATTTTTATGCGGATGAAAGCGGCAAAAAGTCGGTGGATACCAAGGAAGAAGCCGATAAAATCGAAAAGAAATTAAAAAAAGCAGAATACAAAATTGTGGAAACCAAACGCGGGGAGAGAAATAAAAAAGCGCCCTTACCCTTTACCACTTCCACCTTGCAGCAGGAAGCCAGTAAGGTGCTTAATTTTTCTACGCAAAAAACCATGCGTCTTGCCCAGCAGTTATACGAAGGAATTGACATAAAAGGACAGGGAACCGTGGGTATTATCACCTACCTGCGTACCGATTCCACCAGAGTATCGGAAGAAGCTTTGGAAAATGCAAAATCCTATATTTCACAAAATTACGGAGAGAAGTATCTTGCCGGTAGCGATACCGCCCAGAAAGAGCAAAAGAAAATTCAGGATGCCCACGAAGCGATTCGTCCTACGGATATTTTCCGTACGCCGGAGTCTTTAAAGGAATCCTTAAGCAGAGACCAGCTTAGATTGTATCAATTAATTTGGAAGCGCTTTGCCGCAAGCCGTATGGCAGGTGCGGTTTATGATACGTTGTCTGCGAAAATCGAAGCAGCCGGTTATCGCTTTACTACCTCAGCTTCCAATTTGAAATTTGATGGTTTTATGAGCGTTTACTCGGAAGGAGAGAGCGAAAAAGCCGAAAATGCCTTCCTTTTAAAAGAGTGGAAAGAGGATGCGGAATTGTCCTTCCATTCTTTGGAAAAGAAGCAGCACTTTACCCAGCCCCCGGCGCATTATACGGAGGCCAGCTTGGTGCGTGCTTTGGAAGAGTTAGGCATTGGACGTCCCAGTACCTATGCGCCCACCATCACCACCATATTAGCAAGAAGATATATTGTAAAGGAAAACAAGAATTTATTCGTCTCCGACTTGGGAGAAGTAGTAAATAAAATGATGAAGGATGCCTTTCCTTCCATCGTGGATGTGAATTTTACCGCAACACTGGAAAGTTTGTTAGACAGCGTGGAAGAAGGTAGCGTCAATTGGAAAACCGTAGTTTCCAACTTCTATCCGGATTTGGACGAAGCAGTTAAGAATGCGGAGAAGGAATTGGAGCATGTGGAAATCCGTGATGAGGAAACGGAAGAAATCTGTGAAGTTTGCGGTAAAAACATGGTGATTAAATACGGTCCTCACGGCAAGTTCCTTGCTTGTCCCGGTTTCCCGGATTGCAGAAATACCAAGCCTTACGTAGAAAAAATCGGTGTGCCTTGCCCGAAATGCGGACAGGATTTGGTGGTGCGTAAGACCAAGAAGGGAAGACGATATTACGGTTGTATTGCTTATCCGGAATGTGAATTTATGAGCTGGCAGATGCCGGTGAACGAAAAATGTCCTCAGTGCGGCAGCTTTATGGTGAAAAAGGGCACAAAGCTGGTGTGTCAGGAGGAAAGTTGCGGTTATGTAGAAGAGGCACGGAAAGAGGAAGCGTAAACCATGAGTAGTGTACGTTTATTGGATAAAACCAGAAAAATCGGCAGTTTTTTGCACAACAACAGCTCCGGAAAAGTGGTCTTTTCGGATATTTGTCAGGTAATGGCAGAGCTGTTAGACTCCACTGTTCTGGTAATCAGTAAAAAAGGAAAACTTTTGGGCATCGGCAATGCGGGGCAGAAGGAATTTGCCCATTCCCTTTTGCCTAAAAAAGTGGGAGAAATGACTTCGTCGGAATTAAATGAGCGTTTTCTGGCGGTATTATCCACCAAAGAGAATGTGAATCTGCGTCTGCTCGGAATCGAAACCGAGAAAGAAAAACAGGCATTGGTATGTCCCATTTATATTGCAGGCGAGCGTTTCGGCACGGTATTTATCTGCCGGAACAAAGAGGAATATGACATTGATGATGTTATTGTCTGCGAATACGGTGCTACGGTAGTTGGCTTGGAAATGCTTCGTGCAGAAGATGAAGAAGATGCGGAGTTGCTACGAAGAGAGCAGTCCATTCTTATGGCGTTGGATGTCTTAAGTCACATGGAAAAGGAGGCAACCAGACTGATTTTAAACGAATTAACGGGAAAAGAAGGGATTTTGGTTACCAGTAAGATTGCAGACCGGGAAGGCATGACCCGTTCGGTAATTGTAAACGCCCTTCGCAAATTAGAAAGTGCGGGAATCATTGAAACCCATTCGCTTGGTATGAAGGGAACCTTTGTCCGGGTATTAAATGATGCCATTTATGATGTTATGAAAAAAATGGAAGAAGATATTGCGGAGAAACAGTAGATTTCTTTTCGTAAATAAGTTATAATAGTACTAAGGAAACCGTCAGATTTGACCGATATTACATATAACAAAACAAAGGTTACGGAGAACCTTTTTGGGGTAGTCCCAATGCGGAAACGGATTTTGAATTTCAAAATCCGTTTTTTTAATAAAAAAAATCAGGAAATGACATACTTTTTTCTATTTTCCCTTGTGTTTTTTTCTGTTTTTTATATAATTAAGTAGAGTGGTAAAATGTACATATTTTGTGGGTGTATAATTCGTATAACCCAAAAGGTTGTATAAATGGTCTTATTTAGAGGTAAGGAGGAACGGCATGGTTAACACCAATGTTTTTGATTATATCAATGTCCTGGACAAAGCGGCAGATGCGTCCTGGCTTCGAAACAATGCAATTTCCAATAATATTGCAAATGTGGATACGCCGGGCTACAAGCGACAGGACGTGGCATTTGAAAATGAGTTGATGCGTGCGTTAGGAAACAGTCAGTATGAAACCATGGATGCCAAGGTTTACAATTTAAATGTCAACCAGCTTAGCCCCAGAGTTTATACCGATGCGGCCAGTTTTTCTTATCGTTTGGACGGAAATAATGTAGATGTCGATACGGAAAACGTTTATCTGGCAAAGAACCAGGTTGTGTATAATGCTTTGTTGGATTCCATTACCAAGGAATTTTCCAATTTGAAGGCAGTGATGAAGTAGGAGGTGTAAGGTATGTCAATTTTTTCAGCATTTGATATTAGTGCAACAGGACTTTCGGCGCAGCGATATCGTATGGATATTATTGCGGAAAACGTGGCGAACGCCAATACAACCCGAACGGAAGACGGTACACCTTACCGAAGAAAAGTGGTGACGTTTACTACGCAGGAGACGGACCATAGCAACAATTTCGGCCATGTACTGGACAACATTGTAGGAGAAGGCAGAGCCAGAAATCAGTCGATACACGAAGATGCCATCGGTTACGGTGTGAAAATAACAAAAGTCAGTGAAGATATGGAGACGGAGATGAATATGGTATATGATCCGTCCCACCCTGATGCAGACGAAAACGGTTACGTTACTTATCCGAACGTGAATATCATTACGGAAATGACCAACCTTATCGATGCGTCCAGAGCGTATGAAGCCAATGCTACGGCATTCCAGGCCAGCAAAACCATTGCTATGAAGGGATTGGAACTTACGAACCTTCAGTAATTTGTTAAGAGCGCGTCGTTTATTGAAGTAGCGATGCGAAAAAGAAAGGATGGAGCGGGATGATTAATGTATCCAAAAGCTTTGAACTGAATGCAGCTACCATAGAGCCGCTGAAGGGGACTCCGAAAACCATCGGGTCCGATTCGGAGGATATGTTCAGCACCATTTTGGATTCGGCGATTAACAGCATTAATACAACCAACAAATATCTTTCCGATGCAGAGAACGAAGAAATTCGTTTGGCATTGGGAGAAACGGAAAATACCCATGATTTGGCGATTGCGTTGCAGAAGGCATCCACCATGCTGCAATACACGGTAGCCGTCAGAGATAAATTTTTAGAAGCATACAAAGAGATTATTAATATGCAAATCTAGCATAAAAATTGCATGGAGGCATAAGAGTAAAAATGGTAGATAAATTATTAGAGTGGTTAAGAAGCCTGCCAAGTAAATTTTTGGACTGGTGGGAGAAGTTTACACCTCGTCAGAAACGTACCATCGTAATCCTGGCGCTGGGTGTGATTATTGCGTTTGCAATCATGATTGTATCCGTGACAAGACCCCAATATACCAAAATCTATACCGCAACCAGTGAGGCAGAAGCCCAGTCGGTTATCGATTTGCTGGTGGCAGAAGGGTATGATTACACCACTTCGGAAGACGGCTTGGAAATATACATAAATGAAGATGAATATACGACGGCAAACCTCTACCTTGGTTCCAACAAAATCTATACCGATGCGTTCGGAATCGATAATGTAACGGAAGGCGGTTTCTCCGCTACCGAATCGGACCGGCAGAGACGATACGTGGTTTACTTGGAGGGTCTTATCGAAAGTTCCCTTTCGGCTTATAATTTTGTGGATTACGCCATTGTGCATTTAAACATTGCGGAAGATGACGGTACCATGATTTCCCAAAATAAGGATTCCAGTGCCAGTGTTATTTTGAATCTTTCGGACGAATGTACCATGGATATGGCGGCGGCCCTTGCCAGATTCGTAGCTACGGCGCTCGGAAACGAAACCACGGAGAATATCGTTATCTTGGATACGGACGGTAACGCGTTGTTTTCCGGCAGCGATGAGGCCTCTACTTTTGGTACGGCCAGCTCCCAGTTAGCCCTTACCGAGCAGGTGGCGAACTTAATGAAGAACGATGTGCGTCAGATGTTAATTGCCACCAATGAATTTTCTACCGTAGAAGTGGCAGCGAACATTGTATTGGATAATTCCTATACCGAATACGCAGAACATTTGTATTGGCCCGCAGATGACCAGGAACAGGGAGTGCTGGCCAGCGAGGATTTGTACGAATCCAATAACAGTGGCGGGATTTCCGGTGTTCCGGGAACCGATTCCCAGACGGAGACTACGTACGTATATGAAGACAGTGAATATTCGAATTCGAATGTAATTGAGGAATCCAGGGATTTCCTTCCGAACGAAAGTACTACCCTGCAGCAGATTCCGGCAGGCTCCATTGTTTATGACCAGTCTTCTTTGACGGTAACCTGTTTGAAATACAACATGATCAAAGAAGAAGATGTGGAACGACAGGGGCTTTTGGACGGAATTACCTGGGAGGATTACCAGTTAAATAACAGCGGCAGAGTGCGGATGGAAGTAGATGAGCAGCTTTACCAAGCAGTTTCCACCGCTACAGGAATTGCGGTAGATGACATTACCATTATTGCCTATGAAGAGCCGATGTTTATTGACAAAGAAGGACTTGGAATTGACCGGACGGACATTCTTCAGATTATCTTAATCGTATTGATTTTGGCACTTCTTGCCTTTGTAATGTATCGAAGCATGAAGCAGCAGGCAGTGGAAGAAGAGGAAACGGAAATCAGCATTGATGAGATTTTGCGTTCCACACCAATTGAAGAAATCGAAGAAATCGGCGTGGAGGACAAATCCGAAGCCAGAAAAATTATCGAGAAATTTGTGGAAGATAACCCGGAAGCAGCAGCCAGCTTATTAAGAAATTGGCTAAGTGAAGATTGGAACTGATGAGAAAGGCAGGGATGCTTTGTGGCAGATATCAATTTAACCGGTTTGCAAAAGGCAGCAATCCTTTTGATTACCTTAGGACCGGAACAGTCAGCAAGTATATTTAAACATTTAAAAGAAGAAGAGATTGAAGATTTGACTCTGGAAATTGCCAATACCAGAAGTATTTCACCTTCCGTCAAAGACGGTGTCATCAACGAATTTTATGAAATTTGTCTGGCACAGCAGTACATTGCAGAAGGTGGTATCGGATACGCAAAAGAGGTTTTGGAAAAGGCCCTTGGTACGGAGAAGGCACTGGATGTAATCGGAAAACTTACGGCTTCCTTGCAGGTTAAGCCCTTTGAATTTATTCGAAAAACCGATGCATCCCAGCTCCTTAGCTTTATTCAGGACGAGCACCCCCAGACCATTGCCCTTATTTTGTCCTATTTGTCTTCTTCCCAGGCAGCGATGATTATTTCAGCCCTCCCTCCGGAAAATCAGGCAGATGTAGCTAGACGAATTGCTACCATGGACAGAACCAGTCCGGACGTGATTAAGGAAGTGGAACGAGTATTGGAATCCAAGCTGGCAAATTTGGTAAATCAGGATTACACCATCATTGGCGGTGTGGATCAGGTAGTGGATATTTTAAATACCACAGACCGAGGCACCGAAAAACATATCATGGAAATTTTGGAAATCGAAGATCCCGAGCTTGCGGATGAAATCCGTAAGAAGATGTTCGTATTCGAGGATATTTTGTTGTTGGAAGACCGTGCAATTCAGCGCGTACTGCGAGAAGTGGATAACAATGAGTTGGCACTTTCCTTAAAGGGAAGCAACGAAGAAGTGCAGAATGTGGTATTTAAGAATCTTTCCAAACGTCTTGCCCAGATGATTCGTGAGGATATGGAATTCATGGGTCCGGTACGTATGAAAGACGTAGAAGAAGCGCAGCAGAAGATTGTAAATATTATTCGTAAGCTGGAAGATGCAGGTGAAATTGTAATCTCCAGAGGCGGAGGTGACGAGCTCATTGTCTAGGAATTTTATCAAAGGCGGTTATGTGGTGGTATCTTCCAAGGAGAAGGTCACCATTGACCACAATGAAAAAATAGCAAAACATTTGGAAGAGCTTGCCGCTTGTCAAAGAAGGGAAGAAGCCGATGCGGAAAACGACGGTGAGGGGTTTTCGGAAGGCTTTGTGGAGGGCATTGCACCTTCCAAAGTAGAACTTTTGACCCAGGATGTTTCTTTGCTTCCTTCTAAGACCCTAGAGGAAACCAACGAGGAATGTGAAGCCATACTCCGAGAGGCAAAGGAAGAGGCAGATAGAATCCTTGCCGAAGCGAAAGCGGAGCTGGAGCGAAAAGAGGCATTGGCGGCAGAAAACGGATACCAGCGGGGATATGAGGAAGGTTTCAAGGCGGCGGAAGGCGACTGCCAAAATAAATACGATGGGCTTTTGCAGGAATTGAATAAAAAAAGCCGGGAGCTGGATAGCGAGTACCAAAGAAAGGTAGAAGAATTGGAACCTGCCATGGTAGATACTCTGACGGATATCTACGAGCATGTACTTGGTATATCGCTGGCAGAAGAAAAGAAGACGATTTTATTTTTGTTAAACCGCGCGCTGCAGAATATGGAAAGCGGCAGAAATTATATGATTCATGTTTCCATGGAGGATTACGAAGAGGTGGTGGCGAACAAAGAAACCATTGCCTCCGGAAGCGGAATCAGCGAGGAAGCCATTGATATTATCGAAGATAATACCATGAAAAAAAATGACTGTTTGATTGAAAGCGACTGCGGAATTTTCGATTGTGGACTGGGCGTGCAGTTTGCATTGCTAAAGAAACAGTTAAAAATTTTGAGTTATGAAAAAAGTACCATAGAATCATAAAAGGGATGGACATGGGATTGGGCAGTTATCATCTTGAGAAATACAAAAAAGCAACTGAAAAGTTTTATTACAGGCGTCTTGGAAAGATTACCAACGTGGTAGGGCTGACTTTGGAGTCAGCGGGACCGGACGCCAAGATGGGGGAGCTTTGCCGGATTTATACCAATGGCGGTAAGGACTCCATCATGGCGGAGGTGGTAGGATTTAAGGAAAACCGAACTTTGCTCATGCCTTATGAGGCAATTGACGGAATCGGTTTGGGATGCATTGTGGAAAATGAAGAGCATCCGCTATCTGTCCGGGTAGGGGATTTTCTTTTAGGACAGATTTTGGACGGACTTGGCAGACCCATTAGTGCGTTTTCTAACGAAGGCGGGGAGAGTTACCCCATGGAAGCGCCCTCTCCTGATGCTATGAGCAGAACCATTATCAGTGAAGTTCTGCCCCTTGGAGTAAAAGCGGTGGATGGCCTGATTACTGTAGGAAAAGGGCAGCGTATCGGTATCTTTGCCGGTTCCGGTGTAGGTAAATCTACGTTAATGGGGATGTTTGCCAGAAACACCAAGGCAGATATCAATGTGATTGCACTCATCGGAGAGCGAGGCAGGGAAGTTAGGGAGTTTATCGAAAACGACCTGGGAAAAGAAGGAATGAAGCGTTCCGTGGTGGTGGTGGCGACTTCCGACAAACCGGCACTGGAGCGAAAAAAAGCAGCGCAGACAGCAACGGCGATTGCAGAATATTTCCGAAATCAGGGAAAGGACGTTCTATTGATGATGGACAATCTGACTCGTTTTTCCATGGCACAAAGGGAAATTGGCCTTGCTATCGGAGAACCGCCCGTAACCAGAGGATATCCCCCCAGCGTGTATTCGGAAATGCCGAAATTATTGGAACGCGCCGGCTGTGACGCAAAAGGCTCCATTACCGGCTTGTATGCGGTATTGGTAGATGGTGATGATTTCAATGAGCCGATTACCGATACGGCGCGCAGTATTCTGGATGGGCATATTATGTTGTCCCGAAAATTAGGGCATAAGAATCATTATCCTGCGATTGACGTCTTGCAATCCATCTCCCGATGTATGAGTATGATTACCCAGAAGGAACATAAGGCGGCGGCCTCCAAATTAAAAACGGTGCTTGCGACCTACCAGGAGGCAGAGGATTTGATTAACATCGGCGCTTACAAGAAGGGAACGAATCCTTCCATCGACTATGCTATCAGCAAAATCGATGCCGTAAATTCCTTCCTGCGTCAGGAAACGCATGATAAATTTACGTTTGAAGAATCACTGGAAATGTTAAAGGGATTGTTTGAGTAGAGGAAAATAAAGTATGGCAAGATTTCGCTATCAGATGCAAAATATTTTGTCAATTAAAGAAAAGCTGGAGGAGCAGGAAAAACAAAACTTTGCCCTTATGCGAAGGAAGCTTTCCGAAGAGGAGGCGGTTTTGGAACAACTCCAGAAAAAGAGAGAGGAATTGGCAGAAGAGAGCAGAAGAATTCGAACGGATAAAATCAATGTGCTGAAATTAAAAGAAAATGAGGCCTCCAGAAAATATATGGAGGACCAGGTAAAGCAACAGCATTTGAAGGTGCGAATTGCGGAAAAAAATCTGGAGTCTGCCCGCATTAAGATGCAACGGGCTACCCAGGAGCGAAAGATTCACGACAAATTAAAAGAGAAGGCTTTCGAAAATTTTTTGCAGGAAGAAAGTCGCAACGAAGCGAAGGAAATCGACGAATTAACCAGTTATGTGTATGGTCAAAAGAAACCGGTGAATTAACCGGTTGTGTATGGTCAAAAGAAACCGGTGAATGAAATCGTTATGCATATGGTCAGAAAACCGGTGAATGAAATAAGTTTCGGAAACGGAAAGAATCAGGAAGCAGCAGAAGGAAACCTTGCAGCTTGGAGGCAGTTTATGGCAGATAATATCGAACAGGAAAAGAAAAAAATACAGGAAGAGAAGAAAAAATTAAAAAAGGAACAGCAGGCGCAGAAAAAGGAAGCCCGAAAAAAAGCAAGAGCTTTGGCACAACAGGAGGCGGACTTAGATGATTCCGGCGGTGGCTTTTCCATGTTTGTGGTTACGGTGTTTATTATCGTAATCTGGATAGCTATTCTTTGTATCTTGGTAAAACTGGACATCGGCGGATTTGGAAGCAATGTTCTGGCACCCATTATCAAAGATGTTCCGGTGATCAATCGGATTTTACCTTCGGATTCCGTGACGGAAACGGAAGATTTGGAGGCGTATTACGGTTATACCTCGCTAGCGGAGGCGGTAGAACAGATTCGGATTTTGGAAATGGAGCTTTCCAGCGCACAGTCTGCCAATACCACCAATTTAGCAGAGATTGAACGAATGAAAGAGGAAATTGAACGTCTTCAGACCTTTGAGGCCCAGCAGGTGGAATTCCAAAGGATTAAGACGGAATTTTACGAGCAGGTAATTTATGCAGAAAACGGTCCGGGACCGGAGGCGTATCAGGAATATTATGAGACGATGGACCCTACCACGGCGGAATATCTCTATCAGCAGGTTATCGTGGATTTGCAGACCAGTTCCCAGATGACGGATTATGCAGACGCCTATGCTGCCATGGAACCTTCGGAAGCAGCAGGTATTTTTAATACCATGACCGGAAATATTGAATTGGTCGGCGAAATTTTATGGGCGATGGATGCGGAAAGCAGAGGCCTTATTTTGGGTGCCATGGACCCGGATGTGGCAGCCCAGGTAACAAAAATAATGAATCCGGAAGATTAGGAAAAAACAGTTAAGTTTTTACGAATTCCTGCCGATAAATATAGTGTGTGAGGAAGCATGGAGGCAAATTACACGACGTGAAAGGAAGGGAGGTGCCGAAGTGACGATAATCACAGAACTTGGAAATATGTTTGCCGGTATGCCGGGACCGAATCCTACGGTTCGTAATCAGGACAATTCCGGAGACAGTTTTCAAAATATTATTTCGGATATGACGAAGGATTCGCCGGAATATGAGAATGTAGAAACCGAAGTGACCGGTGCTACGGAAACAAAGCAAACTTCTTACGAGGAAAGCGACGATTCCATGACGGTTACAGAAACGGAAACAACAAACGTTCAGGAAACAAGCGAAACGAATCCGCAAAGCAAGGAAGAGAATTCACTTAGCATGGACGATTATTCTGAGATGGAACAGGAAGTACTTTCTAAAACCGCCAAGCTTCTTGGCGTAGAGAAAGAGGCTTTGCTGGAAGCTTTGGAAAATCTTGGCATCCGCTGGATGGATTTATTAAATCCCCAGAATGTAAATGCATTGGTTGCCGAAGTGAAGGCAGGCGGTGATATGACAGCCCTTGTCACAAACGGAGAATTGTCCGAATTGGTAAAACAGTTAAATTTACAAATCGAAACCATTTTTAACGAAAATGCCGCACAGCAGAATATGGATGTGGAAACTTTAAAAGGTCTCTTGGAAAGCATGGACGCTAAGGTTGAGGGAAATGCATCGGTTTTCGAAACGGCAAACGGAGAAGAAATGGTGGATGTAGCGCCGCAGGATACGCTTTCCGAAGCCAAAGGAAATGAGCAGCCCAAAACATCAGAGAGTGCTTTGGAGGATGGGGCGAATACGGAAACGGCAAAAATAAGCGACACAACGCAGAATGTTAACGAAGGAAATACCGCAAATCAAAACACCTTTGGTGAACATGAGAGCGGAAGAAGTACCGGAAGGGAAAGTTTACAGCAGGGAACGACGGAAGTTATCAATCAGACGATGATGACAAACGATTCCCAGGTGGTAACAGAAATACCGATGCCGGAAGAAATGCCGGAAATGGGGCAAACCGATCCGGCAGAAATCATTCAGCAGATTAAGGACCAGATGCAGCTTCGTATGAAGGCGGATATCACGGAACTTAGCATGCAGCTGAATCCGGAGAATTTAGGAACGGTTCAGTTGACGGTAGCCAGCAAAGAAGGAAACGTAACCGCACAGCTTTTTGCACAAAATGATGCCGTAAGGGCAGCGTTAGAATCACAGATTCTGGTAGTGAAAGAGCATTTGGAACAGCAGGGTGTCAGAGTGGATGCCATTGAGGTATCGGTTGCCAGTCATGAATTTGAACGTAACCTGCAGCAGGGAAACGATGAAAACAAACAGCAAGAGGACGTTTTGGAAGATTTAAAGAAGGCGACAAGAAAAATTGATTTAAACGGAATTGCTGATTTGGACGCTTTAGAGGAAGAATTGGAAGAATCGGAAATGGTTACCGCAAAGATGATGCAGGCAGACGGAAACAGCATGGATTATAAAGTATAGTCTTTTTTAAAACGAAACAATAAGAGTGGAAATAACAACAAAAACAGAAAGGAGAAAAACCATGAGTTTGATCGCAGCATTTCAGGATGGAAAATTTGTAGATTCCACATCTGCAACCTCCTTGAGTGAAAAAAAGGAAACCAACTCATCCGGTATTGATTCGGAATCATTTCTGACACTTTTGGTAGCAGAAATGCAAAACCAGGATCCCTTGGAGCCCACCTCCAATACCGAATGGATTAGCCAGTATGCAACCTTTACACAGGTTTCGGAAATTCAGGAAATCGGTACAGCAATGGATTCCGTAAAAGCACAGGATTTGGTTGGTCAGTATGTTATCATGAAAGTAACCAGTGAAGCAACGGGAGATACCAATTACGTATCCGGTCAGGTGGATTACGTAGTGTATGAAGAAGGAAAAGCATTTCTTTCCATCGGAAACGAATTGTATTCCATCGACGATTTGGATACCGTAGCAAGCGAAGAGTACATGGAAGCTTACGATTTGGCAAAAGAGGTGGAAGCGGCATATAAGAAATTACCGAAGCTGGATGATCTTACCTTATCTTATGCCGACGAAGTAGAAGAACTCACCGGAATTTGCGATAAGATGACGGATTATCAGAAAACATTCTTTGAAAAGTCATTCTTTGAAACATTGGATGAGTATTCCGATAAGATTGCTTCTTTGAGAAAGGCACAGGAGGAAGCGGAAGAACCTAAGGGTGGGGAAACCGATACCGATAGTGAAAGCAAGGAAGAAAATGTAGAAACGGAGTAAGAAAGCAACATACAGGCGACAGGAAATAGGATGAGTTTCATCCCGGGAAAGGAGAAGGCATGGAATTGTTACAACGCAACATCCTTTCGATTGAGCAGGCAAAGGAAGCCTATTTTCCAAAGCAAAACAAAACAGTTGCCGGAGAAGAAAACGTTTCTTTCGGAGATATATTAAAATATAAATCCGGAAATCCGTTGGAAGAATCGGAACAACTGAAATTTTCGAAACATGCTTCCGGAAGATTAGAGGAAAGAAATATCCGTCTTTCGAAGGAGCAGTTAGAAAGGTTGCAGGAAGGCAGGGCAAAGGCGGAAGCGAAAGGAATCAACGAGTCTTTAGTCATTGTGGATCGACTTGCATTTATTGTAAATGTTCCAAATAACACAGTGATTACAGCAATGGAACAATCAGAAACAGAAGAAAACATATTCACAAATATTGACGGTGCAGTAATAATTTAGCCGGACCTTAGGGAGGCGAATCATCCCGGACTGACAGAAGGGAATTACCGTCAAACAGCAAAAAGGAGGTCATTTATTATGATGAGATCACTTTATTCTGGTGTATCCGGATTGAAAACACACCAGACCAAGATGGACGTTATCGGTAACAACATTGCAAACGTAAATACGGTAGCATATAAATCACAAACCATTACTTTTTCCGAATTGATGTACCAGACTACACAGAAGGCATCCGGTCCCAGCGAAATCAGCGGAACCGCCGGTGTTAACGCAAAACAGGTAGGTCTCGGTGTTACAACCGGAGCTATTTCCACATCCATTACCACAGCCGGGTCCACCCAGACGACAGGTAATGCATTTGATATGAAAATTACAGGCGATGCATTCTTTATTGTAAGCGACGGCGAAACCAATTTCTTCACTCGAAGCGGTTCTTTCTACGTGGATGCGGTTGGTAACCTTGCAAACAGTGCAAACGGATACAATGTTATGGGTTGGAAAGCGGAAGAAGACCCGGAAACAAAGGAAATTGCCATTGTTCAGGATACGGTAGAACCTCTCCGTATTTTGTCTGCAGCGAACTTGGTAAGTGAGCCTCAGGCTACTACCAAAGCTACCATCAGTGGTATTTTGGATAAATTCGATCCTGGTTTGGAGAGAGAAGGAAAGGCAATCAACCTTGGCTTCTTTGATAACATGGGTTATTCTTATACCGCAAAATATGCCATTACAGCGACCGATGAAGAAGGCGTATATGTTATGGAATTAAAGGATGTTCTGGATGCGGATAACAATTCTGTATTGGATAAATTTGATGCCAGCATTTATACCGGTTCTAATGATACCGGAACTGCGGTTTACGCAAGCAAAGATGATTCCTATACCACATTGGACGGATATACCTTGGATCCTGCTACCGGTCTCATCACTCTTACTGAGTCGGCAACCATTCCGGATGGTAACGGCGGTACAAGAGAAGTGACGGAAATCTCTCCGGCGAACTTCTTGCAGGACGGTGAAGTAACCAATGAAGATTTAGCGGCCCTCTATGCAGGTGCGTTTGGTTTCGTGGATTATGAAGAATTCTTAAATCTTACCGTAAATGTATATTCGGCTAATGAATCGGCAGGTATTCCGACAAAGATTGGTGATATTTTATCCAATAGTGCGGCAGGAACCTATACTGCAGCAAACAATACGGCAGCATCCTTATTCAACGGACAGACCATTTCTGTTACCGGTTATGCAACGGAAGCCGGAAAAGGTGTTAAGATTTCTTACAATCAGGCAACCGGTGAATTTGAGGGCGTAAACGGCTCCAGTCAGGTAAAACAGTTTAACTTATTCTTACAGCCTAAGGATGAAGACGCGGATAATCCGTTTGAAGTAATTTCCGTGGATATGACCGATTCCTTGAACTTAAATAACGAAAAGACTTCCACCATCGGCGCTGTCAGTGGTGACGCGAAGGGTTACGGTACCGGTTGTGCACTTGGTAATATGACCGGTGTGTCTGTTCAGAATAACGGTATGATTTATGGTGCTTATGACAATGGTCAGACCAAGCTCCTTGGACAGATTGCAGTAGCAACCTTCTCTAACGCGGCAGGTTTGGAAAAGGTAGGAGATAACTTGTATTCCACCACCTTAAACTCCGGTGAGTTTGACGGAATCGGTGTGGATGTTTCCGCAGACGGCGGCTACATTTCCACCGGTGTTTTGGAAATGAGTAACGTGGACCTTTCCTCCGAATTTACGGAAATGATTACCACACAGCGTGGTTTCCAGGCAAACAGCCGTATTATTACCGTAAGTGATACCTTGTTAGAGGAATTGGTTAACTTAAAGAGATAATGATAGGTAAGTAAAACAGTGGTTTGTGCGTGTAAAAGCGCACAAACCCGTTTTTCTATTTCCAAAAAACACATTATCAACCAGGGAAATCGATTGGTAAGTTTAGGAAAAATGAGGGGAAAATATGATTGAAATTACAAAATTAAACGGCACGGTTTTGCTGATAAATGCGGATTTAATCGAGTGTGTGGAGGAAACTCCCGACACTGTAATTACGCTGACTACAGGGCGGAAACTAATTGTAAAAGAAAGTAGACAAGAAGTGAAAAATCTAGTAAAATCTTATAGAAGGGAAATTTTTGCGATACATAATGCAGAATAAAGGTGTACTTATATGGATTTGGCTTCGTTATTGGGAGTGATCATATGTTTTGTCATGATCATTTTCGGTATTGTGTTTGGTAAAACAGGCGTTGATTTCGCAGCACTTAATAATTTTATAGATTTTCAGTCGGCAATCATCACTTTCGGTGGTGCTTTTTGTGCTGTATTGACAATGAACAGCATGAAAGATTTCGTTGCGGGATTAAAGAGTATTCGCTTGATTTTTAAAACACCCAAATTGGACCCGGTTGAGATTATTCAAAGAATTATTGATTTATCTAACGTTGCCCGTAAGGAAGGGTTACTTTCCTTGGAAGAGGCTGCAGGAGATATTGACGATGATTTCCTGAAAAAAGGAATTTTACTGATTGTTGACGGTACCGATCCGGAGCTGGTTCGTGCCATTATGGAGACGGAACTTGCCAGCGTGGAAGGCAGACACAAAGCCAAAATTAAGTTTTGGCAGGATGTTGCATCCATGGGTCCTGCCTGGGGTATGATTGGTACGCTGATTGGTTTGATTAATATGTTGCAGCAGATGGATGATCCGTCGGCTATCGGTCCTGCGATGGCGGTTGCCTTGATTACCACCTTATATGGTTCCATGTTGGCAAACTGGATTGCAACGCCGACCGCAACCAAGCTGGAAACAAACAGCGGAGCAGAGTTGTTGTTAAAAGAAATCATGATCGAAGGACTGTTGTCCATTCAAGCGGGAGAAAACCCACGTGTTATTGAAGAAAAATTAAAATCCTTCCTGGCACCTAAGGACAGACCTACCGGAGAAGATGAAAACGGGGGTGAGTAAGGATGGCGAGAAAGAAAAAAACGGAAGGGCAGGCACCGGGGTCCCCGGCCTGGATGGCCACGTTTAGTGACCTTATGAACCTTCTTCTTTGTTTCTTTGTGTTGTTGTTTTCCATGTCCACGGTAGATGCACAGAAGTTTGAAGAAGTTGCGGCGTCTTTTTCCCAGACGTTTAGCGTGTTTTCCGCAGGCTCCTTATCCATCGGTGATGGACTCCTTATCAGTAACGGTGTGAGCCAGTTAAACGAATTGGATGAGTATATCAACAGCACCGGCCGGGCGGAGGAAGAGTCCGAATCTGAGGATCCCCTGGCAGACGCCATGGCAATGGTAGATGCGGAAAAAATGGAAGAATCGGAAGAATTGGCGGAGATGGTGGAGGAAGCCATCGCAGAGGCCGGAATGGAAGAATTGATTGAGATGGATTATACCTCTCAGTATGTGCAACTGACGTTAAACGGTTCGCTTTTGTTCCAGTCCGGAAGCGCCGAGCTAAACGAGGAAGCCACCGAAGTACTCCTGCAGGTGGGCATTATTTTGGAACGGTATTCGGAAAGTATTATTGAAATCGAAGGGCATACGGACTCTGTACCGATTAACAGCGCGATGTATCCCAGCAACAATGAACTTTCCAACGCCAGAGCCCTTTCTGTTTTCTATTTCCTGATGGAGAATACCAATTTGGATCCGGCGATGGTAAAACACAGTGGCCGGGGAGAATATTGTCCGATTGCGGATAACTCCACTGCAGAAGGAAGAGCTTTGAACCGAAGAGTTGAGATTAAGATTTATAATGCTTTGAGTGATTATTAATTTAGGCGCCGAATTAAGACGCTATGGAATGCGAGGAAGAAATGAAAAAGAATTTATTGTCTATCGTTATTTTGTCTCTTTTGATTGTAAATATTGTGATGACGGCAGTGATGCTTTTTTCGGTGGTAGGAACCAATAAGAGAACAGCAGCCATTGTAACGGATATTGCAAGCATTTTGCAGTTGGAATTGGAAGCGGGAGACGGTACCGACCAGGCACCGGTGTCTTTGGCGGATACGGATGTTTATGAGATACCGGAATCCATGACGATTCTACTTCGAAGAGAAGAAGGAGATGTAAAGGATCGTTATGCGGTAGTCAGTGTTTCTTTGGCAATTAATATGACCCATCCGGATTATGAACAATACGGTGATGTATCCACGAAGGAAAGTTTGATTAAGAGTGAAATTGTTGCTGTTATCAGCAGTTATACGGCCAGTGAAGCAAGACTTAGTCAGGATATTATTTGTGACGAAATTCTGGAGCGTATTCAGGAACTTTATGGTTCTGATTTTATTTATAAAGTATCCATTAGTGAGATGGTAATCGGATAACCTTCGGAAAAATTGAAAACGAACGGAGGTGAGATAGATGGGCGAGGTATTATCGCAAAGTGAAATAGACAGTCTGTTGTCTGCTTTGAGTAATGGTGAAGTAGACGTACAGGAAATGCAAAACAAAGACGAGAAGTCTGTTAAAAATTATAACTTTAAGCGACCGGCAAAATTTTCAAAAGAGCATTTGCGTACATTGGAATTGATTTTTGAGCACTACGGACGATTGTTATCTACCAATCTGCCTGTTTATCTCAGAAAGAATATACAGGTGAATGTGGCCAGCTCCGAAACAGTTACCTTTTCGGAATTTGCCAATGCCTTATCCAATCCGGTTATTTTGGGGATTATCAATTTCCAGCCCTTGTCAGGAAATATTGTAATCGAACTGACTGCCAGCGTAGGCTATGCGTTGATTGACCGTATGCTGGGCGGACAGGGAAACAGCGTGGATAAACCCAGAGATTTTTCGGAAATCGAAATGGGGATTTTGGATAAGATTATATCCATTTGTACGTCCCTTCTTCGAGAGCCGTGGAAAAATGTAGTGGATATTTTGCCTATGTTAGAGCGAATTGAAACGAACACTCAGTTTGCGCAAATTATTGCACCCAATGAAATGATTGCGATTGTTACTCTGAATGTGAAGTTTGGTGAAGTGGAAGGTTTTATGAACATCTGTCTTCCCTACATGACATTAGAGAGCATTATAGATAATTTGAACACGAAGTTCTGGTTTACCAATATGGTACCGATAGATGAAGCAAACCAAAAGGAATATCTGGAAAGCTTATTAAAGAAGGTGGATGTTCCGGTGAAAGCAGTTCTTGGAAAAAGTCAAATCGCGGTGGGCGATTTCCTTGGACTTCAGGTTGGCGATATTATCCGGCTTGACACGGGAGTGGAGAGTGAATTGGACGTATATGTAGGAAATATTAAGAAATTTTCCGCAGCGCCCGGAACCGATAAGGATCATTATGCGGTCCGCGTTACATCGGTATATCGGGAAGAAGAATAGAATAAGCCGATTAAAATACGGCAGAACAGGAGGTAAAGATAGGCTATGGATGGAATGTTATCCCAGGAAGAGATTAATGCATTGCTTAGCGGAATGGATTTGGACGGCGGCAATGATACTTCAGAAGATAATAGTAGTGCTGCTGGCAATGCAGTAGACGAAAGCCTGCTTTCCGAAATAGAAAGAGACGCCATTGGAGAGGTTGCAAATATCAGTATGGGAACTTCTGCAACGACGCTGTATTCCTTAGTGAATCGAAAAGTGAATATCACAACTCCGAAGGTTACTTTGGCAAATTGGAGTGATGTAATAGAGGAATATCCTAAGCCTTGTGTATTTATTCAAATCAGATACACGGTTGGTTTGGACGGTTCCAATATTTTGGTGCTTCAGGAAAACGACGTTAAAATCATCACCGACCTTATGATGGGCGGAGACGGAACCAATACAGATGGTGAACTTGGTGAGCTTCACCTGAGCGCAATCTCCGAAGCGATGAACCAGATGATGGGGTCTTCCGCAACATCTCTATCCTCCATGCTGGGGAAAAAGATTGACATCAGTCCGCCCAATGCCAGCCTGGTAAACATTAATGAGTTGTATGATACCGGCGGAATCGAAGACTATATGCACGGAACTTTTGTAAAGATTGCGTTCCGTATGCAGATCGGAGACTTGGTTGATTCTACAATCATCCAGTTATATCCTTTGGATTTTGCAAAATCATTGTATGATATCTTTATACAGACACAAATGGGTGGAGCAAGTGAAGAACCGGCTCCGGCAGAACCGGCAGTTACCACACCGGTATTTGAACAGGTTTCTGCACCAACACCTGCGCCCACACCCGCACCGGCTCCCATGCCTCAGATGACGATGCCTCAGATGGCAATGCCCCAGATGGCAATGCCTCAGCCTACCATGAATGTGCAACCCGCACAGTTCCAGGCATTTACTCCGGAAATGGCAGCAATGATCGGCCAAGAAAACATCGGTCTTATTATGGACGTACCGCTGGAAGTTACGGTTGAATTGGGCCGAACCACCAAGACGATCCACGATATTTTGGATTTTGCACCAGGTACCATCATTGAATTGGATAAAATTGCCGGAGAACCCATTGATGTATTGGTAAACGGTAAGTTTGTTGCCAAAGGAGAAGTGGTGGTTATCGAAGAAAGCTTCGGTATTCGTGTAACGGAAATTATTAAGGATTAAAGGCGTTGATATGTTACTTACAATGAGCAGTTTGGACAATGTAACGCGATTTATGTCGGTTTTGCTGATTTTTCTTTTTGTGTTGGCGATTACTTATTTTGCCACCCGCTATATTGCGGAAGTGCAAAAGGGGAAAACCCAGGAAAAGAATATCAAAATTGTGGAAACCAGACAGATTGCCCCCGGAAAATACATACAGATTCTTCAAATCGGAAAACGTTTTGTGACTGTGGCCGTATGCAAGGACAACATTACGATGCTGACGGAATTAAGCGAGGAAGAATTGGATTTATCCGTGGACGATGCTTCGCAGCTTCCGGGATTTAAAGACATTCTGGAAAAAGCAAAAGATAAGCTTCCAAAGAAAAAATGATTTGGTGTTAGAGAATACGGAGGCTAAAGATGAAACTGAAAAAAATAATGAATCGTATAACGAAAATGATATGCCTGCTGTTTTTGGTAGGCATATTGTGTATGTTGGACTCTTTTCCGGCGTATGCCACAGATGCGGATAACACCGGAGATACGGATGACAGAACCTATGAGGAAGAACCGGGAAGCAGTGATACTGCTTCGGAAAATGCGGCCCTTAATGTGGGAAATACCTTTACCGTAGCCTTAGGTGAGGGGAACGGTACCCTCAGCGGTGCCCTCAGGATTTTGCTGATTTTAACGGGGATTGCACTGGCACCTATTTTACTGATTACCCTTACTTCCTATACGCGTATTGTTATAGTGCTGCATTTTACCAGAACGGCACTCAATACCCAATCTACGCCACCCAATCAGGTGATTATTGCATTGGCGTTGTTTTTGACATTTTACATTATGAGTCCTGTATTTTCGCAGATGTATTCGGAGGCTTTGGTTCCCTTAGACGAAGGGACCATTACCCAGGAGGAGGCCTTTGAAAATGCGATTGCTCCCCTTCGGGAATATATGTATGAGCAGACCCAGACAAAAGATGTAGCAATTTTTATGGAGATTGCAGGATATACCGAATGGGACGGGACACCGGAAGATGTACCCATCGGTGTTTTAATTCCCGGCTACATGGTGAGTGAATTACGTACGGCATTTATCATCGGCTTTTTGATTTATATCCCGTTTTTGGTTATTGATATGGTAGTATCCTCCGTGCTGATGAGTATGGGTATGATGATGTTACCGCCTACCACCATTTCCATGCCCTTCAAGATTCTTTTGTTTGTATTGGCAGACGGCTGGAATTTGATTATCGTGAATTTGGTCAAAACCTTTTATTAGCCAAGAAAGACGTTTTGAAAGACCAAGTTAATGAAGCATAACAAAAAAACACTTCCTAAGGAGCTTTGGAAGAAGGCGTAGTTGAAGAAAGGAGGAAACTATGACATTAGATGACGTATTAAGAATTGTCAGTGACGCGTTGTATTGTGTCATTATAACGTCGGCGCCGGTTCTTTTGGTTTCCCTTGTTATTGGTTTGATTATCAGTATTTTTCAGACAGTTACCTCCATTCAGGAACAGACCCTTACCTTTGTACCTAAGATTTTGTGCGTGTTTTTGGCTATGATGTTATGCGGAGGCTGGATGCTGGACAATCTGGTTTCCATGATGGAAAATTTGTGGTCGAATTTTAGTATGTATGTTTGATAAGGAGAGAAAACGTGATTGATTTTTCTTTTCCGTTGGAAGAATTGGAATATTACCTGCTTATTTTGGTCAGAGTATCCTGTTTTGTTTTTGTCGCTCCTTTTTTTAGTATGAACAATACGCCAAGACATGTGAAAATTGCAATCAGTGTTTTTGTAGCTTATTTGTTGTATCAGGGAATTACCCCCCATATTTATTTGGAATACGAGACGCTGATGGAGTATGCGGGTTTGGTAATAAAGGAAGCGCTTACGGGACTTTTGATAGGGCTCGGAGCACAGCTTTGTATGATGATTGTTAGTTTTGCCGGCTCCATTGTGGATATGGAAATCGGTTTTTCCATGGCAAGCCAGTATGACCCTATGACAAGACAACAGACCACCATTACCGGTTTTTTGTACCAATACACATTTCTTTTAATATTTTTGATTTCCGGAATGCATCGGTATTTGCTTTTGGCATTGGCGGATACGTTTCAATTGATTCCGGTGGGCGGGGCCACGATTCTCATGCAGAGAATGTATGACGGTTTTTTGGATTTCCTTGGAAATTACATGATATTAGGATTTCGACTTTGCCTTCCGGTATTTTGCGTGGTCATGATTTTAAACGGAATATTGGGTGTCATGGCAAAGGTGTCGCCCCAGATGAATATGTTTGCGGTGGGACTTCAGTTAAAGGTTTTGGTCGGGCTTAGCATTTTGTTTTTGACCGTGGGGATTTTACCTACGGCGGCAGATTTTGTGTTTGAACAGATGAAGGTAGTTATGGTGACATTTGCGGAAGCCTTAGGTGGTTCAGTGTGAGATACGATAGTAGATACAAGGCAAAATTGGAATATAATTTGCAGTTTTTTGCAAAAGATGGTCCCGGTGGTGAAAAAACAGAGGAACCTACTGCAAAGAAATTATCGGATGCTAGAAAGGAAGGACAGGTATGCAAAAGTAAGGAAATCGAAGGAAGTCTTTCCCTTTTGGTGTTATTTTTGATGTTAAAAATATGGACCGGAGTTTTGGGAGAACAAATGATGGAAGGGTTTCACTTCTTCTATAACCGGATTCCGGAGATGACCAAGAACTACAACGGGGAGATTTCAACCAGTGATTTTACGGGGCTGATAAAGGAGGGAATGCTGGATATCATTATTATGTGTCTGCCTTATTTTCTGATTGCCTTTGCTGTCGCTTTTGTGAGCGATTTGGTACAGGTAAAATGGCAGCCTACTTCCAAGCCTCTGCAACCCAAATTCAGCAAAATGAATCCGATTTCCGGTGTGAAACGTTTGTTTTCTGCCCAGGCATTGATGGAACTTTTAAAGTCCGTTTTAAAAATCGGCATCATGGTTTATATTGTATACAGTGAAATCAAGGATGAATGGCAGACCATTTTCCTTGTGTATGACATGTCACTGATGCAGGCGGTCATCATGGCAGGAAATCTTTTGATAGAGATTGGATTGAAAATCTCCATTTTCTTTATGGTGATTGCAGCCGTGGATTATATGTACCAGAAATGGAAATTCAACGAAGATATGAAGATGACCAAACAGGAAGTGAAGGACGAATTTAAGAGCACCGAAGGTGATCCGCAGATTAAAGGAAAAATTCGTCGTAGGATGATGGAAACTTCCCAGCGAAGGATGATGCAAAATCTTCCGAAGGCAGACGTTGTTATTACGAACCCGACGCATTTTGCTGTGGCGATTCTTTACGATAAGGAAGTAGCGGATGCGCCCATTGTGGTGGCCAAAGGCGTGGATTATTTGGCGCAAAAGATTAAAGACGTGGCAAGGGAAAATCATGTGGAAATCGTGGAAAACAAACCGTTGGCCCGTTCTTTGTACGCCAATGTGGAAGTCGGAGGACAGGTGCCGCCGGAGTTATATGTTGCCGTGGCGGAAGTGCTTGCGGCGGTTTACCGTGCCCAAGGCAAGGTATAACCCTAAACAGTAATAAAATAATCGAACCGAAAACCCGGATCATACGGAACGTGTTCCGAACCGGCCAAAGAAACCGGTGTTGGACGATATGACTAAAAACAGGAAAGGAGAGAAACGAATGAAAAAAGCGGATTTAGTTGTTGCAGCATACGTGCTGGCGGCTTTTATCATGATGATTGTGCCGATTCCCAGTTGGCTTTTGGACGTTCTTTTGGCGATTAATATTTCCGTGGCATTTACCGTTTTGTTCTCCTGTATGTTCAGTAAAGAAGTATTGGATATGTCTTTTTATCCCACCATTTTGCTCTTTACCACACTGTTTCGAATTGCCTTGAATATTTCTTCCACCAGACTGATTTTAACAACCGGAGAGCCGGGAAACGTGGTGGAAACCTTTGGTCAGTTTGTGGGTGGCGGCGATTTGGTAATCGGTGTCATTGTATTTATAATTATGATTATCATTCAGTTTATGGTTATCAACAAAGGTTCCGAACGAGTAGCGGAAGTAACTGCACGATTTACGTTGGATGCTATGCCGGGTAAACAGATGGCGATTGACGCTGACTTAAATACCGGAGCCATAACCGATGCGGAAGCGAAAATCCGCCGAGATAAAATCCAGCAGGAAGCCAGCTTCTTTGGTTCCATGGATGGTGCGGTGAAATACGTAAAGGGAGATGCAACTGCAGGTCTGATTATTACAGCGGTTAATATTGTAGGCGGTATTGCCATGGGTGTGCTGCGTAACGGAATGGAATTTGCAGACGCCTTAGACCGTTATTCCATATTGACGATTGGTGACGGTTTGGTCAGCCAGATTCCCTCTCTTTTGATTTCTTTGTCCACCGGTATTTTGGTGACCAAAGGTTCCAAAGATGCGGATTTTGGTTCTATCCTCATCAGCCAGCTCTTTGGGGTGCCTAGAGCACTTTATCTGGTTGGAATCGCTTTGGCGGGACTTGGTTTGGTAACGCCGCTGAATACCTTCTTGTTTGTGGGACTTGGAGCAGCCTTTATTGTAGCTGGGAAAAATATTGAAAAGACCATTAAGACGGAGCAGATTGAGGCAAAAGTGGAAGAAGAGGAAGAAGCGGCGGAAGAGATTCGTCGTCCGGAAAATGTTACGGCGCTTTTGCATGTGGATCCCATCGAATTGGAATTCGGGTACGGTATTATTCCTTTGGCAGACGTAAACCAGGGCGGAGACTTGCTCGACCGTGTGGTTATGATTCGAAGACAGATTGCTTTGGAGCTTGGTACCGTGGTGCCGATTATTCGTTTGCGAGACAATATTCAGTTGAATCCCAACCAATATATTATTAAAATAAAAGGGGTACAGGTAAGCGAAGGAGAGATTTTATTTGACCATTATCTGGCCATGAATCCGGGATACATCGAGGAGGAAATTACCGGTATTCCCACCTTTGAACCTTCCTTCCATCTGCCGGCCCTTTGGATTACGGAAGGGCAAAGAGAACGGGCAGAGAGCCTTGGATATACGGTGGTTGATCCGCCGTCCATTATAGCGACGCACTTAACGGAAGTCATTCGAAGACATATTGCAGAGCTTTTGACAAGACAGGATGTTCAGAATCTGGTCAACAATTTGAAAGAGGACAATCCTTCCATTGTGGAAGAGTTGGTACCCAAACTGCTTGGCCTTGGCGAAATTCAAAAAGTGCTGCAAAATTTGTTGCGGGAAGAAATTTCCATCCGGGATTTGCTTACCATTTTTGAAGCTTTGGCAGACCATGCAACCAGCACAAGAGATACGGATATGTTGACGGAATATGTGCGACAGGCCTTGAAAAGAGCCATTTCCACCAAGTATTTTTCCGGTGGAGATACGGTCAGCGTGGTAACCTTAGATCCGAAGCTGGAACAGGAAATTATGAGCAGTGTGAAACAGTCGGAAGCAGGGGCATACATCACCTTAGCGCCCGATCGTATCAAAGCCATGATGGAAAACGTACGGAAAGAATCGGCAAAAATGGAAGCCATGGGAAAAAATCCTATTGTTTTGACTTCGCCTATTGTACGAATGTATTTTAAAAAAATTACGGAAGACTACTTCAAAGATTTGGTGGTAATATCTTATAATGAAGTGGACTCAGATGTGGAATTACAATCGGTAGGAATGGTGACGATATAAATGATTATTAAAAAATTTCAGGGAAAAACACAAGACGAAGCACTTGCACTTGCGAAGAAAGAATTGGGAGAAGACTTGGTGGTTATGAATGTAAAAAGCGTACCCCCCAAGGGTTTTTGGCGTATTTTTAAACCTTCGCTTATGGAAGTAACGGTGGCAAAGGAGGAAGAATCCGAAATCGCCATGAATAAGCGAAAAGAGGAAGAAGCGGCAAAGGAAAGTGAAATTGCGTCTGTGATTGCATCCGTAGATAAACTTCGCAAGCAGAGCGAGCTTCACCCGGAGAAGGAATCGGTGAATGCGGAGCCGGGGCTTGGAGAAAAATTGGATAACATTCAAAGTCTCTTAGAAGAAAAACTTCGAAAGACGGAAGGTACGGAGGAAAAAGAGGAGGATAACATTCCGGATGAAAAGTCGGAAGAAATGATGTCTTTTCTGAAACTTTTGTATCATACCATGATAGAGAACGAAGTAAGTGAAACCTACGCCAATCAGATGATTGAAGATATTGAGAAGAATTTTCAGGGCGATGAGAAAATGGAACATGTATTGTCCCATATTTATCAGAAAATGATTTTAAAGTTAGGTAAGGTGCAGTGCATTTCTCCTTCCCAAAACGGGAAAGTGAAAGTGATCTATTTTGTTGGACCTACCGGAGTGGGAAAAACCACCACATTGGCCAAAATTGCTTCCATCTTAAGCGTGGAGAAGCAGAAAAAAATTGCTCTGTTTACGGCAGATACCTATCGTATTTCGGCAACAGACCAGCTTAGAACCTATGCCAATATTTTAAATGTTCCCATGCATATTATTTACACGGCTGAGGAAATGATAGAGCAGTTTGCAAAATACGAAGACTACGATTACATTTTGGTGGATACGGCAGGACATTCCCACAAAAATGAAGAGCAAAAGGAAAAGACAAAAGAGTTTGTGGAAGTGTTTGATGAGAAAGCGGAAAAGGAAGTTTATCTTGTTTTGTCTGCCACAACGAAGTATAAGGATTTGCTCAGTATCACAAAGGCTTATCAGGATATGACAGGCTATAAACTGATTTTTACCAAATTGGATGAAACAACAACTTGTGGCAATTTATTGAATTTAAGACTTCACACCGGAGCGCCTCTTAGCTACGTTACCTGCGGTCAAAATGTGCCGGAGGACATTGCTCCGTTTGACCCGCAGAGTACGGTAAAGAAGATTCTTGGGGGAAAGGCTTAATTTAGCACCAACAGAAAGGAAAGGTTTATGGATCAGGCGCAGCAGTTAAGAAACATTGTAAAAGCCGATAAAATGTCCAAACGTCCTTTGGCAAGGGTTATTACGGTAACCAGCGGAAAAGGGGGAGTTGGAAAGTCCAATACTGCAATTAACCTTGCAATCCAAATGCAAAAGTTGGGGAAAAAGGTAATTATTTTGGATGCGGATTTCGGACTTGCCAATATTGAGATTATGTTCGGTACGGTTCCGAAACATAATTTGAGTGATTTGATTTATCAGGGGAAAAAGATTACCGAGGTGATTACCTGGGGACCGGGAGGCGTCGGGTTTATTTCCGGTGGTTCCGGTATTGCGGGATTATCCAATTTGGACCGCCAATATTTAACTTATATTATTCAGAATTTAGCCCAGCTAGATGCCATTGCAGATGTGATTATCATTGATACCGGAGCGGGGATTTCCGATGCGGTATTGGAGTTTTTGGTGGCAAGCGGGGAAATCATTTTGGTAACTACCTTAGAGCCCACTTCCATTACGGATTCCTATTCTCTTTTAAAGGCATTGAAGCGTCACCCCAGATTTAAGGAAGAATATTCTGCGATTAAAGTCATTGCCAATAAAGTCGGGAAGCCTCAGGAAGGGGAATCCTTGTTCCGTAAGTTAAATGCGGTGGTGGTACGTTATCTGGCACTTCAGTTAGAATATTTAGGCTCCATTCCGCAGGACCAGGAATTGACGGATGCCGTAATGCAGCAGACACCGGTAACATTGGCGAATCCTTCTGCAAAATCTGCGAAAGCCTACGAAACTATTACGTCTAAATTGATGCATATTGAAACAACAGAAAATTTTAAGAAGAGAGGAATGGCTGCGTTCTTTTCCCATTTGGTAGCCAACAAAAAATAAAAAATGAGAGAAATTGATTTAAACGAATTGATTCTTCCCGGAGAAAGAGTGGATTTACAAACCTTTGTGGACGAAGACGGAATGAATGAAAACGGGGAAGAAATCGCGGAAAAAGATTATTACATATCCAAGGTTTATGATATTCGGGAAGACGGCATGGTGGAAATTTTAATGCCCATGGAAAAGGCAAAAATGATTTTGCTTTCCGTGGATGAAGAATATCAGGTGTACTTCTATGCGAACAAAGGTATTTTTACCGGAACGGCAAGGGTGGCGGAACGATACCGGAACGAAAACGTGACCGTAGCGGTATTGGAAATGGTTTCCACCTTAAAAAAGCAACAGCGCCGGGAATATTATCGCTATTGCTGTATGATAGGGATGACCAGTCGAAAGTTAGGATTGGAGGAGGCGACGGACTACGAAGAAAATCACCGTCTGTTGTCCGGGGAAGAACCGGATGGAAAGTGTGTGATTGTAGATATCAGCGGCGGAGGCATGCGGTTTGTTTCGCCGGAAAAATACGAAAGAGGAAATCTGATCCATTGTCGCTTTATGATTAAGGTAAAGGACGAGAATCGAATCTATAATGTGGTTATGCGAATTTTAGATTGCCGTGATATGGGGAACGGAACCAAAAACGTGGAATATCGCGGACAATTTATCGCAATGGGGAATTACGAACGGGAGTCTATCATCAAATTTATATTTGAAGAAGAAAGAAAATTACGTCAGAGAAAATAAAAAAATATGGGAATGGGTGAGATCGTATGGCAAAAAAGAAAAAAATACTCATAATTGATGACTCTGCACTCATGAGAAGAATTCTGTGTGATATAATTCAAACAGACGACCGATATGAGGTTACGGATTTTGCAAGCAACGGGATGGAGGCCTTGCAGATTTTACAAAATAAGAGATTTGATTGTATTTTCCTGGATATTCATATGCCCAAGATGAACGGTATTGAATTTTTAAAGGAAATGCAAAAAAACAATCGCCGGGAAAAAATCATTGTTATCAGCAGTTCCACGGCAAAAGGCGAAAAAATTACCATTGAAGCTTTGTCGCTGGGAGCCTTTGATTTTTTACAAAAACCGGAAAGTATATTCAAAGCAAAAGACAACGAATTTCAAAATAAAGTTTTTAATATATTGGAAGCGGCGTCCCCGGGCTGGGAAGAAGATATCCAGGAAAGCGCAGATACATCAAAGAGTAGCACGGAAAAGACGTTTTCTGTAGCAAACGACGGGAAAGTGTGGGAGAGAGAAACAAATCCCAAGGAGTCTGTTTCAAAAGAGGTTTTGAAACGGGAGTCCTTTTCCAAAGAAGGATTGCAAAAGGCAGACAACGGTTCGGTTTCTTTTCCTAAGGCGACGGCGGGAAAGAAAAAAATCGTGGTCATTGCTACATCAACGGGAGGTCCCAATGCATTGCAAAAGGTGGTACCTTTCCTTCCGAAAAATTTAGCTGCTCCGGTATTGATTGTTCAGCACATGCCGGCAGGTTTCACCAAGACATTGGCAGAACGGTTAAATTTAATCTGTGAATTAAACGTGAAAGAGGCAGAGGAAGGTGAACCGGTGCGACGGGGAAACGCGTATGTGGCGCAGGGCGGCAGACATTTAAAATTTGGTGAAAGCAGCGCCGGAGGTTATTTGTATTTTTCGGATGAACCACCCAGGGAAGGAGTCAGACCCTGTGCAAACTATTTGTACGAATCTTTAGTAAATTGCCATTACGACGAAATAGTTTGCGTGGTGATGACCGGAATGGGTTGCGACGGAACCGAAGGAATTATAAATCTGGCAGAGAAAAAGCGAGTACATATCATTGCACAGAGCCAGAATACCTGTATTGTTTACGGGATGCCCAAAAGCATTGTGGCAAGCGGAAAAGTAAATCAGATCGTAGATCTTGATTATATAGCACAAGAAATTATAAAGAACGTGGGGGTAAGGTAGTATGGACGTTAGCCAGTATCTTGACATTTTCCTCGATGAGGCAAAGGAACATTTACAAAATCTGAATACGCAGGTGTTAGAGCTTGAGCAGGATTCAGAGAACATGGACACAATCAATGAGATTTTCCGTGCGGCCCATTCCTTGAAGGGTATGGCCGGAACAATGGGCTATAAGAGAATGCAGAATTTAACCCATGATATGGAAAATGTTTTTTCAGAAGTGCGAACCGGTAACATTAAAGTAAATGCCGGTATGATTGACGTGCTTTTTCAGTGCCTGGATGCGTTGGAAGAATACATCGGTAACATTCAGGAATCTGCTGACGAAGGCGAAAATGACAACGAACATTTGATTAAAGAATTAAATAATATCCTTGAAAACAAGGGCGCGGTGGAAGAAGTAACACAGGAAGAAACTGTAGCGGTACAGGAAGAAGCTCCCGCTGCCGGCGAAGATTCCAAATGGAAATCCATTGAATTGAAGGCGGAAGAAAAGAAGCGGGTAGAGGAAGCCATTGCCGGCGGAAAGCATGCTTACGGCATTACCGTTTTTGTACAGGAAACCTGCCTGCTTAAGTCTGCTCGTGCTTTTCTTGTATTTAAAGCCATTGAAGAATTGGGTGAGATTGTAGTAGCCAATCCCTCCATTCAGGATATCGAAGATGAGAGATTCGGTTTTGACTTCTCTTTGATTGTTATTTCGGAAGCAGAAATTGCTGCGGTAATTAAAGCCATCAAAGAGATTTCTGAAATTGCAGATGCCATCGGTGAAGATTATGTCATGGAGCAAGCAGCTGAAGAGGTGGACATAGAAGCACCCGGTCAGGAAATTGTTGCAGTGAAAAATGATGTGGTGAAGAAACCGGAAGGAAAGGCAACGCCCACCGCAAAAGCACCGGAAAAGAAATCCGGCGGAAAACCTCAGGTAAATCGTACCGTTCGTGTGGATATTGAGAAATTGGACGTTTTGATGAACCTGGTAAGCGAGCTGATTATTGCAAAGAACTCTTTGGTAAGCAGTTCCACCGGAGCAGAGAACAATGCTACCTTCAATGAACAGATTGAATACTTAGAGAGCGTTACCACCAATTTGCACGAATCGGTGATGAAGGTTCGAATGGTGCCGATTGAAAGTGTTGTAAATAAATTCCCTCGTATGATTCGTGACCTTTCCAAACAGCTTGGAAAGCAGATGGAACTTTATATGAGTGGTGAAGAAACAGAATTGGATCGTACCGTGGTAGATGAAATCGGTGATCCGTTGATGCATTTGCTTCGTAATTCGGCAGACCATGGATTGGAATCCAGCGAAGTGCGTGTTTCCAGAGGAAAGCCGGCTACCGGTTCCATCTTCTTAGACGCATATCAGGATGGTAATAATGTTATCATTGAAGTAAGAGATGATGGTAATGGTATTGATACCAACAGTGTACGTGAAAAAGCCATTGACCGCGGCATCATGACTCCGGAACAGGCAGCGGCTGCTACGGACGATGAGATTATTTCTCTTCTTTTCATGCCCAGTTTCTCCACGGCAAAGAAAGTATCCGATGTATCCGGAAGAGGGGTTGGTCTTGATGTGGTAAAATCCAAAATCGAAGCCCTGTCCGGTGAAGTGGAAGTTAAGACAAAGCTTGGCGTTGGAAGTAC
The DNA here is from genome assembly GCA_045578545.1 of Lachnospiraceae bacterium. Lineage (GTDB taxonomy): Bacteria > Bacillota > Clostridia > Lachnospirales > Lachnospiraceae > NK4A136. Next base: position 55,061 of record JAZNKK010000020.1, read on the forward strand.
CTTCATCATTCGTTTACCGTTGACCTTGGCGATTATTCAGGCGCTCATGGTTGTAGTAGGCGGTGAAAAATATGCCATCAGTCTCGGAAGTATTCAGACGATTGAAGATATTGATCCTAGTGAAATTAAAACTGTACAATCCAAAGAAGTGATTCATCTTAGAGGAACCGTTATCCCCATTATTCGTTTGGAAGATGTCTTGGATGTGGAATCCAGAAGAAATCCGGATGAAAACCTGGTAGTGGTTATCGTGAAGAAGGGCGATAAGCTTGCAGGACTTGTGATTGATGAATTGATTGGTCAGCAGGAAATTGTTATTAAATCCATGGGTAAATACATTAACAAATGTAAGTTTATCAGCGGTGCAACTATCTTAGGTGATGGTGAAATCGCGCTTATCCTGGATGCCAATGCATTGATTTAAGATGCAAACAATTTTAGAAAAGGAGCGTACAAAGCAATGGCAAATGAACTTAGTACACAATTGAGTGAAATTACACAGTTTATTGTAATCAATATTGGCGAGGAACAGTACGGTATTGATATTAAATACATAGACAATATTGTCCGTATGCAGAGCATTACCAGAGTACCGAAGGTTCCCGCTTATCTAAAGGGAGTTATCAATCTTCGCGGTGAAGTCATTCCGGTAATGAGTCTTCGTTTAAAGATGGATTTGGAAGAGGATGAAATTACGAAAGACACCCGAATCATTATCATTAAATTAAATCAGCACGAACCCATTGGAATCGTAGTGGATTCCGTAAGGGAAGTAGTGAATATCGATATGTCTATGGTAGAAAAAGTAGGCCTTGACAGCCGTGATGAAAATAACTACGTTCAGGGAATCGGCAAACAGGGGGAAGCATTGATTTCTCTTCTTGATTTAAATGCAGTTCTTCAAGAGTAAGACGGAGGTGAGTGTATGGCAGAGATTTCTTTGAATGACTTGTCAGATCAATATTTTGATGTTTTAAAAGAAATTGGAAATATCGGTGCCGGAAATGCAACGACTGCATTGTCACAAATGCTCAATACCAGAGTGGATATGAAGGTTCCCCAGGTAAAGCTGATGGAGTTTAAAGAAGTAGGAACTACCATGGGCGGAGAAGACCAGATTGTGGCCGGAATTTACTTGGTAGTGGAAGGTGATATTACCGGAAGCATTATGTTTATGCAGAAAAAAGAATCGGCGCGAGTGATGATTTCTAAACTGATGGGAATGGAAATACAGGGCGAGGAATTTTCGGAAATGGAAAAATCTGCCTTAAAGGAAATCGGTAATATTATTACCGGAGCTTACCTGAATTCACTGTCGTCCTTGACTCATTTAACGATTTATCCTTCCGTTCCGGATTTGTGTATTGATATGGCAGGCGCAATTTTATCGGTTCCTGCGATTGAGTTTGGTACCGTTTCCGACCGTCTGTTATTGATTCAGACAGATTTTACGGATGATGAAGATATGTCCGGATATTTTATTTTGGTTCCGGATGAAAAATCCTATGGAAAAATTTTGGAATCTTTGGGATTCTCCGTTTAAAAGAAGCAGAGACAGAACAGAGTAACGATACGAGGTAAGGGTTAAAGGGTTAAGAACATGCCGGAAACAATAAAAGTAGGTATAGCAGACATGAATATATGCTGTGCGCCGGATACCATTACAACCATAGGACTTGGTTCCTGTGTGGGAATTGTAATCAGAGATACCACGTTGAAAATCGGTGGAATGATTCATGTGATGTTACCGGACAGTACAGTAATAAAAAGCAATTCCAATATAGCTAAATTTGCAGACACGGGTATTCCGGAACTGGTAAGACAAATGGAAGCGAAAGGATGTGTCCGTCGCAGAATGGAAGCAAAGATTGCCGGCGGAGCGCAAATGTTTGCCTTCCAAAATAAATCGGAGCTTCTTGGAATTGGCGATCGCAACGTGGCTGCCAGCAAAAAAGTATTGCAAGAACTTGGAATACCGCTGCTTGCGGAAGATGTGGGTGATAATTACGGACGAACGGTGGTTTTTCATCCGGATACCGGAGCTTATGAAATTAAAGCAGTGGGAAAAGACGTGAAAATAATTTAATCAAGGAATTAGTGTAAGTGAAAAACAAAAAAAATAAGTTGCATACGAAGATGATCCCCCCGCTTATGATGTTGTCAGCAGGAGCAATTGCATTATTTCTGTCTTTAAGCATGGGGTATGAAAACAGAAAATTATTGATGATTGTTTTACTGACGATGTTTATCTTTGCTGTTTTAGGAACAATTGTCAAAACGATTGTGGATTCTTTTAATATGCATCAGAATTACGAGGACTTTTTGGATGCAGAGGAAGAGGAAGGCGAGGTTGTAAAGAAGTAAGGCAGTAAAATATGCTTGGTAAAGCACTATTGGAGGTTACATGGACGAGTCCGGAAAGAGAAGACTATGGGAAGACTATGGTCGTCTAAAATCAAATGATATAAGGGAAAAATTGATTATTGAATATGCCCCCCTGGTAAAATTGGTAGCCGGAAGACTTGGAATGTATTTGGGTTACAACGTGGAGTACGAGGATTTGGTGAGTTATGGCATATTTGGTTTGATTGATGCCATCGACAAATTTGATTACCGAAAAGGAATCAAATTTGAGACTTATGCGTCACTTCGAATTCGTGGGGCTATTTTAGATCAAATTCGTAAAAATGATTGGATTCCCCGAACAATCAGGCAAAGACAAAAGCAAATTGATGCAGTGATTAAAGAAATTGAAAATGCCACCGGCGCACCGGCAGAAGACGATGCGATTGCGGCAGGGCTTGGGATTTCGGAAGATGAGTTGCTGGAATGGCAGTCTCAGATGAAGGTTACGAACCTGATTTCTTTGAATGAATTTATGGAACAAGGGTCAGAGGTACCAAACGACAGCAGTCAGCCCAATCATTTTCAAACACCGGAAGAAGTACTGAGCAAAAATGAAATGAAAGAAATGTTGATGGAAGCTTTGGAACTTCTTACGGATAAAGAAAAACAGGTAATTTTATTTTACTATTACGAAGAATTGACGTTGAAGGAAATCAGTAATGTATTGGAGGTTTCCGAGTCAAGAATATCCCAGTTACATACCAGAGCGTTGCAGAAAATGCGAACTAGGCTGGGAGATTATATGGGAGTTTTGCTGGAACCCTCATAGAGGATGGCGTGACAGAACATGTATCAGTGGTGTCGGTAAAAGGGAAACGGAATAAGGGAGAAAAGATGAACGGTTATTTTCAAATTATACAAGAGGATATGGGAACCTACTTAAAGGTATTTCGGGAGACGGAAGGGGGACACCCCATCAGTCTTCAGGAAGTGGTAATGTATCTTTCCAAGGAAAAAATTCCTTTTGATTTGAAACAACTGAATACGGATTTGCAGGCCGCGAAGGACGGAACCATGTTTTTGCTGACGCCCAATCAGCTGTATCCGGTGGGAGAAAGCAGCAAGGTGGAAATAACACCAAACGGCATGGAGGCGAAGATTCGTTTTTATCCCCCCAGCAATTTAGGAAAACCTTATCGAAAAGAGGATTTTTATTCCGTTCTTCGAATGAACAAGATTGCGTACGGTATCGTAGAGGATGTGATTGAGGACTTTATGGCGAATCCTCAGTATTGTACGGATTATGTGATCGCGGTTGGTACACCGACCAGAGAGGGAACCGATGCCATAATTGAATACAAATTCGAAACAGACAACAAGATTCGTCCCACGTTGTTAGAGGACGGTAGTGTTGACTTCTTTAATTTGAATGTAGTGAATCATTGTAAAGAGGGCGATGTTTTGGCGGTTCTTACTCCGGAAGACCCGGGGGAAGCGGGAAGAGACGTATACGGCGTGGTGATTAAACCCCGTGACGTTAAAAAACTTGCGTTAAAACACGGATTAAATATTGAATTAAATGAAGATCATACCGTGATGTACTCCAAGGTGAACGGACATGTCAGCTATGTAGATGGGCAGGTGTTCGTTGCCAATGTTTTGGAAGTGGATAATGTTGATAATTCTACCGGAAACATCACATACGAAGGAAATGTATGTGTGAAAGGAAATGTATGTTCCAACTTTGCTATTTTCTGTAAAGGAAATGTGGAAGTACGTGGTGTGGTGGAAGCTGCACGGATTGAGGCAGAAGGTAATATCATTTTGAATCGTGGTATTAATGGTATGGGGAAAGGATTTCTTAGAACCAAAGGAAATGTGGTGGCTAAGTATCTGGAAAATTGTCAGGTGGAAGCGGAAGGATACGTGGAAACCGAGGCAATTATGCATTCCCACGTAAAAGCCGGAACGGAGATTAATGTGGTAAGCAAGAAAGGTTTTATCACCGGAGGAAGCGTATCTGCAACCAATGTAATCCGGGTAAAATCCCTAGGCACCAATATGGGAGCAACCACAGAGGTTATGGTTGGAGTAAATCCGAACATTGTGACCCGATACGGCGAGTTAAAGAAGGAAATTGCCGAGGCGCAGAAGAACTTAAAGGTTATGATGCCGGTATTGGAAGCGGCAAAAAAGAAAATGAAGGCAGGCATTGCCATTCCGCCGGAGCAGTTAAAAAATATTCAGCAATTGGCAGTCAGTTCGAAGGAACTGCAAACCAAGCTTTTGAGTAATACCAAAGAAATGGAAGCAATGGAGGAGATGATGGACACCGGTATCCGCGCCAAAGTGGAAATTTCCGATACGGTTTATCCCGGAAATAAAATCACCATTTCCGATGTTTCCATGATTATTAAGGATACGTTTAAATTTTGCCGTTTTGTGAAAAAAGATGGCGATGTAAAAATGGAACCGTTGTAAAAGGAGGGGGATAATTATGCCAATTACGATGGTAGAACTTCAAGGGGCAATACCAAGACAACAGGACTTTCAGCAGATGAAACAGATGGAAGCCCAGAAAGTTATGGCGGACAACAGCAATTATCAATCCCAGGTACAAAAAAATACGGAACAGAACGCCAGACAGGTGAACAAAAAAGAAGATGCCTTGTTTGGGGACAACGAAAGTAATCAAAACAAAAACGAGTACCAGGGAGACGGAGGCAGACATCGGCCAGGGAAAAAGGAAGACCGGGTAGTGGAAAAAAAGATGTCCTCCTTTGATATAAAGATTTAGTACGGTTTGTGTGAAATGTTTTTGGAGTATGTGTTGATAAGGATTCCGGAATGTTTCGAAATAAAATGATAAAGAACAACGAGAGAATGCTTCCATGGTGACGTGGAAGCATTAAAAAAGTAAGGAGAAAACAAATGAGTGGTTTAGAAATCGCATTGTTGCTGCTGGGAGCAGTAGTGTTTGTTGTCAGCTTTTTCCTTCCGGAAGGAAAAAATGCTTTGGACAGCGAAAGTGATTTTTCATCGGATAAAGTAAAGGAAATGGTAGAACAAGAATGTAAGGATGCCAAGATAAGATTGCAGGACATGGCAGATGAAACCGTAAGCTATTCGCTTGAAAAGGCAGAACGTTCCATGGAACGGCTTACCAATGAAAAAATGATGGCATTGGGTGAATATTCGGATGCCATCATGACGCAGATTAATACCAATCATCAGGAAACGGTATTTATGTACGATATGCTTAACGGTTCAAAGGAAAATATGCTGGGACAATTGGCAGATGCCCAGGTAGAGGTCAGGGAAGTGCTTACCATGGCAGGGGAAGCAAAAGAAGATGCCATTACTGCGAAAGACATGGCGGAACAAGCGATGCAAAGATCGCAGGAAACGATGGAATTAGCGAATGCTGCAAGAGAGCAAATGGTGATTGCGGAAGAGACTATGGTTAAGGCGAGAAAAACCATGCAGGAAATGAAACGGCCTGAGGTTGCTTTTGGTACAGATACGGGAAGCATGGATGGAACTGCAGGCGGGGAAGAAAACGAGACAAAGAAAAAAACGACCGTGAAAAAGAGGACCAAAAAGGTAGCTACGCCCTCGCAGGAAATAGAAGAAATCTTACCGGTGAATGAAGAAATCAGCATTCAGTTTGCTCCCGGAGAGGAGAACGGATTAAACAGTAACGAAAAGATTTTGAAGCTTCACAAACAGGGAAAATCCAATATGGCGATTGCCAAAGAGTTGGGACTTGGAATTGGGGAAGTAAAATTAGTGATTGATTTATTTGAGAAGAAGTAGCAGGAAGAACGGAGAGTAGGATGAAACTAAGATTTTATTTGCGAGGCCTTGGTATCGGTATAGCAATAACCGCCGTAATTCTTCATTTTGCTTATGGAAACCGGGATAATACCATGACGGATGAAGAAGTGAGGGCCAGAGCACTGGAATTAGGAATGATAGAAAATACCCTATTGTCAGAAAACGGAAACTCCGTTTCGGCAAGCGATGTTGTTTCGGAAAATGAGACGGAAGATAGTGGAGAAATTGTTTCTTCCAATGAGGCAGGGGAAAATTTAGAAGCGGATGCGGGAAATGCATCCGGAGAGGAGCCCGGCAATTCTTCAGACAATACGGAAAATGCGGATGCTGCAGAAAATGCTGACGATGCAGACAATCCGGGAAATACCGAGAATCTTGATGACGCGGAGAATCCGGACAATGAAGGTGGCTTAGGAAGCACCGAGGATGGGGATAACAATGAAGCGGCGGATACGCAAGGAAATGGCAATGCCGATGACAATTCCGAGGAGGAAACCCCAGCGGATTCTGAAAATAGTAACGATGATGAGGAAGATACAAACGGGGAAGGAAATACCGGCGCAGATACCACCGGAAACAACTTGGGCGAGGTGATGATCACGGTATATGGCGGTGATGGTTCGGATACGGTGGCAAGAAGATTGGAGGAAGCCGGCGTGGTTGCTTCTGCAGCGGAGTACGATGCCTTCCTTTGCGCGAACGGATATGATAAACGGATTTGTACCGGTGAACACAGAATACCGGCCGGTGCTACTTACGAAGAAATCGCGGTTATCCTTACAACCAGAAATTAAGGAAAAAGCAGAAAAAAAGGTAATGTTGCCGGGCAATCAGGAAAAGCAAGGGACTGTATGGAAAAAAGAAGAAAAAAATACTTGCGAATCAGGGCTTTGCGTGGTAAAATATCACGGTAACTGTAAAAAGCACGTATATGGATTGCTGCGCGGGTGCCCATGACGCGGGGTGGCGCAGAAGTGGAAGTATGCGGAAGCAATGGTGTATGGCAGCCGTAGAATACGGAACCCATAACCGGAAAATAACCAATATGGAGGTAGAACAATGAGCGTTATTTCAATGAAACAATTACTGGAAGCAGGTGTACATTTCGGACACCAGACAAGAAGATGGAACCCTAAAATGGCTCCTTACATCTTCACAGAGAGAAATGGTATCTACATCATCGACTTACAGAAATCAGTAGGTAAAGTAGATGAAGCATACAATGCAATCTCTGACATCGCAGCACAGGGTGGTACTGTATTGTTCGTAGGAACAAAGAAACAGGCTCAGGAAGCGGTTAAGACAGAAGCAGAACGTTGCGGTATGTACTATGTACATGAAAGATGGTTAGGTGGTATGCTCACCAACTTTAAGACCATTCAGTCTCGTATCCAGAGATTAAAAGATTTGGAAAGAATGGCAGAAGACGGAACATTTGATGTTCTTCCTAAGAAAGAAGTTGTTAATCTCAAGAAAGAATGGGATAAGTTAGAGAGAAACCTTGGCGGTATCAAGAACATGACAAGAATTCCCGATGCTATTTTCGTAGTAGATCCTAAGAAGGAAAGAATCTGTATCCAGGAAGCACATTCTCTCGGAATTACTTTGATCGGTATCGCTGATACAAACTGTGATCCGGAAGAACTTGATTATGTAATTCCCGGTAATGATGATGCAATCCGTGCAGTTAAGCTTATCGTTGCTAAGATGGCAGATGCTATCATCGAAGCAAACCAGGGCGAATCTATTTCTGATGTTGAAGCAGAGAGCGCTGCAGCAGACGCAGAAGATGCAGAATAATTTGCACATCAGATTTTATTAAGACGATATAAAGTAAGTGAATAGAAATGTTGTACTCCAAAATGGGGTACAACATTTTAAAGTAAAAAATATGGAGGGAAATAAAATGGCAAACATTACAGCTAGTATGGTAAAAGAATTAAGAGATATGACCGGCGCAGGTATGATGGACTGTAAAAAAGCCCTTGCCGAAACCGATGGTAATATGGACGAAGCAGTAGAACTTCTCAGAAAAAATGGTGCAGTTAAGGCTGAAAAGAAAGCCGGACGTATTGCGGCAGAAGGTCTTTGCCACGTAATCGTAAAAGACAATACAGCAGCAGTTGTAGAAGTTAACTCCGAAACAGACTTCGTTGCTAAGAATGAAACATTCCAGCAGTTCGTAGCACAGGTTTGCGAACAGGCAATCGGTACCTCTGCAGAAGATATGGATGCATTCATGGCAGAAGCATGGGTGGAAGATTCCTCTAAGTCCGTAAAAGAAGCTTTGGTAGAAAAGGTTGCAGTTATCGGAGAAAACCTTAATATCAGAAGATTTAAGAAAGTTGTTGCAAACGAAGGTTGCGTAGTTTCTTATGTACACGGCGGCGGCAGAATCGGTGTTATCGTAGAAGCTAAGACTAATGTTGTAAACGATGCAGTAAAAGAAGCAATGACCAACATCGCGATGCAGGTTGCAGCTTTGAATCCTCAGTATGTATCCAGGGATGAAGTAAGTGCTGAATTCATCGAGCACGAAAAAGAAATCATCAAAGCACAGATTATGAACGATCCTAAGGAATCCCAGAAACCGGAAAAGGTTATCGACGGAATGATCAACGGACGTATCAACAAGCAGTTGAAAGATATCTGTCTTATGGATCAGGTATATGTTAAAGCAGAAGACGGTAAGCAGACCGTTGCAGCTTATGTTGCACAGGTTGCAAAAGAGCAGAACGCTGACTTTGCTATCAAATCTGTAGTTCGTTTTGAAACCGGCGAAGGTATTGAGAAGAAAGAAGAAAACTTCGCAGAAGAAGTAAAAGCTCAGATGGGTATGTAATTTTGATACCACTTGCGCAATGAAGTAAGAGATAAGAATACCACTACGGTTTTTGTAGTGGTATTTTTTATGCAGGGGATGAATATGGTTTTTGGAAAGAAGAAAAAAGAAGAAAAATTTAATCAGGAGTATGAAAAAGCCTATGCCTTGTTTTTGCAGTTAAAAATGCGGGATTGTCAGGCGATGATGGAACCTTGGTCAAAAAAAGGATTTGCCAAGGCTTCGGCGCTTCTTTGCCGGATAAATCGAATTGCTTATGATATGGTGAAAGAAGGGGAAAAGAAAGCGGAATTTCGTAAAAAAGTGTTGTTTTATCTGGAACGGGGAGACAAACAAGGAGATGTTAATGCGACATTTCAGCTGGGACAAATTTATGAATTCCCGGAAAATTTAAATATAACCACGGATATGAAAAAAGCCTTGTATTATTATGAAAAGGCGGTAGAGAAAGAGTATGGTCCTGCGCTCAATAATTTAGGTTGTTTGTATCATTACGGTAAAGGTGTAGGGCGGGATTTTGCAAAAGCAAAGGATTTATATCATCGCGCCGCGGTTGCAGGAGAGCCCCGTGGATATATTAGTCTCGCGTATGTATATATGTGGGGAAAAGGTGTGCCCATCGATTTATATGCCGCTGAGGAATATCTTCATATGGCAAAAACCATGACGGAAGAGAAAAAATTTATTGCAGAGTCGGAAAACAATAAAGCTAAGGTACGCCGCTACGCGGATATATTAAAGGATGCGGAAAAGTGCAGGAATCATTTGGAAACCGAAAAAAGAAGTGTTGCCTATCGCAATGAGGACGGAAAAGAGAGGGAAAACATCCTCCGGAATTTGACTGTGGCAGCACAAAATGGCGACGGAAGAGCACAGTTTGAACTTGGGTTATATTATAACGACAGGAAAGATTATGCTTCTGCCAGAGAATGGTTTTTAAAATCGGCAGAGAAGGGTTTTTCCGGGGCAGTGGTAAATTTGGGTTTTCAGTATTACCATGGCAATGGAATTCCTAAGGATTTCGAGAAGGCCTATCAGCATTTTGAAAGAGCGGAAAAAATGAACGGAAACAAAATGGCCATGCTGATGCTTGGGAAAATGTATGAAAAGGGCGAATATGTGAAGCAAAATTTTGAGGAAGCTGCAAAATGGTATGAAAAAGCGGCGAATCAGAGAGAAGCTTCTGCGGCCGGGTGTCTTGCGATTTTTTATGAAGAAGGAAGAGACGGAATTAAACAAAATTATGAAAAGGCTGCGCTTTTTTATCAGCAAGGCGTTGAGGCCGGGCTTATGTTTTGTGAGTCTCGATTGGCCAACTTATATGCCATCGGAAAAGGCGTGAAAAAAGATTACAATAAGGCCATTGATTTATTTAACCTGGCGGCAGGGAAAGGGTCAGAGTACGCAAAAAAACGATTGGAAGAAGTTTATCGGGAAAAGAATGAAAGAAACTAACCCGTTAATTCGAAGGTATAATCAACATTGGTATGAAGTATCGGAAAGGCTAAGAGACAGATATGCGATATCAAAAGATTAAAGAAGGGATTTTTTTGGAACGTCCCAACCGATTTATAGCAAAGGTGGAAATCGACGGCGCGATAGAAACCGTACATGTAAAAAATACCGGCCGTTGCAAAGAGATATTAAAGCCCGGCGTAAAGGTTATTTTGGAAGATTGCGAAAGTCCGGCCCGTAAGACCAGATATGATTTGGTGTCTGCGTATAAAGCGGATTTCGGACTCATTAATATGGATAGCCAGACGCCCAACAAGGTAGTGAAGGAATGGCTGGAAACCAAGGATTTTACTTATCTAAAGCCGGAGTATACCATCGGAAAATCCAGAATTGATTTTTACATGGAAAAAGGGGAACAGAAATACCTTATGGAGGTAAAGGGCTGTACCTTGGAAAAAGACGGCATCGGATTTTTCCCGGATGCGCCAACGGAGCGGGGCGTGAAACACTTAAAAGAACTGACATTGGCGGCAAAAGACGGATATCACTGCATGGTGGCATTTGTGATTCAGATGGAGGGAATTCATGAGGTGAGAGCAAATCTTGAAACCCATCCGGCCTTTGGGGATGCCTTGGAGGAGGCAAAAAGATCCGGTGTAAAGGTATTGTTTTTGGAATGCAAAATCTCGCCGGAGGAAATTTCCATTTGTAATGACTGCGTCATTGAATAATCAAGAATTTTTTGGGGATTTGGTTGACGGAGGGAATGATTTTTTTTATTATTAAATAAGGTTTTCGAAGGATTAGAATAATTGATAAAAAGGAGTCAGATATGGGATTTATAGATGTGTATACTTTCAATTTTTTGATTTTGATTATCATTGCATTGGTGGTAAGTTCTATCGGATTTTACAAATATGTTTACTTTATTTCCCTGGGGTACGGATTTTCCATTGCAGCAATGGGAATTGCCATGCCGATTCTTTTTAAAGACAATTTGTCCCTCCCACTGATTGTGGCTTGCGCGTTGTTTCTTATTTACGGATGTCGTCTCGGCGGATATCTTTTGGTGCGGGAAATCAAAAGTGCGTCCTACCGCAATACCATGAAACGGGAAATTAAAGATGGCTCCAATATGAAATTTATTGCAAAATTCAGTATCTGGGTGAGTTGTGCGCTCTTATACGCCCTTCAGGTGTCACCGGTATTTTTCCGTATGCAAAACGGCGGAGAAACAGATGTAGTAACGGTGGTGGGTATCGTCATTATGGCCCTTGGTATTTTGCTGGAATCTTTGGCAGATTATCAGAAGACCAAAGCAAAAGAGAAAAATCCCAATCGCTTCTGCGACAGTGGATTGTATAAAATCGTGCGTTGTCCCAATTACCTTGGGGAAGTCTTGTTTTGGACGGGGGTATTTGTGTCTTCCGTGACTTCTTTAAACGGCGCTTGGCAGTGGACCGGAGCAACGATTGGCTATGTTTGTATTGTTTATATCATGTTTGGCGGTGCCAGAAGATTGGAAATCCGTCAGAACAAGAATTACGGTCAGGATCCGGAGTATCAGGCCTATGTGAAAAAAACACCGATTTTGCTTCCTCTGGTACCTTTGTACAGTGTGGAAAAGCACAAATGGCTGGTAGGATAAAAATGTGGCAAAAAAAACCTTTTACTTCCTATCGATTTGAAAATGTGGTATAGTATAAAGGATACGAAGAATACTTAGGAAGAGTAGAGATAGATACGTGATGCAAAAAGACGAACACACTAAGGCAGATGAAAAGAGAGGATTGCGAATCAAGAGACTGAAGAAAGCAATTATTTCAGTCTTTTTGGTGTTGCTGATTGTTCCTACCATTTTATCCATTATTGCACTGGTGCAGATTCATCATTTAAATCAGCAGTTGAAATCAACCAATCAGGCATTGCAATTAGTCACCAGTAAATTGAATGATTTATATCGGGAAATGGAAATGCAGGAAGAAAGTGCTTCGGAGGAATCGGTGTCGGTTTCCACGGAGGCTAATTACGACGAAGCAGAAGAAACGGTTGTAATGTCGAATGTCAATGAAGGAATGGTGCGTGTTTGCCTTACCTTTGATGACGGACCTTCCGCTAATACGGATGCTATTTTAGACGTGTTGGATTACTATGGCGTACAGGCAACCTTTTTTGTAAACGGTAAGCCCGGGATGGAGGAAGTTTATCAGCGGATTGTAGCGGAAGGACATACACTTGCCATGCATTCCTACAGCCATGATTATAGCGATGTCTATGGTGACATGGATTCCTTTATTGATGATTTGGATGAAATTCAGAGCTATCTTTATGAGGTGACGGGAGTGGAATGTAATTATTACCGTTTTCCCGGAGGTAGCAGTAATACGGTAAGTCAGGTGGAAATGGAGCGATGCATTCGTTATTTGGAAGCATGCGGAATTACCTATTTTGACTGGAACGTGGATAGCGGGGATGCCACAAGCGGAGGATTAACCGTAAATGAAATTGTGGATCGTGTGGTTTCTCCCATTGCGGCAGGTGGCTCAGATACTTATGTGGTATTGCTCCACGATACGGCAGATAAAGTGACTACGGTGGAGGCGTTGTCTGTCATTATAGAGGAAATTATGGATATGGAAAATACCATGATTGTGCCGATTAACGAGTATGTGACACCGGTACAGCATGTAACCGTAGCCGAGTAACCGAAGGTGAATTTTAAGGAAAAGAAAGGAATGGTAGGATGGGATTTTTTCAAAATTTAAAAGATGATTTATCGGAAGCCATGAATGAATTGATTGGGGAAGATATTTTAGAGACCGATGATGCGAAAGAACAGGAAATCCTTATTCCGGGAGATGAGGAAGAACAACCGATGGATTATCAGGATAAAGACGGGGAATCCATTGAAGATATTGACGCTTTGGCGGATTTGATTATTGAAGCTTCCAAGGGGGATGAGGAACCTAAGGACGAGGTAAAAGAGACCGCAGAAGATATGGTAGAAGATGCTTATTCGGAAGAAGAGGCGTCAGAGGAGTTTTCGGAGAAAGCGTTTGACGAAGAAAGCTTGACGGACTTTGAAGAAGAATTGCAGGATTTTTCGGAAGGGGAATCAAAAGAAGATTTTTCAGAAGAAGAAACGGAAGAAGCATTTTCCGATGAGGAATTGGAAAAATTAAAAGATGAGATATTAGAAAAAATCATTAACGAGGATAACAGCCAGGATGCAGAAACAGAAGATATGGCAGATGCGGATTTGGCTACAGAAGATATGGCAGATGCGGAGTTGGCTGCAGAAGAAGTCGATGAAGCTGATTGGATGACAGAGGAAATGGAAGAAATCGATGTTTCCCGGTTGGCGATGTCGGATGTGACCATTGAGAATGTGTTGGAAAAGGATTTGCTTTTGGAAGAAGAAAAAGAGGAAATGGAAATGGAAAATAAGATGGAAGAGAAAAAGGAAGCAATTGCAACAGAAGATATCACGATTATTACCAAGGGGACGAAAATCAAAGGTAATATTGAATCCGACGGCAATGTGGAATTGTGCGGTACCGTAATCGGAGACATCAGCGTTGCAGGAAAATTGGATGTACTTGGAAATATTACCGGTAATTCCAGTGCCAGAGAAATTTTTGCAGAAAATGCAAAGATAAACGGTAACATTTCTGTGACCGGAACCGTAAAGGTGGGGCAGAGTTCTGTGATATTAGGAGATATTGAAGCGACCAGCGCTGTAGTGGCAGGGGCAATTCAGGGTAATTTAGATGTTCACGGTCCGGTGATATTGGATTCTTCCGCTATTGTGATGGGTAATATCAAGTCACAGTCCGTACAAATCAATAACGGAGCGGTCATTGAAGGTATGTGTTCCCAGTGCTATGCAACCGTAAATCCGTCTTCTTTCTTTGAAGAATTTAAGCAAGCGAAAGATAATTAAAGGAGAGGAAAATATGAAGCGAATTCTATTAAAGCTTAGCGGAGAAGCGTTAGCAAATAAGGAAAAGAAATACGAAGACGGCATTATTTTGGAAATTGCCGATCAGGTAAAAGAGCTTCTGTCAAAAGATTATCAGATTGGTATTGTGATTGGTGGCGGTAATTATTGGCGAGGCAGAACCAGTGAGAACATTGACCGTACCAAAGCAGATCAGATTGGTATGTTGGCAACGATTATGAATTGTCTTTATGTATCGGAGATGTTCCGTTCCAGAGGAATGGAGACGGAAATATTAACTCCCTTTGCCTGCTCTACTTTTACAAAATTATTTTCCAAGGATTTTGCAGTGGAGTCTTTTCAAAAAGGAAAAGTGGTATTCTTTGCAGGCGGAACCGGACATCCTTACTTTTCAACGGATACCGGTGTGGTATTAAGAGCAGTAGAAGTAGATGCAGACGGTATTTATTTAGCAAAGGCGATTGATGGGGTCTATGATGATGACCCGAGAGTAAATCCCAATGCGAAAAAATACGATGAAGTTTCAATCGATGAAGTGATTGAAAAGAATCTGCAGGTAGTGGATATGACTGCTTCTATTTTGGCAAGAGATAATCGGATGCCGATGTGGGTATTTGATTTGACCGAGAAAAACAGTATTTTAAATGCAATTGCCGGTGATTTTTCCGGAACAAAAGTAACAGTATAGAAAGGTAGGTACCCCTTATGGATGAGAGAATTAGTGTATTGGAAGAAAAAATGAAAAAAGCGTATGACTTTTTGACTGCAGATTTGGCAACCATCAGAGCAGGACGAGCAAATCCTCATGTTCTTGATAAGATTCGTGTGGATTACTACGGAACTCCTACCCCCCTTCAGCAGGTAGGAAATGTTACCGTTCCGGAGCCTCGCATTCTTCAGATTGCTCCGTGGGAAAAATCCTTGATTAAAGAAATTGAAAAAGCAATTCTTTGCTCGGATGTGGGAATCACCCCCAGCAATGACGGTAGTGTGATTCGTCTGGTATTCCCGGAACTTACGGAAGAAAGAAGAAAAGATCTGGTGAAAGAAGTAAAGAAAAAAGGTGAGGAAGGCAAGGTAGCCATTCGTAACATCCGTCGTGACGGAAACGATTCTTTCAAAAAGTTGGCAAAAACAGAGGTTTCCGAAGATGAAATCAGAGGATTGGAAAATGACCTTCAGAAGATTACCGACAAATTTATCAAAGAAATCGATAAGCTTGTAGAAGAAAAATCACAAGATATTTTGAAAGTATAATTCTAATAGGGAAAGGCAGGTTTTCCTGCCTTTTTTACCATATAAACAGGATGCAGAAGGAAAGGTTGGTTAAACTATGAATATTCCAAAGCATGTGGCAGTTATATTGGATGGAAACGGCAGATGGGCAAAGGAAAAAGGAAAACCCAGAAATTTCGGACATGTTCAGGGGAGCAAAACCGTGGAAGATATGTGTGAAATTATGTATAACCGTGGAATTGAGTATTTTACGGTATATGCTTTTTCTACCGAGAATTGGAACAGACCTTCAGATGAAGTCTCTCTTTTAATGAATTTATTGAGAGATTATATGAAGAACTGTATTAAACGGGCAACCAAAAATAATATGTGTGTTCGTGTAATCGGCGATAAAACCAAGTTGGCAGAGGATATCAAAAAAAGCATCTCGGATTTGGAAGAAGCCACCAAGAATAATACAGGACTTAAGTTTACCATTGCAATTAACTACGGTAGTCGGGATGAAATCGTAAGAGCAGTAAAGGCATTATCCGGGAAAGTGCAAAACGGCGAACTTTCTTTGGAGGATATTACGGAAGAGGCGATTGCAAAAGAGTTGGATACGGCAGGTTTACCTGATCCGGATTTGATGATTCGTACCAGCGGAGAACAAAGAATTTCCAATTTCCTTTTATGGCAGCTTGCTTATACAGAGTTTTATTTTACTCCGGTGTATTGGCCGGATTTTAATGCAGAGGAATTGGAAAAGGCATTGGAAGCATACAATAACCGTAACAGACGGTATGGAAAATTATAGTAACGGAGGCTTTAACAGTGAAAGTCAGAGTCATTAGCGGAATACTGGTTGCTTTAATTATGATGGGACTGGTTTGGATTGGAGATATCGTTTTGGCGGTTTCTTTGTGTATCATTTCCCTCATTGCTTATGAAGAAGTGGCGCGGGCAACCGGTGTACATACAAAAGAAAAAGGGTTCAATGTATTGGAAGTCATATCCTTTGTAGCGATTGTGGCTTATTATGCATTGGTTTATTTGTGCAACAATCCGGTTTATAACATGATGATTATTATGTTGCTTTTGATTGTGCTTATGATGGCGTATGTATTTACCTATCCGAAATACAATACCCAGCAGGTGGTAAATGCTTATTTTTCTTTCGTTTATGCCCCAGTGATGCTTTCTTTTGCGTTAATGGCCAGAATGATTAGCAATGAATTTGATACGGCAACCACTAACATTGGATTTTTTGCAGTTTGGATGATTTTTATTGCAGCATGGTCCACGGATACTTGTGCGTACTTTGTCGGTGTAACCTTAGGAAAACATAAAATGACTCCGAAGCTTAGCCCGAAGAAATCCATAGAAGGTGCCATCGGCGGAGTTGCCGGTTCGTCCCTTGCCGGATATCTTTACGGATTGATTTTGGTATATAATCAAATTATTACCAAAGATTTGATCTTTGCCTTTGTGTTACTTGGTTTGTTTGGAAGTATTGTAGCCCAAATCGGTGATTTGGCGGCCTCTGCCATTAAGCGAAATTATAACATTAAGGATTACGGAAAGTGTATTCCGGGACATGGCGGAATACTGGATCGTTTTGACAGCGTCATTTTTACTTCCCCGCTGATTTATTTCCTTTCCGTAATGCTCTTTGGGTAAAAGCAACTTTGTAAACATTCAAAACGGTGTGTCGAAAAGGACAAGGAGAAGAATATGAAAAAAATTGTGGTTCTTGGGTCCACCGGCTCGATCGGGACTCAGACATTAGAAGTAGTCAGAGAGAAGGATGGTTTGGAAGTTGTGGCTTTGGCGGCCGGCAGCAATGTTTCTCTTATGGAACAACAGGTGCGGGAGTTTCATCCAGCGTATGCTGTGATGTATGATGAAAAAGCGGCCAAAGAATTAAAGGAAAAGATCAAAGACACGGACACCAAAGTGTTAAGCGGTATGGACGGTCTTTTGGAGATTTCCGTAATAGAAGAATACGATATTTTGGTTACCGCCATTGTGGGAATGATTGGGATTCGTCCTACCATTGCAGCAATTGAAGCCGGAAAGACCATTGCACTGGCAAATAAGGAAACTTTGGTGACTGCCGGACATATTATTATGCCTTTGGCAAAGAAAATGGGAGTGCCTATTTTACCGGTGGATTCGGAGCACAGTGCGATTTTCCAGTCCATGAACGGAGAGCCGAAAAATCGAATTGCAAAGTTGTGGCTCACCGCTTCTGGTGGTCCTTTCCGAGGAAAGAAACGAAGCGATTTGGCCGGGATTCAGGTAGAAGATGCATTAAAACATCCCAACTGGAGTATGGGAAGGAAAATTACCATTGATTCTGCAACGATGGTAAACAAAGGTCTTGAAGTGATGGAAGCAAAGTGGCTCTTTGATGTGGAGCTGGACCAGATAAAAGTTCTGGTTCATCCGCAATCCATTGTTCATTCCATGGTGGAATATGTGGATGGAGCAGTGATTGCACAACTTGGCCTCCCTGACATGAAATTACCGATTCAATATGCCTTGTTCTACCCGGACAGACTTTCCATGAATCAGGAAAAGCTTGATTTTTATCGCATGAATCAATTAACCTTTGAGGAACCGAATTTGGAAACTTTTGAGGGCTTGGCAATGGCATTGGAAGCGTGCAGATTGGGAGGAAGCGTTCCTACGGTTTACAATGCAGCCAATGAAAAAGCGGTAAGTTTGTTTTTGAATCGGAAAATCGGCTTTTTGGATATCCCCCGAATGATTTCGGAATGTATGGGGAATCATAAAAGAATCGAGAATCCCAGTGTAAATGAGATTCTTCAAACCGAACAGGAAACATATTATTTTATAGATAGAATGGTTTCAAAGGAGTAAGAATAATAGAACATGCTAGGAACGATAATTGCTTTTTTGGTGATTTTTACCGTGGTGGTAGTCGCTCATGAATTAGGACACTTTTTGTTGGCGAAAAACAGCGGAATTAAAGTAAAAGAATTTGCTGTGGGTATGGGGCCTGTCATTTTCAAAAAAACAAAGGGAGAAACCGATTACGCCCTTCGTCTTTTGCCGATTGGTGGTGCTTGTGTTTTCGAGGGAGAAGACGGTGCTTACGATGGAGAAGAAGAAGCAGCGGATTTAAGTAAGATTCAGGGCACATTTCAAAGTGCATCTGTTTGGGGACGAATTGCTACCGTAGTAGCCGGACCGCTTTTTAATATAGTGCTGGCGTACTTAATGTCCTTATTTCTTTGCTGGTTTTGCGGCGCGGATTTACCGGTTTTGTCAGAAGTTATGGAAGGAACCTCAGCTTGGAATGCCGGACTTCGGGCCGGTGACGTGATTACGGAGTTTGACCATCAGAATGTCTATTTGTGGCGGGAAATCAGTGTTATTTCTTTTATGAGTAACGGAAAAGTCATTGATGTTACTTATGAAAGAGACGGAGTGGAATATGAGACCACAATGCAACCGGTGTATGATGAAAGTACGGGAATGTACCATCCTGGTTTTACCGGCGGAAATGAATTTTTAGCTTGTAATAACTTAAATGTATTTAAGTACAGTGCATTGGAAGTACGATATTGGTTGATTACCACATTTCGTAGTCTCGGATTTTTGTTTTCCGGAAATGCTTCCATGGAAGATGTGTCCGGACCGGTGGGAATTGCTACCGTTATTGACGATACCATAGAAGAAACTTCAAAATACGGGACCTTTACCGTGATTTTGAATATGATAAATATCGCAGTGCTTTTAAGTATCAACTTAGGGGTGATGAATCTGCTTCCTTTTCCGGCCTTGGACGGGGGACGTCTTGTGTTTTTGCTGATAGAGGCAGTCCGAGGAAAGCCGATTTCTCCGGAGAAAGAAGGCCTGGTGCACATGATTGGTTTTATTGCGCTGATGATTCTTATGGTATTTGTTTTGTTTAATGATATCATGCGAATTGTAAAATAATATTAAATCTGTCAAAGTCTCCCTTTCAAAAGGGCTTTGGCAGATTTTTTATGTTACCTAAAAATAAAAAAACTATAAAATTAGAAAAAAGACTTGAAGAATGATAAAAATCTACTTATAATGAGACCACTTTCTATAATTCTATTTATCTTTTGATACGAATGGTTATAGCCATCGTTATCTCGGGCATGCAAGTTCTTAGCCCATAGCTACGCAAAAATAATACTTTAAAGAAAAAGTGCTTTTGGTAAACGAAAGAAAATTTTAGCCCAAGAAAGTTTTGAAAAAATGGGACCAAAAAATATTATCGTAAAAGGGAGGGAACAGAGCTGAAATGCGGTTGTTTATATGAAAGAGGCGGGAGAATTAATAATCAGGATTCCATTGCGGTGCATCGCATCCGGACGATGATGGGGGAAGTGACATTGGCTGCAGTATGCGACGGACTTGGTGGAATGGAAGAGGGAGAGACGGCCTCAGGATATATGATTGAAGAGATCAGTAAATGGTTCTATCAGGATTTGCTGACGGTTTTAAGACGAAGAAAAAAGAAAAAAGTGATTTTTCATTCGATGAATCGACTTTTTTTAAAGACCCATGAAACACTGGCAGAATATGCCAAAAGAAAACAAATTTACTGCGGAACTACGGTTTCCGTTCTTTTGATTATCCGGCAGGAATATCATTTGTTTCATATTGGGGATTCGGGAGTGTTTTTGGTAAAGAAAAAAACCAAAAAGTTAACCAAAGATCATACCGTAAAAGAGAATTGCCTCAATCGATGCATTGGGATTGGTAAGTATCAAAAACCGGATTATCAATGTGGGAAAATAAAAAACAATACCGGATTTTTGCTTGCTACGGATGGATTTTATCGTTTGTATTCGAAAGAGGAGTTGTCAGAAATTTTGTTTTTTTATAAAAAGAGGGGTGCGTTACCGATTGGGGGGAGACAAACGTTTCGGCTGTTTCGGGAAGGCATATCTTCGGAGAAAATAACAAGAATATTAAAGACGATGTATCACAGAAAAGAAAAACGGGAAAATATGGATAACGGTTCGGCCGTCTATTTGTGGCTGGATTAACATTTTATAAACAAGAGGAGGAAATGAAAATGAATATGAATATGTTGGGAGAAAAATATAAGATTTTAAATATTTTGGGAAAGGGGAATATGGGGTGTGTATTGTTGGTGGAAGATATTTTTCTAAAGAAAAAGTACGCAATGAAGATGGTGCCAAAGGAGTCAGAGGAACGGACGAAAGCGTTGGAAAAGGAGGCGCTCATTTTAAAAACATTATCCGACCGGAGACTTCCCTACATTGTAGAAATGGTGGAAAATGAAGAGACGCTTGGCATTGTTATGGAGTATGTGGAAGGAATTACTTTGGAGGAATATTTGGCAAAAAATGCCCCTTTATCGGAAGAAGAGGCTTTGAATATTTTTAAGGAATTGACGGATATTGTGTCCTATTTGCATTCCAGGAGACCTTCCGTTATTTTTCGGGATTTAAAGCCGGCCAACATTATGATAACGCCGGATAAAAAAATACGACTTTTGGATTTTGGGGCGGCACTGGAAGGCGATATCTTAAGAAAGAATTCCGTAGTCCTTGGAACATATGGCTTTAGCGCTCCGGAGCAGGTTAAGGGAGAAGGAATTTCGTCAAGAAGTGACATTTATGCGTTGGGAGCAATCTTATTTTATATGTTAACCGGAATCAATCCGTCCCTGCCGCCGTATGAAATAGCGGATATAAGAAAAATATCGTTAACCGTATCCGAAGGGAGTTGCCGGTTAGTGGAAAAATGTTGCAAAAAAAATCCGGAAGAACGTTTCTTAGACGGTGAAAGTTTAAAACGAGAAATGCCTAGGTATTTGGAAAAGAAAACGGAAAATAAACTGGCACTTTTAGGAATTGGATACTATTTGTTTTTGTTTGTGACCGCAGCATTTAGCGGATTTGCTTTCATGATGCTGTTTCGAACCGGTCATGTAGATATAAAAAGTATTTGGTGTATTGTATTGAGCCTTGGAATCTGTATCTTTTGGCACAAGTATTTAAAAGAGCAGGTGCAACGAAAAAAATTCATAAAAAAGAGGGAATGGAATATTATTTATACGGAAAAAAAGACGGTGGGGCTATGGACGTTAGTGATGGTGATTTTTTTAACCACGGGATGCGTAAAACAGCCACAAGAACCTTTCTATGTGGATGTGATAAATGCAGACGGACAACACGTACTAATCAAAGATGGCAGCTTTTATGAAACGGGAACGGAGCTTGTGTTTTCGGTGCGTCCCAGGGAAGATACCGTATATGAAGTATATTTTTATCAACGAAAAGAAGATGAGGTATTTCCCACAGAGCATTATTTTACATTTGGGCAATAGTTCGCGACAGAAATCGTCAGTTTTAACAAAAAAAATTTATTCCTTGGTTTCGACTTTTTTTGCAAAAGAATCTGTTATATACTTATTTTAGAAATTATATGCAATAGAAAAATTGGCATGAAAAAAATATAGATATAATAAAAAAATTTAAAAAATAAATTTGAAATAAGAAAGTCAGGTGCAAAAAATGGAAAATCAAACACTTCGCAGTAAAACAAAAGAGATAAAAATAGGAAATCGCGTCATAGGTGGAGGCAATCCTATTTTAATTCAGTCTATGACCAATACGCCCACCGAAGATGTGGAAAAAACGGTAGAGCAGATTTTGCGTTTGGAAAAGGCCGGATGCGAAATTATCCGTTGTACAGTGCCGAATGAAGCGGCAGCAACGGCAATCGCAAAGATCAAAGAAAGAATCCATATTCCTCTGGTGGCAGACATTCATTTTGATTATAAAATGGCAATTCGTGCCATGGAAAATGGTGCCGATAAAATCCGCATTAATCCCGGAAACATTGGTGGCAAGGAGAAACTCAGCGCAGTAGTACAGGTGGCCAAAGAAAGACAGATTCCCATCCGAGTTGGTGTAAACAGCGGTTCTTTGGAAAAGGAACTGGTAGAAAAGTATCATGGAGTGACAGCAGAAGGAATTGTAGAAAGTGCATTAGATAAAGTACGAATGATTGAGGAAGAGAATTATGACAATATTGTCATTAGCATTAAGTCTTCGGATGTATTAATGTGCGTAAAGGCGCATGAGTTGATTGCAGGAAAAACCAACTATCCTTTACATGTAGGAATTACAGAAGCGGGAACCTTAAGCAGCGGTAATATCAAATCGGCGGTAGGGCTTGGTATCATATTGCATCAAGGAATCGGTGATACCATTCGTGTTTCTCTTACGGGAGACCCGGTGGAAGAAATTAAATCCGGAAAGATGATTTTAAAGACATTAGGGCTTCGTAAGGGCGGAATTGAGGTAGTCAGCTGTCCTACCTGTGGAAGAACTAAGATTGATTTAATTGGCTTGGCCAACCAAGTGGAAACCATGGTAAGTGAGTTTCCGCTGGATATTAAAGTGGCGGTAATGGGGTGTGCCGTTAACGGTCCCGGAGAGGCCAAAGAAGCAGATATCGGAATTGCCGGAGGAATTGGCGAAGGACTACTCATCAAAAAAGGAGAAATAGTAAGAAAAGTGCCGGAAGAAGAATTGTTAAATGTTCTTCGCGAGGAACTCCTTCATTGGAATGAGGAAAAATAAGTAAAAGGAAAGCAGGCTCTTTGATTGGACTTTATGGGGCAGAGTCGCTTAGGGAATGCGATAGGGAAAGAAACGAGGATAGCATTAGTATGGAACGAAAGTTTGCGGAAGCTTTTCCGAAAACGAATATTAAGCCGGAACTTTTTGACGTATTTTTGGATGTTACCGTGCAACGAGTGGTTTTAAACAAGGCGAAGCAAAGCCTGAAAATATATATAGAATATGACAGACTGATACCGAAACACTATATTATTTCACTGGAAAAAGATTTGGGAAAAAAGTTATGTCCGGGAATTGATTTTAGTGTAAAGATTATGGAGCGTTATCGCTTGTCACAGCAATATAATTTACAGACATTACTTGATTCCTATCAGGAAAGCATCTATTTGGAATTTGAACGGTACGATAATATTTTATTTTCTTTGTATAAAAAATGTGAGCCCAAGGTAGTGGAGGAAAACACTTTACTTATCCATCTCCCGGATTCGATTGTGGCAAAAAAGAAGGAAGCGGAAATGCTGGATATTTTGCATCGAATTATCAATGAACGTTTTAATTTTGATGCAAAAATATCGGTAGAATACGTAGAGGAAAAGGAAAGTGCTTATAAAAAGGAAAATGAGAGAAAAGCACAGAGACGTTTAGAGGATATTATTCGCCAGTACAACGGAGAAAGTTCAAAAGAAATGATACAGGAGGCAGAGGATAACGCCTCGGCCGGTGAAAATGCAGAAACTGAAGTTCGCCAAAACGAGGCGCAGCTTTCCGCAAAAGAAAAGACAGAAGAAAAAAAGAGTCAAGAAAAAGAAAGCGGTACTACGAAAACGGAGACTCTTCCAGGACGAAGAGAATCTTCCTTCCGAAAAAATTGGGAAAAAGGAAGCAAGAAAGCAGAATTTGTTCGTACACTTCGAAAGTCGGATAACCCTGATGTCATTTACAATAAAGATTTTGAAGGGGAAACTGTTGCACTGGAGCTGGTGCAGGATGAACTGGGTGAAATCGTAGTAGCCGGTCAGATTCTGTCCATGGATGAGAGATTCTTGGAAAAAGCCGGAAAGACAATTATAAAATACGATATAACTGATTTTACCGATTCCATTAAGGTGAAATTATTTTTGACGCCGGAATTGGCGGAGGAATTGAAGCCTTTGGCCACGGTTGGGGATTTTATTAAAGTGCGTGGCGTGGTGAGCTTTGATAAATTTGACAATGAACTGGAAATGGGTTCGATTTTTGGTATTAAAAAAATAAAAGATTTTCGAACCATGCGGGAAGATAATGCAACGAAGAAAAGAGTAGAGTTACATTGTCATACCAAAATGAGCGATATGGATGCGGTTTCTGATGTGAAGTCCATTATTAACCAGGCAAAACGATTCGGACATACGGCCATGGCAGTTACGGATCATGGTAATATTCAGGCTTTCCCGGAAGCAAATCATGCGATCAAACCAGGAGAAGATTTTAAAATTATCTATGGTGTGGAAGCATATCTGGTAGATGATTTAAAGGATTTGGTGGTAAAAGACAGAGGTCAAAGTTTTAATGATAGTTACGTTGTTTTCGATATTGAAACTACCGGTTTTAGCAGCAGAAAAAATAAGATTATTGAAATCGGCGGTGTCAAGGTGGAAAACGGCGAAATTGTAGGACGCTTTTCGGAATTTGTGAATCCGAAGGTTCCGATTCCGCTGGATATTGAAAAGTTGACCGGAATCAACGATTCCATGGTTATGGATGCAGAAGAAATTGATGTGATTCTTCCCAGGTTTTTAGCCTTTGTGGGAGATAGCTTTCTGGTGGCTCACAATGCTAAATTTGATGTGGGTTTTATTACGCATGTGGCAAAAGAGCAGGGGTTTGAAGTAGATTATACTTATGTAGATACCATGGAAATATCCAGAAGTCTTTTTCCGGAGCAGGCAAAGCACAATTTGGACGCTGTTTGCAAAAAGATGGATGTGGTAAATGAACATCATCATAGGGCAGTAGATGATGCGGAGGCAACGGCACAAATCTTTTTAAAGTTTATTCCTTTGTTAAAAGAAAAAGGCGTGACAAGCTTAAAAGAATTAAAGGAGTTTGGTACCTTGCCGAAGGAGGCGATACGAAGACTTCATTATTACCATGCCATTATATTGGCCAAGAACGAAGTGGGAAGAAGAAATCTTTACAAATTGGTATCCTTGTCTAATTTGGATTATTATCAAATGCGTCCGAAGATTCCTAAGAGTAAAATTTTAGAATACAGGGAAGGTTTGATTTTGGGAAGCGCCTGCGAAAGAGGAGAATTATATCCTGCGGTTATGGAAGACAGAAGTCCGTCGGACATTGCAAAAATCATAGATTTCTATGACTATTTGGAAATTCAGCCGTTATGTAATAATGAATTTCAGATTCATAGTCCCAAATATCCGCTGATTGAAAGCAAAGAGGATTTGATTGCAATCAACAAACAAATTGTTGCGCTGGGAGAAGCTTATAACAAACCGGTTTGCGCAACCTGTGACGTACATTTCTTAAATCCGGAAGATGAAATATACCGAAGGATTATTTTGGCGGGCAAAGGATTTGCTGACGCTGATGATCAGCCGGCATTGTATTTTAGAACTACAGAAGAGATGTTGCGGGAATTTGAATATCTTGGTAGTGATAAAGCTATGGAGGTTGTTGTTGAGAATACCAATAAAATTGCGGATATGTGTGACGTGGTTACACCGGTCAGACCGGACAAATGTCCGCCGGTAATTGAAGACAGTGATGTTACCTTGCGAACCATTTGCTATAACAAAGCGCATGAAATGTATGGGGACCCGCTACCGGATATTGTGGAAGAACGTTTGGAAAAAGAATTGAAATCCATCATCGGAAACGGATTTGCTGTTATGTACATAATTGCGCAGAAATTGGTGTGGAAATCAGTGGAAGACGGCTATTTGGTTGGCTCACGTGGCTCCGTTGGTTCTTCTTTTGTTGCAACGATGGCGGGAATTACCGAGGTCAATCCCCTTTCGCCTCACTACTATTGTACAGAGTGTCATTATTCCGATTTCTATTCCGAAGATGTGAAGGCATACGCAGGAAAAGCAGGCTGTGACATGCCGGATAAGACTTGTCCCGTGTGCGGTGCGAATTTAAAGAAAGACGGTTTTGATATTCCGTTTGAAACCTTCCTGGGATTCAAAGGAGACAAGGAACCGGATATTGACCTTAACTTTTCCGGTGAGTATCAGTCGAAAGCACATAAATATACGGAAGTAATCTTTGGCGCCGGTCAGACGTTTCGTGCCGGTACGATAGGTACCCTTGCAGAAAAAACAGCCTACGGCTATGTAAAGAATTATTACAGAGAACGGTCGAAGGAAAAGAGAGAGGGAGAAATCAACCGAATTGTGGGTGGCTGCGTCGGAATCCGTCGAACCACCGGTCAGCATCCCGGGGGAATTATCGTTTTGCCCATCGGTGAGGATATCAATTCCTTTACGGCTGTGCAACATCCGGCGAATGATATGACTACCGATACCATAACGACTCACTTTGATTACCATTCCATTGATCATAACCTTTTGAAACTGGATATTCTGGGACACGATGATCCGACCATGATTCGTATGTTACAGGACTTGACGGGAATCGACCCGGTTACCATTCCGCTGGATGATGCAAAGGTAATGTCTTTGTTTCAAAGTACGGAAGCACTGGGCGTCACGCCGGAACAAATCAACGGTTGTCGTTTGGGCTCGCTTGGAATCCCGGAATTTGGAACGGATTTCGCTATGCAGATGTTGATTGACACCCACCCGACTTCTTTTTCGGATTTGGTTCGTATTGCGGGATTGTCTCATGGTACCGATGTATGGCTCGGAAATGCGCAAACCCTCTTATTGGAAGGAAAGGCAACCATTTCTACCGCAATTTGTACCCGTGACGATATTATGACGTATTTGATTCATATGGGAGTGGAAAGCTCTTTGGCGTTTACCATTATGGAAAGCGTCCGAAAGGGAAAAGGTCTGAAACCGGAATGGGAAGAAGCTATGCTGGCGCAAAATGTGCCGGATTGGTATATTTGGTCTTGTAAAAAAATTAAATACATGTTCCCGAAAGCCCACGCAGCGGCGTATGTTATGATGGCATGGCGAATTGCTTATTGTAAAATTAATTATCCGCTGGCTTATTATTGTGCGTTTTTTTCCATTCGTGCTTCGGCATTTTCTTATGAAATCATGTGCCTTGGACAGAAAAAGCTGGAAGAGCATATGAGGGATTACGAGGCTCGCAGTAAATTGGAAAAAATGAGTAATAAGGAACAAGATTCTTACAAAGATATGCGAATTGTTCAGGAAATGTACGCTAGAGGATTTGAATTTTTACCCATTAATCTTTATCAGGCAAAAGCCAGAAATTTCCAAATTATTGATGGAAAAATAATGCCTTCTTTTACCTCCATCGAAGGTTTGGGAGAAAAGGCGGCAGAGGCTTTGGAAGATGAGGCAAAGCAGGGAAAATTTATTTCCATCGACGATATGTGCAGTCGTTCGAAGGTATCCGGTACCATTGCGGAAACCATGGCCAGACTGGGGATATTAGACGGCCTTCCTAAGAGCAACCAGATGAGTATTTTTGATTTTGTAGAATCCTAAAAAAAGAAAAGACAATTGGCAAAGAAAGGAAAATTGCAATTCCTTCTTTGCCGAATTGGTAATAAGACAGTGGGGTATTTGCGCGTGTCAGGAAAATAGTCTTGGATAAAAACGAATAGGAAGAGACTCCTTTCTTGAGCAGACGTGCAGAGCATATCTCCACAAACAGAGGTGTAAAATAAAGATTTGGCTTATAGAAAATTGACATGAGCGATGATAATATATAAGCAAATATTTGTCAATATGAATCAAGGGAAAAATATTTTTAGCAGAGATAATTTGCATGTTTTGAACCGAAAAGTCGTTTATAAATCACATAGTATTTGTGACACAAAGGTTGAGTTATAAAGAAAACGAGAATACAAAAAAGCTTTTAAATCAAGAAAAGAGGGATTGTCATGGCAAGGGGCGTAGCTTATTTTAAAAAAAATAAAAATTACAAAATATTAAAGAATATTTTGGCGAATCGTTATGGCGGAGATTTGGCAAAAAGGGTTTTTGAATTTGCAGGTCAGGAAATGGATCGATTGCTATGGGAGTATCCGGAAGTTCCCAAGGGGGTTCGAACGCATGTGTATGATTATATATTCCCTCGAGCTGCGGCATACCGGGGAATGAAACAGGAAATTGGCGAGGATGCTTTGCCGGTTATGGAAGAGTTTATTTTGCAACAAGGCAGTAAGGCCGGAGCTTCGATTAATCGTTTCTTAGCGCTGCCCGGCATGGGAAAAATCGGTCTTAAAATCATCAAATATATGGCAAAGAATATGTTTGGGCCTAAGAACGGCTTTCAGCAAACGATTTATAAGACCGATAAAAATCAGTTGCGGTTTGATATTACGGATTGTCCCTATTGTAAATATTGTAAAATCTGTGGTTGTAGTGATTTGATACATACTTTTTGCGACAGTGATTCTTATTGTTACGGTAATTTATCTAAGATAGAATTTCATCGGACAACGACCTTGGAAAAGGACGATAAATGTGATTTTTGCTTTTCATTAAAGGAAAAGGAGAAGAATGCAAATGGATAAAGACCAAATCAAAAAAGCAGAGACGCTTGTTTTTGCGTTATGTGGCGTATTGGCATTAATTTTCGTGATATTATTGTTTGTATTTATTGACAGAACCGGGAAAAGAAATGATGCTTTGCAAGGGGCGTTAGAAGTATCCGGAAACGAAACCCTGCAGATGGAGACGCATAATTCTGTGACAAACGGAAATGAAACGGCTACTCAAACGGGAAATGTAGTGCAGGCAGAAGAGAACACACAAACCCAGGAAGAGCAAACGCAAAACACGGAGAGCCAAAACCCACAGGAAGTGGGAGAACCTGTGGTGTTTAGCAGTAATGCGGCGCAGGACCGAACCGGTGACTGGCTGTTTGTGGAGGGAAATCAGATTGTAGATCGAGATGGGAAACCGGTATGGCTGACCGGAATTAACTGGTTTGGCTATAATACCGGAACCAACTGTTTTGACGGACTTTGGGCCTGCGATTTGAATACGTCCATTGCCGCGATTGCCGACCACGGATTCAATTTGCTACGTATTCCGATTTCTACCCA
Source organism: Lachnospiraceae bacterium (assembly GCA_045578545.1). GTDB lineage: Bacteria > Bacillota > Clostridia > Lachnospirales > Lachnospiraceae > NK4A136. The sequence goes on from JAZNKK010000020.1 coordinate 84,556, forward strand.
GCTTTTGTTGCAGTGGAAGAACGGCGAATATCCTACGGCAAATTTCAATCAGGCAACCAATTCTTATCTGGTGGGGATGAATTCACTGGAAATATTTGATTACGTGTTACAGCTTTGTGAGCAGAACGGTATTAAGGTGATGCTGGATGTACACTGCGCCGTTACCAATGCAGCGGGACACAATGTGAACCTTTGGTACGACGGAGATATTTCAGAAGAGGATTTCATTGAAGCATGGGTCTGGGTAGCAGAGCGCTATGCAGATAACGATACTTTGATTGCATTTGACCTGGAAAATGAACCCCACGGCAAGCCCTATGAACAGAACCGCGCGATTTGGAATGATTCTACCGATCCCAACAACTGGCCTTATGTGGCGTCCCGAACAGCGGCAGCCATCTTTGAGGTAAATCCCAACGTGCTTATTATGGTGGAGGGTATCGAGATTTATCCCATGGACATTGTTAGCAATGGGGATTACCATTCAACGGACGAAAATGATTATCATTTTGCATGGTGGGGCGGAAACCTCAGAGGGGTGGCGGATTATCCCATGGATCTTGGAGAATTTAATAACAAGTTGGTGTATTCTCCTCATGATTACGGCCCTACCGTTTTTCAGCAGCCCTGGTTTTATGATGGTTACAATTATGACACCATGATGGCAGACTATTGGTATGATACTTGGTTTTTTATTTACGATCAGGAAATTGCACCGCTTCTTATCGGCGAATGGGGCGGTTTTATGGCGGAGCCGAATATTACCTGGATGACCCATATGCGGACCCTTATCGGAAATTATCATTTGCACCATACATTCTGGTGTTTTAATGCCAATTCCGGGGATACGGGCGGCTTGGTGCTGGATGATTTTGTTACCTGGGATGAGGAGAAATATGCTTTTGTCAGAGAGGTTTTGTGGCAGCAAAACGGATACTTTGTGGGACTTGACCATGAGGTGCCGCTTGGGCAAAACGGAATTACCTTATCCGATGCTTATGTGGAAAACTGGTAATGGAAGAATGCGATGGGGTGGAACAAATTGACAACAGGAGAATTCGATAGTTGAAGTAAACCGGCAACAGGAGAATACCATGGAATTAAGTAAAGTTGTGACAGATATCAGAGTAAACTGGGCAATTAGTGATGCCAAGCGGGATGAAGGTCTTACCACGCCGGAGGATGTTCTTCGCATGGATGATATTTCTTACGGGCCTTACGGAGAAGAAAATCGGATGGATATCTATATGCCGAAGGGGACGACTAAGCCGCTTCCGACGATTGTAAATATTCACGGTGGTGCCTGGGTGTACGGTAGTAAAGAAATCTATCAGTATTACTGTATGGCGCTGGCCCGGCGCGGTTTTACGGTGGTTAATATGAATTATCGTCTGGCGCCGGAGACAAAGTTTCCGGGAGCGTTGGAAGATATTAATCGGGGGCTTTGTTTTGTCGCCGAACACGGGGATGACTATTTCGCGGACAAGGATAATGTGATTCTTGTGGGAGATTCGGCAGGGGCGCAGCTTGCAAGCCATTATGCCACCATTTTTACGAATCCGGAATTTGCAAAACTGTTTGCCTGGAAACTTCCGGAAATAACGGTACGCGTGGTGGGGCTAAACTGTGGTATCTACAATATGCGGGAAGCTTTGGAGAAGAAAAACGTGGAAACGATAGAGGAATATCTCGGAACGGTAAAGGAGTCTTTTTTGGAGAATTTTCCTAAGCAGTTGGATGTTTGGAATTATATGAATTCGGATTTTCCGCCGGCATTTATTACGACGTCGGAGCATGATTTCCTAAAAGACTATGCGAAGCCAATGTATGAACATCTGCATGCGCTGGGAGTGCCTTGTGAATTACGTAAGTACGGCAGCTTGGACAAACCGGAGATTGCTCATGTATTTCATGTGAACTGTAAGCTAGAAGAAGCGAAGCGGTGCAATGATGAAGAATGTGCCTTTTTTGAGCGTTTTATAAAATAATTCCCCATAAAAAATAGTTTTGTGTTCGTATCTATATATGGATTGTTTATCCTAGATTAACGACATGGTAAAAAAGGAGGAATGAATAAAATGAAGAAAAAGGTGATTATTGGAGTTGTTTCTATAGTAGTGATTGTTATAGGTGTGGTTTTGGCCCTTTACATTAAGGAAAGAAGAGAAAATATGCCCGAACTGGAATTGGTGGAAAGTATAGATATTATGGAGTATAGTAGCATTTCCATAGAGGATTTGGTGCTTGAGACAGAAAACGTGGTAAGCATGGAAATCACAGATGTAGATTCAGAGGGGGACTATGAAATTTCTGAGGACGGACAGTGGGTTTCCCTTGGAGGCTGGTTGGATGGACCTTATGAAATTACGGTTGAGGCTGTGGGAAAATATGGTGATATCGTAGAAGAGGAAATTGAGATATGGCCTTATCATGAGCCGGCGGTTTTGGTTGAGTGAGCAGGAAACAAGAAACAAAAAATCAATGATTTAAGATTGTTTTAAATAAAAGGGTGAAAAGCGAAACCAAGGATAAAAATGATATCAATTTTACGACGTAAAACGAAAGGCAAAAGAAAATGGAGGAAACGAAAATGAACGAGAATGAAATGGATGGAGCCATAGCGGAAAGCGCGCAAGAAGAAAAAGGAAAAAAGGGAAAGAAATGGATAGCAATCCTGTGCGTAGTAGTTTTCGTAGTGGTTGTGATTGTCCTTGCATTGGTTTTGCTTAACAGAAAGAAGCCCTATGAAGCAGATTTTTCGGAGGACAGTGGGGATGTATTAAATATTGCCGTATACAATGAGGAATTTATCGGAATTATGGAGGAATATTATCCGGATTATGATGCGGAAAGTGACTGGGAAGGCGAAATCGGGGACGTAACGGTTCGCTTTACATACATTCCCACGGGAGATGATTTTCAGGAACTGTTAGAGGAAGGTCTGGAAGAGCGGGATGAGGATGAACGAATTGACATGTTTATCGTAGAGCCTCGCTTTAGTGCGGAATACTTTACCTTTAATGATTACTGCCTTTCCATGGAAGAATTGGAACTTACGGATTATATGGAGGATCAGTTCGGTTATTTTATTAATGCGGCAATGGATGAAGAGGGAAATGTAAACGGTATCGCGTATGAATCCTTCCCGGGAATGTTTGTCTATAACCGAGATATTGCGGATGAAGTATTTGGTACGGATGACCCGGAGGAAGTGCAGGAGTATTTGGCTGACTGGGATAGATTTGTCGAGGCTGCGGAAATGTTGGAGGAGGAAGGATATTACATTACTTCTTCCTATGATGCTCATTATCGTATTTTTGCAGAGAAGGGAGATACACCCTGGGTAGTGGATGATGAATTGCAAGTGCCGGAATCATATTTGGAATGGGCAGAACTGACCAAGGAGATGTATGAGGAAGACTACATGTATCCCGCGCAGGAATGGTCCTGGGAGTGGATGGAATTATTTTACGACAGGGATGAAGAATTCGGTTATTTTTCCTGCCCGTGGCATTTAGAGTATACCTTGATTCCATGGATGTCAGCGGAACAAGGGGATTGGGCAGCCTGCGCAGGCCCTGAGGCCTTCATCTGGGGCGGACAGATTCTTTGTGCTTCTGCGGATACGGACAATCCCGGTTTGGTTCGTGATATTATGTACCAGCTTTGCTGCAATCCGGAGGTCATGATGGAGATGGCAGAGGACGGACATGTAGTAAACAACCGGGTGGTAATGGAAGCGATGGTCGAGGAAGAGGAAATGACCTCGGAATTTTTGGACGACCAGAGTCTGGCACAAATCTATCTGGGAAGTTCCGAAAATGCTGTGTTTGGAAATCATTCCCTTTATGATGCACAGTTGGATACTTTATTTAAGGAAGCTATGAATCGGTACATTGTAGAGGATGAAGATTTAGAAGATGCGTTGGAAGAATTCTATGAAATGGTAGAGGACGTATTCCCGGATATTGAGATTGATGATTAATTGGGGATGGATTAGAGGGAAAATGTATGAAAAATAGGATGATTAAGTCGGGTAGTATTGCTCTGGGAATCACAATCCTGATGGGAATAGTTAATTATATTCTCGGCACAATGTTTAAAATGATTATAGGAATCAAATTCTGGGGTGGCGAGGTTTCAAGTACTTATGGTTTTGGGATTGAGTTTACAAGGTTTTATCCGGAAAGTTATGAGGGTGAAACGATAGCGTCACATGCGGAAATTCATTTTGCGCCAATCAATTTTGGGCTTACTGTTTTAGGGTTGTGGATTGTGATTTTTCTTATTTGTTCTATTGCAGAGAAACGTAAAAAGTGGGATGAACAGAAAAGTAAAAGGGAGGATTAGGAAAATGGAAAAATTTGTGGATACCTTATTCGCCGGCGGATATTGTGACCGTCGTGGAGGTGCGGTTTGTGCAACCATTGTATCTTTGCCGAATTGGGAATCAAAATTGGGAATTGTTTTGCTTTGCGTCAAAAATGAATATCTGAATTTTTACGAAATTGATTTTAAAAGCAATATCGGAAAGAAAGTTGCCGGTGTGGAGATTGCAAAAGCAGAGAACTTTGTTTTTAAGGCTAATTTCTTTGTGCAACTACTGTCCTTTGACTATGAAGGAAAACACTACGAGTTTACCAATTTTGGAAACCACAAAGTACTTAAGCAGGTTTTTGCGGAAGAACGGGATAAACAATAGAAGGGAGTTCTATGAATTTTTTAAAAAGTATATTTAATTCCATATTATTAGCAGGTATAATAATATTAGTCATCGGTTTCTATTATATGGTTATCAAAGCAGGTATTCCGTATCAGGATCCCACACCGGAGTTGCAGCTTCAGTATTCCATTGACATGGGGATTGGCGATGTTCTCACCACGGTAGGCCTCTGTACAACAATGGCAGGCGCCGTATGTCGGATGATTATTGGTTTTTTAGGCCGGAAGAAAAAGGCGGAAAAATGAGGGGGTAGTAATAATGAAGAAAAGTAAAATGCACAGGCTTGATAAAATTATGCTTGGCGGAATGGGCGTTATTGGATTAATCGGGCCACTGCTTGATTTTGTTATCATAAGAAAGGTTAATTTTCCGGTGTATTCC
>JAZNKK010000021.1:0-7120 GCA_045578545.1 Lachnospiraceae bacterium
GTTCTGAAGGGGTTAGCGTAAGGTTCAACAACCAATGCGTTAGGATCAACACCTTCTTTTAATCTTTCTGCAGTAGATCTCTTTGTAGCAAGAGTTGCACCCATTACAGAAGCAAGGGAAGCACCTTTCAATTTAACTACAGGAGGAATGGTAGGATCTTTCATAATCCAGAAGATTGCGTTAACGGGAGAATCAATCTTGTCAACACGGTTCGGGGACCACAATTTAGATTTAATTGCACGTCCGTTACCATTTCTGATATCTTCTGTAACGATTACTACATTACCATCTTCATCCTTTGTAGCGGATACGTTCTGGCATGTTAATAAGTACTTGTTATCTTCGCAATCGCAAGGATAATCTGCTGTCTTGTCGAAGTATGTAGGCTCTAATGCGATGGAAGAACAGGTATCTGCATTGATGATGAAAGCATCATCGTGAAGAACCTTGATTGCAGGATATTTTCCGCCGTGTTTCGCATGTGTAATTGTGGATTTTCCTGATCCGGAAAGACCAAATACAGCTGCAACGTATTTAGAACCATCTTTCAATGTATATTCTTTCTGTCCGCCGTGGCAAGATGCATAACCATTTCTGTTAGCAAGTGCCCAAGCAAGAGTTAAAGTACCCTTTTTGTGTTCTCCGAAGTATCTCATACCAAGGATAGCTGCACAGTTGTTGTTTGTATCGAAGTAGCAAAGGCACTTAGGATCACAAACATCTTCCTGTCCGGGAGCACCAACCCACTGAGGATCAGAGAAAATAAAGATATCAGCTTCTTTACCTTTGCCGATCATCTTGGAGTTTTTGTACATCTTTACATACTCATCAGAGCAGTACTGGAAGTTAAGAAGCCAGTTGTAAAGAAGGTTTTCCTCTCCTTCGGGAATAAGAAGGTGAGCTTTTACCATGAATTCTTCATCAAGACCGATGAAAGCTTCTGCATGATACATTGTTTTCCAACGTGTATCATATACAGCATCCATAAGAATCTTATCTAACTTAGCATTATCTGTTCCGGGCTTACCTGTAATTCTACGAGCAGGTGCATAACGACCTGTGATAGAACCATCATTGAACAATAAAACTTTAGCATCTGCATCAAGACCGAATTCTTCTCCTCTGTAAACAGGCATATCTGTTACAACAGTACCGGGGGAATTCTTTGCAAGATCATATGCTTCTTTCAAAGTGTTAATCTTTACAACGTTGTTACCGTAAAAAGGTGCTTCGATGATAGCACGTGTGTTGGTTACACCAACCTTAGGGAAACCAACCTTAGCAGGTCCGATTTCTTTTCTGGCATAATTCGCTTTTGTTGCCATTTTGTATCCTCCTTGTTTTAAATGTGTTACCTATTGCGGAAAATCTTAACTAATACTTTACCGCATTGCATTTATTATAGCATAGAGATAACCCAAAAGTAAATATACTTTAAATTGGTTTTGTAACATTTTTCAACCAGATTTTTTCCTCTTCCGTAAGATAAGGATATATGGTTTCCAGAACCAATTTGTGATAACGATTCCAATTATCTTTGTCCTGTTTATCCATGATTTCCGGAAGTATTCCATCCAAATCAATAGGCACCAGCGTTAAAGGTTCAAATCCCAAAAACATTCCGTCATCGTTTTCTCCGATTTCCTTGCATAGCAAAATGTTTTCCGTTCGTATTCCATGACTTCCTTTTACATAAACCCCCGGCTCATCCGACACAAGCATTCCCGGCAAGATAGCAGTTTCTTTTCTTTCCTGACGATATTGCCAGCTGATATTTTGCGGTCCTTCATGAACATTTAGCATATAACCGATACCATGTCCGGTTCCGCATTTATAATCCGTTTGATTTTGCCACAAAGGTTCTCTTGCCAGAATATCCAAATTTCTTCCGGTGCATCCTTTTAAGAATACGCTGTTTTGAAGGCGCAGCATTCCCATGGAAACCAGTGTAAATTGTTTTTTTATGTCATAGGGCAATTCTCCCATAACAATACTTCTGGTTACATCCGTGGTGCCACCCTCGTACTGTCCGCCGGAATCCACAAGGTAAATTCCCTTGTTTTCCAGCACCACACCATCCTCTTCTTTTGCCTCATAGTGCATCATTGCAGCATTTTCGCCGTAAGCACTTATGGTCGGAAAGGAAAAATCCAAAAAGCAATCCACTTCCTTCCTTCTTCCATCCAACTCCCGGGCCGCGGAGCACTCCGTAATTCGTTGTTTCCCCACGCTCGTTTTTAACCAATAGATAAACTTTGTTAAAACAATACTGTCTTTTAAATATACGTCACGAATATGCTTTTGTTCGGTCGCATTCTTAACGGACTTCCATATTTCCGTTGGATTAGAACCATAAAAAAGCGCTCCTTTTTTTGCCAAAAAATTAAGCATAAAATACGCGGTATTGTTTTTGTCCACCCAAATTTTTCGTTCCTTTCCCCTTATCTTTTGCTGCAATATTTCATAAACTTTTTCATAGGATTCCAGTTGAATATGGTTTTCTTGGCAATATTCCCGCACCTCACAGGAAACAGAATTTTCTTTTATAAAAAGTGTGGTTTCCTCTTTGGAAAAATGGGCAAAAGCGTACGCTACCGGATTGCATGCAATATCACTTCCTCTAAGGTTAAACACCCACATTAAATCATCCAATTTGGAAAGAACAAAATCCGTAACGCTATTTTTTCCCATTTCAGCATAAATATCTTTGATTTTCTCTAAAGCTAACTTTCCTGCAAAGGATTCCTTTAAAATCCAAACCGGTTCTTCGCTGTCTCTTGGTCTGTCCGGCCACAATGCATCATCAACCACAAAATCCGATTTCAAAATAACATTCTTTTTTTCACAGATTTCCTGAAGTTTAAGACCGTGAACTGCCGAAATCAATCTGCCGTCCATGGCTAAAACTTCACCGGAACACAAAGTTTCTTCCAAAAACTTTTCCAAAGTCGGAACATCTTTTTGTCCCATTTTCATCAAGGTAATTCCGCTTCCATCCAGTTCTTTTTCGGCCTGAACAAAATACCTGCCGTCGGTCCATAAATAGCCAGTCTCTTTTCCCAGCAAAAGATTGCCGTTTGACCCGGAAAAACCGGAAAAATATTCTCGCACCTTATAATAATCGTTGATGTATTCTGACATGTGGGGATCCTCCGTCATAAAAAGGCAATAATCCACATGCTTTTTTTCCATCCACTCCCGCAGCCGTTTTCTTCTATCTTCCATATCTTTGCATACTCCAATCAAAAACCTATTTCAAAAATTCTTTGGTAGAAGATGAACCGATACGGTCACAACCATGATTGATAAATTGTTCCAGTGCTTCCGCCGTACGAATCCCTCCCGCCGCTTTTATTTTTACCTCCGCACCGATGTGCTCCTTAAACAACAAAATATCTTCCAAAGTTGCACCACCGGTGCCAAAACCGGTAGAGGTTTTGATGTAATCTGCTTTGCAATCGGTAACAATCTCACACATTTTTTTCTTTTCATCTTCATTCAGATAGCAGGTTTCAATAATCACCTTTAAAACTTGATTTTTACAAGCTTCCCGAATTGCCATAATTTCTTCTTTGATATTATCGTAATCACCATTCTTTACATCCGCAATATTGATTACCATATCGATTTCATCGGCACCTTTTTCTACCGCGTCTTTTGTTTCATAGACTTTCGTTTCTTTCGTAGAATAGCCCAGCGGAAAACCGATTACACTACAGATGGTCAGTTCATTTCCGTATTTTTCTTTCACATATGGAATGTAACAGGGCGGTATACATACACTGGCCGTGTGATATTCTATCGCCTCTTTGCATAAATTATCCATATCTTCCCTGGTAGTAAATGCCTTCAGTGCTGTGTGGTCAATTTTTTGAATCATTTCTTTTCTTTCCATGCTTTGCCTCCTAATGAAAAATCCGGATTATAGGATAATACCGACTAATCCGAATTTTTGTTTTTGTAAATATGATAACTGTTTTTTTGTGTTTGTTTCAAAAAATACATTGCCTTATCTGCGTTTTGATAAAGCGTTTCCAAATGATTTCCCTGCTGTGGTGCATAAGTAACTGCAACAGAATACGTCGTATCCTTCGGAAGATAATCTCGAAGAATGACATTCAGACGCCCTATTTTGTCTTCCTCAAATTGTTCCTTTAAAAATAAAGCAAATTCGTTATCGTCCGTTCTTGCAACAAAGGATTTTTCTTCTCGGTTTTCATCATAACTGTCGCAAAACGAAATTATAGCATCCGAAACTGCTTTTAAGTATGCTTCTGCTTGCAGATTCTCTTTCCCGTTTTTCCACAAAGAAAAGTCATCCACATCGACCAAAAGAAGAATTCCTTCCGGATGATGATTCAAATATTCGTTCACGGAACGGGTCAGATATTCCAAGTTCCCCACACCGGTCAATGAATCCGAAATGGAACTGGAGAAAATATTTTTTCGCATTTCATCCATCTGCAGGACTTTTTCGATTCTCCCCAGCATAACCTGAGCCTCAAATGGTTTTGTAATAAAATCCATGGCTCCCATTTTAATGCCCTTAATCTCACTGGCTAACTCGGTATCCGCTGTTAAAAAAATAATCGGAATATCTGCAGTCTGCGGATTTAACTTTATTTCTTCCATGGTTTGATAGCCATCCATGTCCGGCATGGCAATATCTAACAAAATCAGATCCGGCCGGTTCTTTTTTAAAAAAGACAACGCCTGTTTCCCTGACTTGGCCATAGACAACTGATAATATGGTTGCAGTACTTCCGCCGCACATTTTAAGTTTGTCGTAACATCATCCACCATTAAAATATGTTTCATAAACCAAGAAATCCTCTTACCATTTCTTTCATTTCTTCTTTTTCACAAACGGTATCATGTAAAACTTCTGCATTCCTGATTTCTTCAATGGCTCCGGGAACTGCTACACCGGAAATCTTGGATAATTCATCAATCAATGCAAAATCATCCATGGCATCGTATTTCTTATCGATAGCCGACATAACACTTCTTGCAAATTTATACGGACTTGCCGTAGAAGCAATTACGGTCGGTGTTTCATCTTTGGTTTCGTTCACATACTGTTCGTAAACGTGTGCCGCCACTGCAGTATGTGTATCGATAACATAACCTGTTTTTTCATAAAGAGCATGAATTTTTTCCAAAGTTTGTGCTTCCAAGGCATAACCGCCCATAAAATCTTTCATATTATCCTTCATGGATTCGTCAATGGAATATTTTCCTTCTTTGGAAAGAAGCTCCATAAATTCACGATTTCGTTCTGCATCATTTCCTGCAACTTTATAAATCAGTCGTTCTAAGTTGCTGGAAATCAAAATATCCATAGAGGGAGACGAGGTTAAAATAAACTCTCTGTTTTTATCATATACACCCTCTTCAAAGAAATCAAAAAGAACTTTGTTTTCGTTGGATGCACAAATCAATTTACCGATAGGAAGTCCCATGTTTTTAGCATAATATGCTGCTAAAATGTTACCAAAATTGCCGGTGGGCACTACTACGTTCATCTTTTCACCCATGGAAATTTTGCCGTTTTTCAGAAGATTCAAGTATGCATAGACATAGTAAACCACCTGAGGCACCAAACGGCCGATGTTAATGGAGTTTGCGGAAGAAAATACATAGCCCTTTTCTTTCAACTCCTGCTTTAATTCCGTATCATTAAAGAGATTTTTTACACCGGTCTGGGCATCATCAAAATTACCATGAATTCCGATTACTTTAACATTTTTTCCTTTTTGTGTTACCATCTGTTTTTCCTGAATGGCGCTAACACCGTTCTTAGGATAAAATACCACAATACCGGTACCTTCCACATCAGCAAATCCGGCCAAAGCAGCCTTTCCGGTATCTCCGCTGGTAGCAGTTAAAATAACGATTTTTTCTTTTAAATTATTTTTCTTGGCAGAAGTTGTCATTAAATACGGCAAAATGGAAAGCGCCATATCCTTAAAAGCTATGGTTTTGCCGTGAAAAAGTTCCAGGTAGTAAGCACCATCTGCATAAACAAGTGGAGCAATTTCCTTCGTATCAAACTTTTCATCGTAAGCACTGTTAATACAGTGCATCAATTCCTCTTTGGTAAAGTCCGTAAAGAATAACTTCATCACTTCATAAGCGGTTTCCTGATACGTCATATCTTTCTTTTCGTTTATATCAAAATCAAAGGCAGGAATTTCGTTTGGTACAAACAATCCCCCATCCTCAGCCAATCCTTGTAAAATCGCTTGGGATGCAGTCACCTTTTTTGTCGCATTTCTTGTACTGCTGTATAAAATTTCCATAATGTCCTCCGTTCCTGGTCTTACCAGTCTTATGTATCAAAACTTCACGTGAATTATAGCACAAAGATAAATTCCTTGCAATGTGCCCCTGTAATTTCACATCCTGTATTTTTTTAATGGTTTTTATTTTTTATTTATTCTGACTATAATTCTATCCTTTAATCCCAAATATCCCCTTCCTTTTCAAGCAAACCCCATCTACATGTTAGCGAAAAAATTCATGACCGCCATGGGAAGAAAGTAAAGTCAGCGATTCATCGAACCACCGAAGTCTCTCCGGGTCCGCCGCTCCTCTTGAAACAAAATATAACGCACCTTGGGAATTGTCCTCTCCCGCTAGTGCCAAATAAGTCGCTCGCATGCTTTCTTCGCTAATTACCACGCTATCGTATCGCCCATCTCCTACCGGCGAAAATTGATACACACCGTTTTCAGCTTGAAAGACAACATCTCTTACGTTATTTGGAAACTCTTCCGCCAATACCCTGTTAATCACTACATTGGCCACCATTTCTTTTCCCGTAAGATCTTCTCCGCTGGCTTCTGCCTCCACGATTCGTGCCAAAATCATAATTTCCTCTTCCGTCACATTGATTCGATAATTTCTACTTATCTCAAAGCAGGGAATACATCTTTCGCTTCCGGTAAGATTTTCCAACAAGCAAGAGGATCGATACCCGACAAAACTCATATCACTTTTGACCAATTCTTCCATAGAAGAAACATATTCTTGCTGAAATAAACCGGAATATGTTCCGGTAGCCCCGGAATGCCGAAACAAAATCTCGTCCATTATTTCCGTATTTGAAATATTTACC
>JAZNKK010000022.1:0-6524 GCA_045578545.1 Lachnospiraceae bacterium
TGAAGCAATGTCTGGCAGAACTTCTGGCGGAAGGACTTGTAATGGCAGAAGAGAGCGATGCAGGAAGGAAATATAAGTTAAAGGCGTAAGTGTAAGTTACGGGGGAGGAGGATGCCATGATTCTTAGTGTTAGCCGGCGGACCGATATACCGAGTTATTTTTCGGATTGGTTTTTTGAAAGATTAAAAGAAGGGTTTGTGTATACCCGCAATCCTATGAATCCGAAGCAGGTCAGCAAGCTTAGGCTGACACCGGAAACGGTAGATTGTATCGTGTTTTGGACGAAAAATCCGGAGCCGATGTTTTCCCGGCTTTCGGAACTTGCACCCTATCCTTTTTATTTTCAGTTTACGCTTACAAGCTACGGGAAGGATATAGAAGCAAATCTGCCTCATAAGAAAGAGGTTATGCTTCCGATATTTCAAAGGCTTTCTGCGCAGATTGGAAGTAAACGTGTGATTTGGCGATATGACCCGATTCTATTTACCAAAAGGTATACGCCGGAGTATCACATAAAGGCGTTCCGACAGATGGCAGAAGCTTTAAACGGGTCTACCGAAAAGTGTGTCATCAGCTTTGTGGATACCTATGCAAAAAATAAGCGGAAGCTGCAGAATCTTGGTGTTTATGATTTGCCAAAGGAGGAGCTGGAAGCCTTTGCAAAGGAATTGTGTGATATCGCCTGGGAAAACGGCATGGTAATGGCAAGCTGTGCGGAGCAGATTGATTTGGAGCACTGCGGAATTGTCCATAATGCTTGCATTGATAAAGCATTAATTGAGGAAATCATCGGGTATCGATTAAAGGGCGCAAAGGATAAGAACCAGCGGGGCGAGTGCGGATGTATGGAAAGTATTGATATCGGGACGTATCATACCTGCAGAAACGGCTGTGTGTATTGTTATGCGAACCATAGTGAAGCCCAGGTGAAAGAAAATATCACTCGGTATGAGGTGCATTCTCCACTTTTGTGTGGTAGGATAGGAGAAGAAGATAAGGTGACGGAACGGAAGGTTGGGTCATTGAAAGAAGAAAGAATAGGAACGAAAGAGAGGGAAATATATGGAATTATTGCTGGAATTGATTGTTGATTTTGTGGTAGAAGGACTTTTCTGGGGGATAGATGAGGGCTTGGAGTCCAAGAAGGTACCGATGCCGTTACGCATATTGTTGGCGTTAATCGTGGTTGTTTTTGTGCTGGGAATAGGTGCTTTTATTATTTTCGCAGGAATGTCAACAGAGAGCGTAGTATTAAGAATTCTGTTGGGTGTCATATTTGTGGTATTCTTTGGTGGTTTGGCATGGAAGACATACAAGGTGTTAAAAAAGAGAAGATGATTATTAAAATCGTATATGAAATAAAAGAGAGGACCAGGAAGTAGAAAACTTTATGAAAAAAATTTTAATTGTAGAAGACGATACCAATATTAACAATATGATATGCGAGGTGCTGAAAAAACAAGGCTATGAGTGTATCCAGGCTTTTTCCGGCACCGAAGGGCTTTTGTATGTAAAACAGGAGGAGCTTCTTCTGGTGCTTTTGGATTTGATGCTTCCGGGCATGAGCGGAGAGGTTTTATTGACGGAAATTAAAGCAAGAGGAAATACGCCGGTGATTGTTATGTCGGCTAAGGATAGTTTGGACAGTAAGGTGGAGCTGTTGACAAACGGCGCAGAGGACTATATTACAAAACCCTTTGAACTGGAAGAGCTGGTAGCCAGAGTCGGAGTGCAGGTAAGGCGCTTTGCGGGGCAGGGGGAACTACTCGGAAAGAAACTGACGTATAAGAACCTGGTTCTTTCGGAGGAAAGCTTTTCCGCTGAAGTTGAGGGGCAGGAATTGGAGCTGACAAAGCAGGAGTATAAGATTTTGGAATTGTTTTTGCTGTATCCGAAGAAGGTGTTTTCCAAGCAGGATATTTATGATTATGCGTGGGAGGATGTGTACATCGGCGAAGACAAAACCATAAATGTGCATATCAGTAATATCCGGAAAAAGATTAAGAACATTACGGAGGAAGAGTACATTGAAACGGTGTGGGGCATCGGATTTAAACTGGCAAAATAAATCTTTACCTTTTCTTTAACTTTACTTTGCGATTTTTTAGTATCTGTCCTTTATGATGGAGTCAGTAAAGCAGAGGAGGCAAAAAAATGGAGTATTTATTGACAACAGAGCATTTGTCAAAGCAATACGGCAAGCAGAAAGCGGTAAACAGCGTAAGTATGCATGTGAAAAAAGGAGAGATTTACGGCCTGATCGGAAGAAACGGTGCCGGTAAAACCACAATTTTAAAGATGCTGTCAGGGTTGGCAGCGCCGACGGAAGGAACGATTTCATTATTCGGAAAGGATGAGAAAGAATCAAAGGCGTTACGGGGACGTGTCGGCACTTTGATTGAAAATCCGGGGATTTATGCCAATATGTCGGCCTATGAAAACCTGAAAATGAAGTGTCTTGCCATGGGAGTACCGGCAAAAGAAACCATAAATGAACTATTAAAGACAGTGGGTCTTGAGAATACCGGAAAAAAGCACGTGAAGAAGTTTTCTCTCGGTATGAAGCAACGTCTGGGAATCGCTCTTGCCTTAGTCGGAAATCCGGATTTGGTGATTTTGGATGAGCCGATTAACGGTCTGGACCCGCAGGGTATCGTGGAGGTCAGAGCGGTAATCGAGACACTGAATAAAGAGCAGGGAATTACATTTGTTATTTCCAGTCACATCTTAGAGGAATTATCGAAAATCGCAACCAAGTACGGCATTATACATAACGGCGTTCTGTTACAGGAAATGACCAGAGAGCAGTTAATGGAGAACTGTGGGGAATACATCGAGCTTCGGACACCGGATACAAAGCTTGCCTGCACGGTAATCGAAAGCATCGGAATTGCAAAGTATAAGGTAGTGGATGCAGAAACCATACAGATTTATGAGCAGCTACAGGAAAGCGGTAATATTGCACTTCGTCTGGCAGAGAACAAAATAGTAATTAAAGGAATCGTTGTGAAAAATGAGGCGTTAGAGGATTACTATTTGAAATTGACAGGAGGTGCGGCAAATGCTTAATTTATTGAAAATGGATTTATATCGGTTGTTTCATTCTTTCTCTACTTGGATTATGTGTCTTGTGACAATCGGAATGGCGGTGTTTGTAGTTTCAATGACGAAGCTTGAGGTTTCGGATATACAATCCGGCGGAACGGAGACGCAGATAGAAACCGGGACAAAAATTACGGATACAGAAGTACAAATCAATTTAGGGATAAGTGCCTATTTTTCAACGGAGTGGGCCACGGGAGAGGTTCCGTTTACGGAGATATTTAGTACGCAGGTGGCTACCGGATTGTTTTTGGTTGTGCTTTCCATTTTTGTGGCATTGTATGTTTGCGCAGAACATAAAAACGGTTACATCAAAAATATAGCGGGACAGTTTCCGAATCGTTCCCTTTTGGTGATATCAAAGGTAATTGCGGTCGGTGTTCAGGTGTTGCTTATGTTTCTTGTGCTGACGGTTGCGATGTATGTGACCGGTAAGGTTTGCTACGGAAGCAGGTTTGTGTTCGGACCCTTCGGAGAGTTTTTAAAGATGTTTTTCGGTCAGTATGTGTTACACTACACCTTTGCAGCAGTAATTCTGTTCCTTGGTGTTGTATCTCACAGTTCGGCCTTGAGTATGACCATAGGTATCCTGATAAGCTGCAAGTTCCTGTCTATTGTATACGCATTGGTGGAGCGTTTTTGGACGGATGTTACAAAATATGCACTGGAAGTTAATGTAATAAGGTTTTTCACAATTACGGAGAAAAAGGAAATGGCAACTGTTATGGTGTCGGCATTGGTTCTTTTCGGAGTGGTGACGACGGCGGCAGCAGTTGTAATGCAAAAGAAGGATGTAAGATAAATAAGGAGCAGACAATGATTCTATGGGCAATCGTAGCTACGGTTACGGCAATCGGACTCTTAATAAGGAATCTTCTTTATCGGCGGCAGGTGAAGCAGACTTGCCGCCAATTGGCGTTTGTAAATGAGAATGATACCAATATGCGATTACAGAGGCAAGGCGGTTTTACGGAGCTGGATGCACTTCGGGAAGAGATTAATGTAGTGTTAGAACAGGCAAAACGACTGAACCGGGAAACGGTGAAAAGTGAAGAAGCGTTTAAGGAGACCATTACGAATATTTCTCACGATATCCGGACGCCTTTGACGTCCTTGGACGGGTACTTTCAGTTGCTGCAGGAAACGAAATCGGAAGAGGAAAAAGAGCGCTATGTGGCAATTATTAAGGACAGGATTTCCGGCTTAAAAGAGATGTTAGAGGAATTGTTTACCTATACGAAGCTACAAAATAGAAGCTATGAGTTGCCGCTTGAAACGGTGGATTTCGGAAAGTATGTATATGAGACGGTGTTTTCGTTTTATGATGAATTTAAGAGCCGGGGGATTGAGCCGGTGCTGGAGTTTACGGAAGAACCATGCTTTGTGACGGGAAACAAGGAAGCCATCCGGAGAATCATGCAAAATGTAATAAAGAATGCACTGGAGCACGGGAAAGAGTCGATTTCCATGCGACTTTGGAAAGAAAGAGGAAGGGTGCTGTTTTTGTGTGAAAACGACGTGGAGTATCCGGAGGAAATTCGGGTAGATCAGATTTTTGAACGCTTTTACAAGGCCGATACTGCAAGAACCCATACATCCACCGGACTGGGGCTTTCCATTGCAAAGAATTTCACGGAGAAAATGAAGGGTGAAATGAACGCAAGTTTAGAAGAAAACCGGTTTGGGATACAAGTGGAGTTTTCCTTGGAAAACGCACAAAAGTCGCCCTCTTTTGATTGACATTTCAGAGCGGATATGCCATAATAGCGGCGAAGGTAAACGAGTGCGGGAACGGATTTGGGGAAATCTGTTTTAGGAGAGAAGAAGATGCTTTGGATTTGGTTGGTGCTTCTGTACGGTGTACTAAAGGGAGCACGGGAAATAACGAAGAAAAAATCCATGGAAAAGAATTCCGTGATGGAGGTGCTGTTTGTATACACTCTCCTTTCTTTTCTGATGGTGACACCGGGGGCAACCCGGGTGGGCGGCGTGGCATGGCCGGATATGTTTTGGATTGCGGTAAAATCCTTTGTTATCTTTGTGGCCTGGATTTTCAGCTTCAAGGCAATTAAAAAGATGCCAATCAGCTTGTACGGTCTGCTGGATTTATCCAGAGTGATTTTTTCTACGCTGATGGGTGTTATTTTCCTTAAAGAGGTCATGTCCTTTTGGCAAACAGTAGGTTTGGTTTTGGTATGTGCAGGGCTTTTGTTGTATCGGTATCAGACCGGAGAAAAACGGTTGCAGAGGAAAAATTCCGGAAACAAGGAACTGGGGGAGAAAGCACAGGCAGAAAAGGTAGAATGGAAAATCGTATGCTTTGCACTGTTATCCTGCCTGCTAAACGGGGTATCCGGGACGATGGACAAGGTACTGATGCAACGAATGAGCAGTACCCAGCTGCAGTTTTGGTATATGCTGTTTTTGGTGCTGTTTTATCTTGCTTATATTATTTTTACAAAGACGAGAATTCATTTTTTCAGTGCGCTGAAAAACTATTGGATTTGGATTTTGAGTATTATGTTTGTGGTGGGCGATAAGGCATTGTTTATTGCCAATCAGTCCCCGGACAGCAAGGTGACCATTATGACCTTGTTAAAGCAGGCAGGTTGTATCGTGACAATTCTTGCCGGAAAGTTTGTTTTTAAAGAAAAGAATATCGGCTATAAACTGTTTTGTGCTGGTGTGATCATTACCGGAATCGTTCTTTCGGTAGCGATGAAATAGCATGTATAAGATGTACCTTTTTTCCAAATACTAGGGTAAAATAATTTGGAAGGAAGGTACTTTTTTATGCAGGAAGACACCAGAAAATTGTTACAGGAATGTAATTCCGGCTGTAAAATGGCGATTAACAGTATGAATCAGATTCAGGATTACACGACCTCCGAAGGACTTGCTACCCTGATTCGGGAAAGCAAGGAACGCCACGAAAAGCTGGAAGCGGAGAGCGCCAAGCTTTTAGAGGAAAACGGGGAATATGAAAAGGACCCGGGTATGATGGCATCTGCATTTTCCTGGCTTACGACGGAAATGAAAATGATGATGAAACGAAGCGATACTGAGATTGCTAAAATTATGATGAACGGATGCAACATGGGAATTCAGACCATTGTGGAGAAGGCTCACGCCTATGAGGAAGCATCCAAAGAAAGCAAGGCTTTGGCAGAGCGTCTTGTAAAAGAGGAAGAAGATTTCATGGAGAAGTTGAAGGAGTATTTATAAAATTGTTAGTTTGTTAAATTATTTTCAATAGTCTATTAAGAAATCTTGACAAAAAACCTCCTGTCCTATATTATCATAATGTGGGTCTTTTGACTCGGAATCTTGGAGAGATTCATTACAAATGAACGCCGAAGGTGTAAGGTGGTATCCCACCGATCTCTCAGGCAAAAGGACAGGAGGATTTTTATATGAAAGGC
>JAZNKK010000023.1:0-14729 GCA_045578545.1 Lachnospiraceae bacterium
GGCAACGGAGGACTGCTTGAAGCAGGATGTTTTAACGGATTTTCTGACGGAAAATCGAAAGGAGGTTGCCGAGATGTTTTGGGATGAAATGGACGAAGAAGTAATCAAAGAGATTATGCGAGAAGACTATATGGAAGAAGGCCGGGAGGAAGGCCGAAAAATAGGGATAGAAGAAGGACGAGCAGAAGGACGAGCAGAAGGACGAGAAGAAGGGCGAGAAGAAGGTCGTGCCGAGGAACGTGCCAATACAGAAAGGGAGCGTAAGCGCGCGGACGAGGCGGAAGCAAAACTAGAGGAAATCATGCGAAAGCTTTCAAAGAAAGGAATTTCGTTGGAGGAATTATCGGAGGATAGGAAGTGAAAATGAATCACGAGGAATACGAGGAATATCAGGAACTAAAACAAAGGGAAAGAAACCGTGTCATTGGTTCGCTTGGGGCAATTGTATTTTTGTTGTTATTGCTTCTTACCTCGAATTTGAAGTTTTTTGAAAAGATGGTAGAATGCGACAAAATATAAACCGGTATAAGTTAGAATTAAACTTATACCGGATGAAAACTAAGTAAGAAAACCAGGATTTTATTCGGAGTATAAAGCTTCCAGCCGTTTCTGGGCGGCAGGAAAATTTTCGCATTTTTCGTAATAGTTGCGGGCAAGGGAAGTATCCCCCAGTACTTCGTAGATACAGCCCAAATTAAAATTGGGAACATAAGAGTTGGCGCCTTCCGTTTTGGCATTTGGGAAGGTGGCAGCTTTTTTAAATTCTCGAATGGCTTCTTCGATCATGCCGTTTCGCAGATAAATCAGTCCCATAAGGCAAACAAAATCTGCCACAGAGGAGAACTCTTCGTAAATGCCGGTAAAAGAGAGTGCCTCTTTATATTTTTCGAGGTTTAGCAGGGAATATCCGTATCCGACTACCATGAGCTGTACAAATTCGGCTTTGGGATTCACATCGTATTCCAGCCCTTTTCCGTAATAATGGCAAGCGGCCGCTTCGTCCTTTAATAGGTGGTAAGATTGTCCCAACTGAAAATACAGGTAGGGGTCTGTGGAATCTTTTTCCAACATGGTAAGAAGTAAGTCGATGTTTCGCTGTGCCTTCTTTTGAAGTTCTTCGCTAGAACCGTTATAGCCACTGTGAAAAGCAGTGAGAGGAAGGGCAATACGTTTATATTCCCGGCCGTCTTTTCGTCGAACCTGTTCGTGGACAATTCCTTCGTAGTGATAATATCGGCGGTCAAAAAAACGTTCCAATTCATCGGTGTATTTGGTTTCTATTCCGTTTTGTAAAAAACAGTTCTGCATTGAAAGCATACCGACTTCCTTCGGATAAAGAGAAATCATTTTCTGCATTCCTGCAAAATCGCATTCTCTTATGTATTCGTCACAATCTAAAACCAGCACCCGGTCATAAGAGGCTACGGAAAGAGAATAATTTCTGGCAGCACTAAAATCACTAATCCAGGGGAAATGAAATACCTTAGCACCAAAATTTTCCGCTATGCTTACGCTGGTATCGACAGAGCCGGTATCCACATAAACCATTTCACAGTGTTCCATAGGGAAATGCTTCCGAATGGAAGAGAAAAAAGATGGTAAGTGTTTTTCTTCGTTTTTACCGATGATACAAATGGAAATAGGAATCATAATACACCTTTACAAAAAATGAAATTAATGTTGTTTGTTTTATTATACCTTTCTAATCAGGGAAAGACAATTCAGAAAAACAAATGGAAGAAAATCGCATGAAAAAATGGGGTTAAAAAAGAAAAACAATTCGAGTTGGAATTTGGAAAATATAAAATTGTGAGAAACTTATTTATCAAAAGATATTAAAAAAATGAAAAGTAAGCCGATATAAAAAGTACAGGAAAATCTGATTGGCCAAAAGATATTTGCTGAATAACATTTCGTGCAACCATGGATGGAACAAAAATGAGAGGAGGGAGCTTCTTGTTTTTCGTTTCATTTTTTTGTAGGAAACTACAGGCAGACATGGATGGACGCAAATACAATCCGGAATATGCGGATTGCTTACAGGGTGTGCATGAGGAAAGAGGTACTATGATTATTAATTCCGGTACGGTAAATATGGAGTCTTTCCGGGAGTATCAGTCTTCGTGGATAAAAACGGAGAAAATCTATGGAAATAAGGGGATGGAGGTACACAAATTAGGAGAGTTGCAATCGCAGCAGGCTCAGGAAGGGAAAAGAACTTCCGGTTCTACGTTTTTTGATATGATAAAAGGTCAGATGACGGAGGAGGCAACCAGCGAAATGGAGCAGTCCATGCTGGGGATGCGGAGAGGGTTAAGTGCCGTGGAGCGTCTGGAGGAAAGTGCGGAACGAAAATCCATCCGGGAAATTCGTCATCAAAGCTTGCTCTATCTGCTTCGCAGATTACATGAAATTTTAAAACAAAACAGGATGCCGGAAAATAACTCCGGTGTTTATTGGGAGTCATCCGGGCAAAACGGTACGATTTCTTCTATAGAAACTGAGGAGTATTATGGGGAAAAGGAAACCACGGCCTTTTCTACGAAAGGGACGGTGGTCACTGCGGACGGAAGAGAAATTTCCTTTGGCGTTGACTTGGCAATGAGTCGTAGTTTTGAAGAATACTATTCTTCTAAGGTGGATTTTGCGCCGAAACAGGAAGCCTCTTTGGTGGACCCCTTGGTAATTAATCTGGATACGAATATTGCAACGGTTTCCGACCAGAAATTTTATTTTGATTTGGATGCAGATGGCACCATGGACGAGATTTCCAAGTTAAACTCCGGCAGCGGATTTTTAGCAATGGATAAGAACGAGGACGGAAAGATCAACGATGGTCAGGAACTTTTCGGCACTGCTTCCGGCAATGGATTTGAAGATCTTGCCAAGTATGATGAAGATGGTAATGGCTGGATTGACGAAGCGGATTCCGTATTTGATAAGTTGTTGATTTGGACCAAGGATGAAACGGGTGAGGACCGATTATTAAAAATCAAAAAAGCCGGTGTGGGAGCGATTTGCTTGGAAAACGTAACCACGGAATTTTCTTTAAATTCGAAAAAAACAAATGAATTGAATGGTAAAATTCAAAAAACCGGGATATTCTTATATGAAAACGGAACGGCCGGAACGATGCAACATTTGGATTTGGCAACATGAGAGAATAATTTGAATAGAATTTCATAAAATAAAACAGAAGATTCTGTCGTTTGTAAAGTGAGATTCTTTGGCATGAAAGCACAATATCATTCAACGAAAAAAAAGGAAATAATACAAAGCCTTAATCGATTTTGTATTGTTTTCTTTTTTTTACTGTTTGCCCCGTATATTTTGTTTGTTTTCATCGATAGGATAGAGAAGAAAGAGAATGAAATTATACTGGAGGGTCCGCCGGTTGTGGTGCAATCGGATAAGGGAATGGAATACATTCCTTTGGATGAGTATCTTTGCGGAGTGATGGCGCCTTATATGGAAGCGGGGTATACCACGGAAGAATTGGAATTCCTGTCTTTAATCTATCGGAGCAACCTTATTTACGACATGGAGAAGGGAAGGACGCCTTTGCAGGAATATTATACCAGAGAGGAACGACAGAACTTATTTTTAGATTTTGAAAAAAAAGAAGAGCAGCTTAGAATTGTTATTGCGCAAACCGCCGGAGATATTTTGATTTACAAAGGGAAAATTATGGAAATCCCGATGTTCGAATTTGGCGGAATGGGTCTTACCTTTGAAGAAATTTTGGAGCAATACTACGAAGATTATACTTTGTACCATTATTATTAAAAATATGGAATCAGACAAATAAAAAAGGATTTGCTTTCCTGTGAATAGATTTTGGGTATTCGGAAAAAATACTAACAAATCAGATGAACAAGGAGGATACCATGAATAGGAAAAGAAAGTCCGGGTTAAAAAAAGAAAAAATTGTGATGCTTTTGGCATCTGTTTTTATGCTTACGGCCCTTACAATGGCAGGTGTGTATGTCAATCAAAGAAATACCAAAGATAATGACGGTTACAGCATAGATTTGAATGAATTGAATAACGATGTGAACGAGCAGATTGAAAATATCGGGAATCAGATGCAGGAGGAGATGAACAATGTACCCTCCGACGATATGGATGTGGAGATTTCTTATGAAGATGTAGGTGCCAATGATATTGTTCTTCCGGCAGAGGATAGGGAATCGTTAGAGGAAGAAAATGAATTCAGTGAGCCGGCGGATATTGTCTTAGAGTCCATAACAGAGGAAAGTATCGTTAGTGAAGTGGAGGAAACCGAAGAAACCGAAGCACCTGCAGAGAGCCAAAGTGTGGTAACGACGCAGGAAGTGCTTGCCCTTGATTTTTCAGAAAATGACACACTGGTATTGCCGGTGGTAGGTGATATTTTGCTGGAGTACAGCATGGATCAGGCAATTTATTTTCCTACTTTGCAGCAGTATCGCTATAACCCTTCCCTGGTAATTGAAGCAGTTGTGGGAGAACCGGTTACAGCGGCAGCCGATGCAAGAATTATTTCGATTACAAACAGCGTGGAAACCGGAGGGACTGTCATTTGCGATTTGGGGAATGGATATGAACTCACATACGGACAGTTAGAGAATTTTACTGTAGCGGAGGGCGACTATATTCGTCAGGGAGAAATTCTCGGTTTCGTGGCAGAGCCTTCCATTTTTTATTCTCTGGAAGGCAGCAATGTGTATTTTAAATTAACCAAGGACGGCGAAGCGTTAAACCCGATGGAACTGGGACAGTAAGCTTTGCAAAATTGTGTAGATGGCGAATTAAAAAGAGAAAAAACTTAGAAAAGCAGCAAATCTGTTTTCCGATGATGGATTATCGGTGAAAAGACATGGATTTGCTGTTTTTCGTGGAAATTTCATACGGTATATGATAGAATACGCATAGAAAATAAAATCCATACATATCCAGAAAGGAGTCGCAAAAATGCGAATTATTGTTGTTGGATGCGGTAAAGTAGGAGCGACTATTGTACAGCAACTTACGAAAGAAAAACATGATATTACGGTAATTGATAAAGAAAGTAAAGTTATTACGGATATAACGAACCAGTGTGACGTCATGGGGCTTGTGGGAAATGGGGCAAGCTACACTGTTCAGAAGGACGCCGGAATTGAAAAGGCTGATTTGCTGGTGGCAGTCACGGATTCCGATGAATTAAATCTGCTTTGTTGTTTGATCGGAAGAAAAGCAGGAAAGTGCAGCACGATTGCCCGAGTACGCAATCCCGTTTATAGCCGGGAAATTCCATTGATTAAGGATGAACTTGGGTTGTCTATGACCATCAACCCGGAGCAGGCGGCAGCAACAGAAATTGCCAGACTTCTTCGGTTTCCTTCGGCAATTGAGATAGATACCTTTGCAAAAGGAAGAGTGGAACTTTTAAAATTTAAAATAGAAGAAGGTTCTGTATTACATGATTGCAGCCTGATGGATGTGGCAAAAAAGATAAAATCAGAGATTTTGGTAGGTGCAGTGGAAAGGGGAGAAGAGGTTGTTATTCCCAACGGTAGTTTTGTGTTGCAGGCAGGAGATGTAGTCAGCATTATTGCATCCCCCCAAAATGCAAAATCATTTTTTGAAAAAATCGGCGTAGATACGCATCAGGCAAAGGATACCACCATTGTGGGGGGCGGTACGATTGCTTATTATTTGGCGGAAGAACTGTTAAATATGGGGATTTCCGTAAAAATCATTGAGAAGAATTTGGCGCGGTGTGAAGAACTCAGTGAATTATTACCCGATGCAACCATTATTAATGGAGATGCAACCAACCAGGAAGTACTGCTGGAGGAGGGAATTACCAGAGCCAGCTCTTTTGTTTCACTAACGGGAATTGATGAAGGGAATATTTTCCTTTCCTTTTTTGTGAGAAATTGTTCCAAAGCAAAAATTATTACCAAGATTAATCGGTTATCCGTTGATGATATCATTGGCACGTTTAATTTAGGAAGTCTAATCTATCCAAAGAAAATTACGGCAGACTATATTATCCGGTATGTGCGGGCCATGCAAAATTCCATCGGAAGTAATGTGGAAACCTTGTATCGGATTGTGGATAATAAAGCGGAAGCTTTGGAATTTGTCATTCGGTCCGATGCGCCTATGGTAGGCATTCCTTTGCAGGATTTAAAATTAAAGAGTAATTTGCTAATTGGTTGTATTAACCGGGGAGGTAAAATTATTCTGGCGAACGGGCAGACCACCATGGAAGTGGGGGATACCGTGATTATCATTACGACACAACCGGGCCTTAGGGATATCAAGGACATTTTGAGAAAATAGCGAGGAAAGAAAATGAATTATTCGATTATCGGTTATATATTGGGCTGGGTGCTTACGATAGAATCGTTGTTTCTGTTTCTTCCTTGTATCGTAGCATTGGTTTATCAGGAACAGCAGGGATACGCTTTTTTGGCAGTGGCAGTGATTGGAACTTTGCTGGGATTTTTGATTACTCGGAAAAAACCGAAAAACAATGTGTTTTTTACCAAAGAGGGCTTTGTCATTGTGGCATTGGCGTGGATTTTGCTAAGTATCGTGGGCGCGATTCCCTTTGTTTTAAACGGCGACATCCCAAGCTTTACGGACGCTTTGTTTGAAACCATATCCGGCTTTACCACAACAGGTGCCAGCATATTACCGAATGTGGAGGCACTGTCCCGAACCAGTCTGTTTTGGAGAAGCTTTACGCATTGGATTGGCGGTATGGGAGTGTTGGTCTTTTTGTTGGCTGTGCTTCCTATGTCCGGTGGACACAGTATGCATTTGATGCGAGCAGAAAGTACCGGTCCGTCGGTAGGAAAATTGGTGCCGAAGGTAAAAGAAACGGCAAAAATTTTATATGGAATCTATTTTGTCATGACGGTTGTGCAGATGCTTTTGTTGGTGGTTGCGGGAATGCCCTGGTTTGATGCCATTACCACGGCAGTAGGAACGGCGGGAACCGGCGGCTTTGGCATCAAGGCAGACAGTATGGCAGGATATTCGCCGGCAATTCAGTGGATTGTAACCATTTTTATGATTTTGTTCGGTGTGAATTTTAATGTGTATTATTTGCTTCTCGGAAAAGAAAAAAAGAGTGCGTTTAAGCTGGAGGAGGTCCGCTGGTATTTTATTGTAATATTGGTATCCACGGCACTGATTACGCTTAATATTTTGAATTCTTATGAACATGTAGGAGATGCTGTGCGAGATGCCGCGTTTCATGTGGGATCGGTGATTACGACCACCGGCTTTGCGACGCGGGATTATAATGTTTGGCCGACGATGTCTAAAATGGTTTTGGTTATCATCATGTTTTTGGGTGCTTGTGCCGGCAGTACCGGTGGCGGAATCAAGATTTCCCGTATCATCATTATGTTGAAAGCGGTTGTACATGAAGTGGGCTATCTGATTCATCCCAAAAGTGTGAAAATGGTCAAGTTGGACGATAAGGCAGTCGATAAAAATGTCGTGCGAAACGTAACGGTTTTTTTGGCGACGTATGTACTTATTTATATTGTATCGATGTTTCTGGTTTCCTTAGATAATTATGACTTTACTACCACCTTTACCGCAGTATTGGCAACGCTAAATAATGTGGGACCGGGACTTGGCGAAGTGGGACCGGCGGGAAATTTCGGCGGATTTTCCCCATTTTCCAAATATGTATTTATGTTTGATATGTTAGCAGGAAGGCTGGAATTATTCCCGATGCTTTTGTTGTTAACTCCGGCAGTATGGAAGAAAAATTAAAGGTAAAAGGAGAGAGGGGCATGTGGACAAGAGAGGCATTAAAAGAGAGGGCCAGAGCAGCAATGAAAAATTGTTACTGGCAGATTATTGTGGTTTCGTTGATTTTGAACTGGACAGCCGGAGGTGCCGGTGCTAGTGGCGGTTCCGGAGGAAGCGGCACGGATTTTGGACCGGCTGCCACAATGAACAAAGAAGAATTTTTGGAAATTGTAGTTCCTATTATAATCGGTATGGTGGCCATCTTTTTGGTTTCCTTTGCTTTTTCGCTGGCGCTGAGCGCATTTGCGTTAAATCCTTTGCAGGTGGGAGCCAGAAGATTTATGATTTTAGCTTCGGTGGGAGCCGGAGATTTTAACGAAATCAGTTATGCTTTTTCCAATTCCTATAAAAACGTAGTGAAAGTAATGTTCTTTCGGTGGTTGTATTCCTTTTTGTGGGGCTTGCTGTTTGTGATTCCCGGGATTGTGAAAAGCTATGAATATCGGATGATTCCGCAATTATTGGCAGAAAATCCGGCATTAAGCAAAGAAGATGCGTTTGCATTGTCCAAACAGATGATGGACGGAGAAAAATGGAATACCTTTGTTTTGGACTTGTCATTTTTGGGCTGGATCATTTTGGGGCTCTTTACCTGCGGTGCTTTGAATGTTTTTTACGTAAATCCCTACATATATTTGACCGAGGTACAGTTGTATTTTGTTCTGAAGCAAAAAGTATTCGGTAGTGCTTACGGATACGGAAATGCAGCATACGCTTATGGTAATGGCGGTTACAATCCGACCTATGGGCAAAACTATACGCAGGCTGGTTACAATCCGACCTATGGGCAAAACTATACGCAGGCCGGTTACAATCCGACCTATGGGCAAAACTATACGCAGGCCGGTTACAATCCGACCTACGGACAAAACTATACGCAGGCCGGTTACAATCCGACCTATGGGCAGAATTATCCTCAGGCCGGTTATACGCAGAGCTATGGGCAGAATGATACACCGTCCAGTCATGAGCAGGTGTTTGGTGAAAACGGTTACGGTCAGAATCCGACTCGTCCGGAGGAGAATCAGTAAAAACAAATGAGGTAAACAAATGGGAAGAACAGGGGAAGAAAAAAAGACATCAGTCTTTGTTACTGCATTGAAATGGGCGATTTTGCTCTTTTTATCTACGGTTGGCGTGATGGTGGGCTTTGGCCTTATCTTAGGCTGGCTGGAAGGTAGGAGTCAATCCTATTTGATGGGGACCTTTGGTTGGTTTGGAATCATCATTACCGGAATTATCGGTACACCGCTACATGAACTGGCGCATTATGTGATGTGTTTGGTGTTTGGTTATCATGTGGTGGAGGTAAAGCTGTTTCGTCCGATTGCCGCAATGAGTGACGGTGTGCTTGGATATGTATCGTACTATAAAGATGCAGATAATATATGGCAGACGCTTGGGACCTTCTTTGTGGGAACGGCACCGATGATTCTTGGCCCGTTGGTAGTACTTCTTTTGTTCCGGCTTATGATGCCGGAAGCGTATAAGCAGGCGTCGGCGGAAATCGGTAGTTCGCTGGAGGATGAGAACATCAGTATTTTGGCAATTTTTAAAATGTCTTTCTCTGTCATGAAGGCCATTGTAAAGCAACTTTTTACTTTTAAAAAAGAAACCTTTTGGATTAATGTTTTATTTATGTACCTAACCTTATCCATCACATCTCACACGACACTGAGTACAGCGGATATTCAAAATTCGCTTCCGGGAATGGGACTGGTATTTGTCCTGTTTTTGCTTGTCGGACTTTTGACCGCGGTGGCAAAGCAAAATATCGGAAAGGACATTATGAAAATCGCATTACTGGTTAGTTGCTTTTTTATGATGGCACTGGTATTTTCGTTTTTTGGCACAGCCTTGGCGTATCTTTGCTTTTACATTAAATCCATGGTATTTCCTTTCTAGGCTTGCTTTTTGTTCTAAGTTTCGATATAATGCACAAAGGTCTTGAAAGACAAATAAAATGAAAAGAGGAACATTATGAAAAAGTTATTATCAGTAGGACTTGTGATGTTGATGTGTCTTGGTATGCTTTGCGCTTGCGGAAGTGAAGGCGGTGAAGCAGAGACTCTTGTCGTAGCAACCAATGCATATTTCCCTCCTTACGAATACTATGAGGGAGAACAGATTGTTGGTATCGATGTGGAAATCGCGCAGGCAATTGCAGATAAGCTCGGTATGGAATTGGAAGTTCAGGATATGGAATTCGCTTCCATTTTGACAGCGGTTCAGAGCGGTAAGGTAGATATGGGTATGGCCGGAATGACAGTTACCGAAGAACGTTTGGAAAGTGTAAACTTTACCATCTCTTACGCAACCGGTATCCAGTCCATCATTGTGTTGGAAGGTTCTGAAATTACTTCCGTAGATGATTTGGCAGGTCACATGATTGGTGTACAGCTTTCCACCACAGGTGATATTTATGCAACGGACGAATTCGGCAGCGATTATGTAACACAGTACAACAAGGGTGCCGATGCAATCCTTGCCCTCCTTCAGGGAAAGGTTGATGCAGTCATCATCGACAACCAGCCGGCAATCAATTTTGTTGCAGCCAATGAAGGCCTTGTGATTCTTGATACTGAGTATGCAATCGAAGAATATGCAGCTTGTATCGCACAGGACAACGAGGAACTTTTGGCCCAGGTAAATCAGGCGTTGGAAGAGTTAATTGCCGACGGAACCGTTCAGGCAATTTTGGATAAATATATCGTGGCAGAATAGGAATGTGAATGTAATGGAGTAAGAAAAGGTCTTGGTATCAATTTCGGTGCCAAGGCCTTTTTTGATGTGTGACAGTGCGTGTTTCTGCCGAATGAAAGTCTTCAAGTGCACCCGATAGAAATGGCATAGCGCTTCGTGTGAGAAGACTGAGAGTCAGAGAAGATTCTTTCCTTATTTATGGTAATATGGTATAAATATAATAAAATTGCACGTTTTATAATACAGATATATAAAAGGGGAAAATATGAAAATTGCTATTTTAGATGATGAATTAATTTGGCAAGAAAAAGTGAGTCAAATAATTAAAAACAATGAATTTCAAGAAGCGAAAAATATTGTGGATCTATATTCTTCCGGAGAAGAATATCTTGAGAAAGAAGAAATATATGATGTGACGTTTGTTGATATTGAAATGCCCGGGATTGACGGATTCGAAACGATAAGAAGAGCAAGAAAATATAACGCTAATGGCATATATATAATATTGACCAATCATATAGAAATGTCCAGAAGAGGTTATCTGGTAAATGCATTTCGTTATTTGCATAAGTATAGCTTGGAGGAGGAAATAAAAGAAGCGTTAGATTCCGTGAACATTATATTGCGAAGAAATGATGTGATTTGTTTAAATATAATTGGATATGGAGAAAGAAATATTGTCTTAAAAGATATTGTTTGCTTTGAAACCAAGAAGAAACACTATGTGATAATTCATACCAAAGAAGGTGAGCTTCGTTGCAGTAATACGATGACAGAAATTGAAAATTTGTTGCAGAATACTTGGTTTTATCGATGTCACCAGGGGTATATTGTTAATTTGGACGAGATTAAATCTATTGAAAAAAGAATTATCTATTTAAGCAACGGTCAAGACATTGATATTGCTTATCGAAAGGTTACTGAATGTAGGAGAGAATATATGAAACGTTTGTATGAATGTGGAATTGGATAAAAAGTACACTAAGAAGCGTGTTTGATGTATTTGTCAAGAAAAAATTTGCGAAAAAACACGACGTTTATGCAAAAAACGCGACGTTTATGCAAATGGGGTTGTTTTTTGAATAGAAAAAAATAGAATGGAGGTGAAAAAACGTCATATTTGATATGGCAGTGAGAAAAGGAGAAAAAAGAAGATGAAAGTAAAAAAATACGGAGAGAAAAGGCGGCAGATAGCCGGAATGATGGCGCTGATTATCATGGTGTCATCTTTGCTTGGAAATGCGGTGGGTATGACCGCGTATGCGGCAACTGGCGAATACCCCTACATGATGTTTGCATCGTCGGGAGAAGAGGGGGCCATTACCCTTACAACGAATAACGTGGGTATCAACGGAAATGTGGCTACCAACGGCTCGATTGTAACAAGCAGCCAGAATGTTAACATCAACGGAACCCGGACGGAGAATCTTGGAAATCCGGAGGCCTATATCGGAATGCCGGATATTGGCGCAGCTTTGGAGGCTGCATATTTTTCGGCGAACACGGAGGTTTTGTCTGAAGATTATGCATTGGAGGATACAAATATCAACATTAATACTCCGCTGGAGGGCGAAGGAAGCATTGAACTGACCGGAAACATTACCTTAAATGCCGGTGTTATGGCAGAATCCGATTTGGTCTTCAACGGAGAAGTGAAGAATACCGGAGATGTGGTAATCTATTCTGCTACCGGGGATGTGGTAATTGAATCCACCAACGTAAACGTGAACGGATTGATTTATGCACCCCACGGGGAAATTCGTATTAATTCGATGAATTTGAACATGAATAATGTTATACTGATAGCAGAGAAGATTACGATTGAGGCAAACGGAATTAACGGCGGAAAGAACCAGGCTATGGCGGCCTTCATCGGAGAAGATTATGCCGTGATTGGAGATGAGAGCGGCGACGATGCGGGAGCAGGAGATGACCCTTCGGTGTCGGATAATGAGGGAGAAGGCGGCGAACCTTCAGTATCGGAGAATGAAGGGGAAGGAGATGACAATCCTTCGGTATCGGATAATGAAGGAAACGTGTCGGATAATGAAACAGAGCTGGATTTAACCACAGATACAGACGGTGACGGCGTTCCTGATGACGTGGAGGAACTTGTAGGTTGCGACCCGAATAAAACAGACAGTGATGATGACGGCTTAACGGATTATGAAGAACTTTTTGTGACAAATACCGATGCAACCAATCGTACTTCCGTAGAAGCAGGGGTGACGGATGCGGATGCAGACTCCGATGGGGACGGAATCAGTAACCGGGAGGAAATGGATGCAGGTGCTAACCCTTTGAATACAGATACAGACAGAGATGGCATCAGTGATTATGATGAAAAAAATACATACGGAACCGGCATTGCCTTACCGGATAGCGATGGAGACGGAATCGAAGACGGAGAGGAGCTTGCCTTGGGATTAAATCCTTTAAGCACCAATACGAATGGCGTGGCAGACAATGAATATCTGATACAGCAGACGGTTTCACCGGATAGTGAAGCTCTGGAAGAGGTAAATACCGTAGAAAATACCTATCGTTTTTCTTTAGATGGTATGGCGGCAGGCTATATTGAAAATATGGATATCGAAGAAAGCGGATTTGCAGGGACGGTAGCAAACGATGCCATTAGCGGTATGGTGGTAGAGTTAGAATATGACATGCCGGTGCAGGATATGACACTTTTCTTTGAGATAAAGGAAGAGTACCGGGATAATACCAGTGGTGCGTATGTGGAACTTTCGGAAGAAAATGCGGGAATTGGACGCTTCACGGTTTTCTTTTGGGCGGATGCAGTAAATATGCTTATTCCCATTGAAACACAGTACGATTATGAAAATCATACGGTCTATGCGGAGACGAACTATCTTGGAACCTATTGCCTGATGGATCGGGAACTTTGGTACGAACAGCTGGGAATTAGTCCGGAGGATAACACGGCAGTAATGGGAGCGATGGCCGTTTTGTCGGAAAGCGGAGAAATCGTAATGTCAGAAGTATCGTCAAATGCTATAAATGTTATAAGCGTAGAAGAGACAATGACTGATGGTGTAATATCAACTACAGATACAGCAATTGTAGATTCTCAGACAGGTATTGTTAATATCAACGGGGAAGAAAAAGAAGTATATTTTTATAATGGTCATATGTACACGATTTATGAAGGACCTGCCACTTGGCTGGAAGCAAGGGACTATTGTGAAAGTGTAGATGGTCATTTGGCTACGATAAATACTGAAGAAGAGCAGGCATTTTTTGAAGATGTTATTTTAGCCACTGATGTGGCACAAAGGTATTGGATTGGCGGATATTCTGAAGGGTATCCTTATGAATTTAAATGGATTACAGAAGAACCGTTTACCTATACCAACTGGGTGAGTGGTGAACCTAATTATACGTTTGAATTTCATTTGGAAATATATGGTCATTACAATAACTGGTACGGGCAGTGGAATAATGTACCGGGAGATTCTATAACTAAAGCATACATTTGTGAGTGGGAAACCATTGATTATACAGAAGAAGGAGTTATGCTTTATTGCGGACTTACCATGACGGCATTGCCGGAAGATTTTGGTGTAATCAGACAGGGAAGCACCCGGGATTATGATGGAGATGCATTGCTTGATTTGGACGAGATTTATGTAGAACATGAATTGTTTGAAGGACCAAATGAAAGTGGTATATATGAGTGCCCTACCTTAGGAGAAGTGTTAGAATATGCTTACGGAATATATGGTTTTACAATGCCGACACATCTGGGATTAAATAATTATTCGGATATCCTATTAAATAAAGAAGTAGTCATTTGTACATCGAATCCGACAAGCATTGATACGGATGGAGATACCATCATGGATGGTTATAGTGAGGCAACTAAAATGGAAGGGTATTACCATTTTGCAGACCCGAATCCACTTTTTTCGGACATTCGAATAACATCGTTGGAGCAGGATTATATTTCTATAGATTATATAAAATCAGATACAGGAGAAATTATTCCTTCTTACGGTGGTAATCAGAATTGGTTTGATACATATAACAATGGAGAATTTGCAAATCAACAAATATTTTTTAATAATTCCAGAACCGGAACAGAACTTCGTGAATACGGTTGTGGATTGATTGCTGTGGCAGATGTTCTATTATATATGAAATTATGTCAAGAAGAAGGCGCATTTGATATTACTATCGGAAGTTCAGGAGAAACAATATCT
>JAZNKK010000024.1:0-2189 GCA_045578545.1 Lachnospiraceae bacterium
CAGACAGTACTTTATGTAACATTGGCACTGTATATTGTTGCTTTACTTATTAGTGTATTCTTAGTAAAATCTAAAAAGGAAAAAGAAGCATAAGTTTTCAAATAAGGCCTGGTCATAGAAATATGACCGGGCTTTGAGGTTTTTATGAATTATATCATTTTTGACCTCGAATGGAATCAGAGTTCTCATCCGGACCATGCGTCGCGTGTGGATAAGGACGGACGGCAGCTTCCGTTTGAGATAGTAGAAATCGGTGCAGTCAAATTAAACGAAAACCGGGATATGGTTGGTGAGTTTTCCGAACTGATAAAACCACAGATTTACCATGAGATGCACTATATCACCAGTAAACTGATTCATTTACAGATGGAACAACTTGAAAAGGGAAAGCCATTTGAGGAAGTAATGGAGAAGTTTTTGGAATGGTGCGGTGAGGATTGCATGTTTTGTACATGGGGGCCTCTCGATTTGTTGGAACTGCAGAGAAATATGGAATATTACGGAATGGAACCGTTGTCAGACAGACCGGTTAAGTATCTTGATATCCAAAAATTATTCAGCATTGCATATGAGGATAAAAAAAGCAGGCGTTCGCTTGAATATGCAATTGACATGCTGGGAATTCCTAAAGATATTCCGTTCCACAGGGCATTCAGCGATGCCTATTATACGGCACAGGTCTTTGATATGATTGAAGATCCGGAAGTGCTCGAAAAAGTATCTTTTGATACATTTGTAATCCCGGATAGTAAGGAAAAAGAAATATATATCAAATTTTCGGACTATGATAAATACATTTCCCGGACATTCCCGGATAAATCGGGATTATTTGGAGATAAGGAAGTAACCGATGTAAAATGCTTCCGTTGCGGGAAATCATTAAAAAATAAAATAAAATGGTTTAGTTCAAACGGAAAACATTATCATAATGTGGCACATTGTTTCCGTCACGGATATACGAAGAGCAAACTTCGCATACGAAAAGCAGAACACGGCGGAACTTACGCTGTAAAAACCAGCAAATGGGTATCTTCAGAAGATGCCAAACTTATAAAAGAAAAAGCCCGGGCTCTAAAAGAGCCCTAGGCTTTTTTTGTTTAAAACGGTTTCATATCTCTCCAGTCAAGGTCTTTGGTTCCGGAGCCTTTGTATTTCCTCATGATACGGCTACGACGTCGGCTTTTTCTGGAATTAACAAACAAAGAACGTATCATAAATATAACAATCAATAAAAGTGAAAGTGCCATAACAGCAACAATTACATTTTTTATATTAATGTATACGGTATCATCTTCCTGTACAGGCGTATCTACAATCTGTGGAGTGGTACCGAAATCAAAGGTAACCGGAGTCTCCCGGATAGGTATCAAAGAAGCAGAACCAACCGGAATTGAATGAATGGAATAATTTATCCGGGCGATTTCATCAGGTTTCAGATTGTCATAGCTAAGAGAGGAGTTCACATCCATAAAATCTACCGTATCGGGAATTACAATGTAGGCATCCGGGTCTATCTGCAAAATCGGTTTGTTACTTCCAAAAAAATCCGTACCGGTAGAAAAGAAGCCGGAAGTATCAATGGAGTAATTGGTATCGTTTTCAGCAACAGAAGCCGCGTAGAAATTATCGAAGCCATAGTTAAATAACTCAATCGTATCGGTAAACTGTCCGGGAGTTTCTTCTTTTAAGATGACACAGACCAATTTCATTCCGTCCTTTTGTGCGCAGGAAACCAGAGTCTGACGCGCATCATCGGTATAGCCGGTTTTGGTGCCGACAAGGTGTTCATATTCGTATTCCTTACCGGGAAGCAATTTGCTTTTTGCCCAGACAATCATATCTTCTCTTGGCTGGGTGGGAGTCTGTGGAACATGGTAACTTGTAGTACAGGACATTTTAGCAAGCATTTCATTAGAGAAAAATGCTTGTGCAATCAAAGCCATATCATGTGCAGAGGTATAATGGTTCTCATCATGGATTCCGTTAGGCGTAATAAAGTTGGAATCGGTACATCCGAGTTCTTTGGCTTTTGCATTCATCAAATCCGAAAATGCTTCCACATTGCCTTCACCACAGATATGCTCTGCCATGGCGTAAGCCACTTCGTTGGCGGAGCCAACAAGAAGACCATATAAACATTGTTCCATAGTAATAGAATCTCCGGCATTAATTCCCATATTGGCATCCTC